>NZ_JPIK01000005.1:0-300000 GCF_000717475.1 Desulfonatronum thiodismutans
CGTATGAATAAATACGCTTCGACTTCGAACTTTTTTTGCTCCTTGCACTTGGGGTTTTTGAACGGACTGCCGGATAAGGACTTTTTCAACACTCAGCCAGGCAGATCTGTTGTTCTCAAGCTGTCTGCGGGGTCAGCTTGCCGCTTTCAAGTCTGAAAATTCGTGTCGCGCCATTCAGAATATCTTCCAGATGATGTGTTATCTGAAGAATACCAATCCCCTTGCCACATACGGCGGATTCCAGAAGCCCCTTCATGCTTTCCCGCAATTCATGATCCAGCCCGGTGAATGGTTCGTCCAGTATGAGCAGAGTCGGCTTGATAATCAGTGCCCGCGCCAAAGACACGCGTTGCCGCATCCCGCCGGAGAGTTGTTCCGGATACAGACTTTCAGCCCCGGCAAGTCCCATGTCACGCAAGAGACGCAGTGCCTCACTTTTGTGGTGGCTTCCTGAGTCTTTCAACGGGAGCAAAACGTTCTCCAGCGCATTCCGCCAAGGCAAAAGCCTTGGCTCCTGAAAGACGAAGCCAATTCGCGTGGTATTTGTCGCGACAAGGCCGGAAAGCGGCTTCACTAATCCGGAAGCCATGCGCACCAGGGTTGACTTGCCTTCGCCGCTTGGGCCGGTAATCACAACGGACTCACCCGGAAAAACATCCAGGTCGATGCCGGTGAGAACCACCCGCCCGGAATAGCCATACTGCGCGTCTCGCAAGGAAATGAGCGGTGTCATGCCTTTTCCCCACGTTGCAGTTTCTTCCTGAACTGGCGCAAAAGAGTAACTTCAATCAGGCTGACCATGAGCATGCTGATCAAGGCCACGGCATAAAGTTCCGCCGTGTCCAGATTGGAACGGGCCACGGCCAGGGTGTAACCGAGTCCTTGCGACGCGCCCAAGGTTTCGCCAAGTATGGCGACCCGCATGGCGCCGCCAAGCGCGACAACGCATGAGGACATGAGGGGAGCGCTGACTGCGGGCAAATACAACTCGGTCAGACGCTTGCGAAAGGATAGCCGGTAGGCCCGCGCCATTTCCCGCAGATTGCCCTCCACAGCGCCAATTCCTTCCTGCATCCCGAGATAGAGTGTCGGGGTAACGGTCAGAGCCACAATGACGACAACCATTGTCGAGCCTACGCCGCACCAGAGCATGGCCAGAATGACCAGGACAATACCGGGGACACTGGAAAGTACCCAGCGAAACGGCAACAGAAATTGAGCGATATTCGGGTATATCCCCGCACTGGCGCCAAGGGAGCCGCCGACAAGAACCCCCACGACGAAACCGGCTAAAATCCGGTATAGCGTAGGCACCATGCCGGACATCCAAAAGTCTTTGTCTGACAGTAGTGTTGCCGCCGCGGAAAGCGTCTCCCAAGGAGAAGCGAAGGCGAGAGTGCCACTGCCGGAAGCAAGAAAATGCCATGTGCCGAGAAAGAATAGGCAGCCGGACAGCCTCCAACTCCAACCCTTGAGCCCGGCAGACGCCAAAAGGCGGAATCGACTACGGGGCTGCATCGCCAAGCCCCCATAAGTCCTCACCAGGCAAGCGCCCTCCCACGGAAGCGGGATTAATGGCAAAAAGCCGTTCCAACATGAATCTGGCCGCGTTTTCCCCCTCTTCTCCCGTGAGCAGGCCGAGGGAGCGTAGCTCACTTATCCCCAGACCCGGCGCGGCCTTAAACATTTGGCCGAGTTCCGGGTATTCCACTTCCGCCAACCGTAGGGCTGCTTCTCCATTTTCTTCCGTCCAGGTCGCGCCTTCCAGAAAGGCCCGCAAAACAAGAGCGCTGGCGCTTTCATCCTTCGCCAAAGGACCGACCATGACCAGCGCCGCCGTTGGCATGACGGGCTGTCCTGGGAAGACGTGAGGCCAGACATCCTTAAGCATGAAACGCTTGCTGATTCCCCCTTTTTGTGAATTTTGCATCATCACCAGAGTTGCCGCCGGTTCCGCCAGGAGGGCATGTGTCGCCCGGCCGAGTCGAAGAAGGTTGGCGGCTTCCATGATGCTGCCGCAATGGCGCAGCTTCAATTCCATGCCCTGTTCGGAGGTCAGCGCTTTCAGGGCCAGTTCGGGCATATTCCCTGGCCCGAAAGGAAGCAGGACTTCCTTGCCGTGCAATGATGCAAACTCTTCCGTCGGAGAGGAATCAAGAGCATCAGAACCAGGGGCATCCGTGGCGACAATCCATAACGGCGCGGAATAGACGGCCACAATCCGGCACGGGATTCCCTTGTTGGAGAGAACCGCCGCTGTGGGCAACGTTGTTATCACAGCGTCCACCGCTCCGTTGGCGATCAGGGTCCGCACCTGTTCCGGAGAACGCCAGGGAATGAAATCCGCGCCCATTCCCGCCGCACGGAACGCATCGCTCTTCGAAGCCCGTAAAAGAGGGACGGCCTGTGCAACCGGGGGGGCGGAAAACCGTATGGTTTTGCCGCCCCCGGTATCAGCCCAAGCGGGAAGAATCGATCCAGCGGCTATTGCAAAACAGAGTAATGCAACTTGCAAAAGCGACATTGGATACCCTCCGTCTTCAACGGCTTCTGAAAAACCTCAAGATCAGCGTCGCCGAACAGCATGGGCAAGTTTCTTTTGTAAATCCGGCTGAATCCCGCCTGTATCGCCGCATCGGCAATATAGCCCTCGACAAAGGATACGTCCTGTCCTTCAAGCGCCAGGGAAACGCGGGAAAGGGTCATCAAGGCCGGTTCGGTATTTTCACGGCGTATCCCTTCATGAATGCTGACAAAGAAACCACCAGGATTGAGTGCCGCGTAAATACGTTCCACGAAGGACGGCAAATCCTTCGCGTAGTAAAGACTCTGGCAGGTCCAGATCAGGTCATGGCCCGCGCCCCAATCAAGACGGTTGTAATCACCGGGAAGGAATGAAACCTTCCCGAGTAATCCCGCTGCGTCAGCCTCCTGTTCCGCCAACTGGAGCGCATGTGGAAAATCGCATAAAACCATATGTACCCTTGGCAGGTGTTGGCCAATGCGAAGACTGGTTATGCCCGGGCCGCACCCTAAATCCAGAACGGAACGGAACCGCTCCGCTCCGGGAAGCGAGGCGGCTATGCCGGCCATCGCGTCCGCGACTCCCGCCTTTTGGTACCCGGCAAGCCCTTTTGCGGAACGCTTCCAGTGTTCCGCATCGTGCAGACTGTCCCCGGTCGCCACGGGAGAAAACTCGGAAAACAGACAATCCTTGAACCGATGGATGTTTCTGTGCTGCATGGCTTTCAACGAGATGACGAGTTCTCCAAGATACGCCGGTTTATCTTTCCGGAGATAGGCGTCCGTGATTGTTGCGTTGCGGTAAGAGCCATTTTCTTTTTGCAGCAGTCCAGCAGCGGTCATGGCATCAAGGATATACGCGAGCTTGTCCTGCCGTGATATTCCGATCTTGGCGGCAATGGCGGGCAAGGTGCCTGTATGGGCTACAATATCAGGCAACTCAAGCTCTATAGCCAACTCCAGCAATGCTAAGCGTACCGGAGCAACAAGCCATTCAGCGAGCGTGGCGAACGGGAGCCGTCCGCCCGTGAAAAAAGCTGACGGCTCCAATATGCTGTTTGTCGGGTCATAAATCACAGCTAGAATCTCCAGGTAATGGTCGTGCCGAAAGTCATTGGGTCGCCATCTTCAACAATGGTCTGATCGTTGGCGATCAATTTTTTGATTGCGTAGCGATCATCAAAGACGTTCTTGCCCCACACGGAGAACTCCCAGTTTTCGCCTCGGTAGCCGCCTTGGAGATTTACGGTTTTGTATCCGGAGTCACTAAGAGAGTTTTCCGCATCAAAGTATTGCTTGCCGGAACCGAAGAAATCCGCTTGCGCGAAAAAGCCGGACTGATGTGTGTAGCCGATGCCGAGATTATAGGTCAGGTCAGGCGCCCAGGGCAGGCGGTTGCCCTCGTAGTTCGTGGAACCAACCGTCCATTCATCTATTTTCGAGCGGGCGTAGCCGATCCCACCTCGCAATTCCAGGCCGGTTATCGGGTACGCCTTCAGTTCAAGCTCTGCCCCGGAGGAGTGGGCTTGAGCGGAGTTGGTGAATTTCCAAGTGCCGACGCCACCAGACGGATCTTCTTCTCTGACTTGCTTGTCTCTGATTTTGGAATGGAAAACAGCCATATTGGCGAGCAGTTTGCTATCCAGCCAGTTGCTCTTCAGCCCAGCTTCGTAGTTGGTGCTGTATTCTGGATCATAATAAAAGTTGTCTTGGTTGCTGGCGGAAAATACGTTGAAGCCGCCGGGCAGATAGCCTTGCGACCATGAAACATAGCTGGTCAGATTGTCCGTGATGTCCCAAGAAGTGGAGGCCATCGGGAGAAACTCCGTAAAGTCGGTCCGTTTTCCATAATCCCGGCGGACGCCCAAACCGTTTTCCCAACTCTGGTCGCCATCAAGTCGGGTATGCTCAACGCGGAGTCCTGCCGAAAGGCGAAGATTGTCCAGCAATGAATAGGTGGCCTGCCCGAAAAGCGCTCCGGTTTTTTCCGTGTACTTGGTATGAAGATAGGTTGTTCCCGCGGCCATCATTCGCAGTCTGTCCATGTCCGTACGGGTAGAAGTCCTGGCAAGAAAAACGCCGGACACCCAGGACAGTTTTTGTTCGCCCACTGACGCAAGGCGCAGTTCCTGCGTAAAGTTGTCCTGGTCAATTTTCATGTCGGACACGCCAACCGGGGCAGGCGTCCGGTCGATATCACTTATCATCTTGTAGTCGTAGCCTATATAGCTGGTGATGGAGGTCGCTTTAACCGAATTGCCAGTATAGTCGGCGACAAGAGCGGGGACGACGAGGTTTGATGAGGCTTTGTCGGCGGCATCGGAACGCACTTCATGCCTGCCGGAGCGGTTGGGGCCGGTAGCAAGCCTCATAGTTCCCCTCCCGTCTTCATTGCGGGCGGCATCAAGCGAAAAGCGCAGATCCAACTCCTCGGTAGGAGTGACGCGCAACATAACCCGGCCTGAGTCAAGCTCATGCCGGGCAGCTTGGTCATCCCCCTTGTAGGTATTTTTTACATATCCATCTGTTTGGTGCCGCAGATAGCTCCCAGAGAAATATGCCTTGTCTTCAAGCAAGGGGGCGGCTACGGCTGCACCTACGCGAATAGTGTCATAGTTGCCGATTTCCGTGAAAACCGAGCCCTGAGTCATATTGTCTGGAATGCGACGCACCAAGTTCACTACACCGGATTCACTGTTTTTACCGTACAGCGTCCCTTGCGGCCCTCGAACCACCTCAATACGCTCAATATCGTGCAGATAGATATTCTGCATAAATGAAAGAGGATAGGGAATGCCGTCAATATATAGTCCAGCAGGAGATTGCAATGCCGTATCCCATGTCGAAAACCCGCGAATAACAATTTCATTTCCGGAACTTGTACTTTTCATGTGTACGTTAGTGAAAAGACGTGTTGCATCTTGTAGAGTTTTTGAAGAGGAGTTCTCCAAATCAATGTCACTGGCTACGGAAATACTTGAGGCAATATCCTTTACATTCTGCTCACGCTTTGTTGCTGTAACGGTTACAGTGTCCATTGTGTAGGTGTTTACGGACTGTTGCTCCCCCGCATATGCAGGCAACGCAAGAAATACTGCGGCCATTGCCGCAAATCTGATGATACGACGCATAGCTCCTCCTGATACGATATTTTGTGCTTGAAAACGAATAGCTTTATCATTATGGTAAGACGCGGCACGCGTCTACCCGAAGCGGGGACAAAAACCACCCTGCGCGGGGTCGCTCGGTAATTCAGGATGGGTATGGGAATGAAGCAGGATATAACGTCATTTGCGGGGCCGGACGTTTACGGCATGACAGGGACTGAGACTGTTAATCTCAGGCCCGGCTTGGCCATGCAAATAGCCCATGTCTCCCAGCCCTTCGCTTTCAGGACGGAATTTGCGATTCATGACTCGCCGGTTATCTTCGGGTTCTTGCTTGCCGGACTGAACTGCTGCCGCTACCTGGAAGGGCCGTTGGAAAAAAACGAACGTATCCATAGCGTTGGAAGCAATGGAATAGCGTACCTTCCGGACACGGCTGGCGTCCTGGATTGTAAGGGAGGTATGCATCGGCTGAGCATCATTGTGTCCCAAGAGATCCTTGAACCGTATATTTCTTATGAAAGCGGCAAGATTCCAATGGGATTACGCGGCGCTCTTTCCGGCGCAAAGGAAGCCTTCCATTGGGCGGGACAGCGGAGCACCGCTAAAATGCGGCTCATTTCGGAAATTTTTACAAACGCCTATTCCGGCTCTCTTCGCAGACTGCACCTTGAAACCCGAACTTTGGAGCTTATGGGCTTGCAGTTGAGGGAATATTTGGTTCCTGAACCACGATGCCCGCACCCTGCGCTCAAGGCCTCCGACATCAGCCGTATTAAGGATGCGCGGGCAATCCTGATCCAGGACATGGAAAACCCGCCATCCATGGCGCAATTGGCCAGAATGGCGGGCATCAATGAAAAGAAGCTGAAAATTGGTTTCAAGCAACTATTTGGAATGCCTGCCTTTGAATATTTCCGAAACTACCGCCTGGACATTGCCAAAGAACTGATAGCCTCCGGTATGATGAGCGTTACGGAAGTCGGTATGCACATTGGCTATCAAAACATGAGTCATTTCAGTGCGGAGTTTCGCAAAAAATTCGGGATCTCTCCCAAGAAATTCCAGAGTTATTGACCCTTGTTCTCCCGCCAGCCAGTGCAATCCAAAAAATCATGAGTGTGAAATGGGGCCAATGGAATAGGGTCAAGTCCGCCCTTAACTTCTGTGGGCTTCTTCAAGTAGTTTGACCGAATGGCAAGATCATTGCGGATTGAATATCCCGGAGCCTGGTATCACGTCACGAAACGGGGCAGGCGGTGGGAGCGGTCTTTTCCCGACGATGCGACATTGGCCGCCGCGAATCCTTCTTTTGAGTATCAAAAAACGAGATCACATGATGGGCATGAGTACGGCTTTCGTGGCGCTGGCGGCATTTTTCTGGGGGGTGTCCGGTGGAATCGGCGGCATCCTTATGGCCGACGGCTGGGACGCGTTCGTCGTCTCATTTTACCGGGGCGTGATCGGATTGCTGTGCGTCCTCGTCTGGCTGATGCTGCGCCCGCGCGGCAGCGGGCTGACAAATCGCCGGTTATGGTTCTGGTCGGCCATTGCCGGTATCGGGGTGGCAGGCAATTTTTCGTTCTATTTCGTGAGCATCGGCCAGGGAAGCGTCGCGGTTGCGGCGACGTTGATGTACTGCGCGCCGGTGTTTGTGTACCTTGTGTCGTTCGCCCTGAAGCTGGAAAGGCCCACCCCGCTGAAGTGGGCCGCCATCGCGGTGGTGATGCTCGGTATCGTGTTGCTCACCGGGATTTACGACATCGGCGCGAGCGGCGTCACGGCCATTGGCGCGGGCACCGGGCTGCTTTCCGGGCTGTCTTACGCGATATTCATTTTCGGCTTCAAATATGCGGTGCCGCATGGCAGCCCGCAGGCGATTCTCGCCATTGCGTTCGCGGTACTTGCCGTCATCCTGATCTGGCCGGGCGATGCCGACCAGGCCGTTGCGGTCCTGAGTACTCCGGATTGGCCGCTGTTCGTGGTACTGGGCGTGTTCGGCGCGGGATTGTCGTTCGTTCTTTATATCACCGGCCTGAAGCATACGGTGCCGGCCGTGGCCTCAATCGTGGCCATGGTTGAACCGGTCACCGCTTCGCTGTTCGGCGTCGTGATTTTGAACCAGACCCTGGTTGGTCCGCAAATTTTGGGCATGGGGTTGATATTGGTCACCGTGACCGCGCTAAGCGTAACTTCCCGGTCCGCAAGGCCGCCTTCCGATTTAGCTGCAAAAAGTTCAAACTCTCACATCTGAATAAATACTCTTCGATATTGGTTTTTTAGCTCTTTACATTTTGGTTTTTGAACTGGCTGTGGATAAGGACTATTTCAACACTCAGTCAGCCTAAGAACTCTCCTCAACCCGCAACCCCAAGGAGGGCATCGCCATGAAGTCGCTCGCTTGCACGCCATTGCTGCTTTTGGCTCTGACGCTTTCGGCATGGGCCGAACCAATCACCAAGATCGTGCCCTATGCCATCGGTGAGACGCAATTCGAGGGAACGATAGTCTACCAAGGCGACTCGTCCCAAAACAAGCCAGGGGTTCTGATGGTTCCCAATTGGATGGGCCCCACCGCGCAATCCGTGGAAAAGGCGGCTCGTGTTGCCGGTGATGGGTACGTCGTGTTCATGATCGACATGTACGGCAAGGAGGTCAGGCCGACGAACCGCGCCGAAGCCGCGGCGGCCGCCGGATCGCTTCGGGCGGACAGGCGGTTGATGCGCGAACGGGTCAATGCCGCGCTGGAGGTGTTCAAGGAACAAGCCGGCGACGTTCCGCTGGACCCTTCCCGGATCGCGGCCATTGGTTTCTGCTTCGGAGGAGGGGTCGTGCTGGAACTGGCCCGCGGCGGCACGGAACTGCCCGGCGTGGTCTCCTTTCACGGCAACCTGGACACGCCGGACCCGGCCGACGCGAAACGGATCAAGGCCAAAATTCTGGTGCTCCACGGCGCGAACGATCCGGCCGTGCCGGACGAACAAGTTCAGACCTTTATCCAGGAAATGCGTGACGCCGGGGTGGATTGGCAACTCATCCACTATGGCGGCGCCGTGCACTCCTTCACGGACCCGCACGCGGACACTCCCGGCAGGAACGAATACCACCCGCTGGTTGCCCAACGGGCTTTCATCGCCATGGAGGCGTTTTTCAGGGAAATATTCGAATAGCCCCGCCCTCGCGGACCAAGGGCTTGAAAGCCCAAGGGAAAGCGAGGATTGTTGAAGCGGCGTGACATGGCAGCGCGTGGACTTCGGCGCGAAAACACGACTCACTCAAGGAGCGAAAGATGGCTTACTTCAAATGCGACAACTGCGGAAACACCGTGGAGGCGCGAACGCCGCCGGAAATCTGTCCGGCCTGCGCCCACAAGTGTCTATTCGTGGACGTGACCTGCTACACGCCGGAATGCGGAGGGCCGGAATCCAGAAGCATCAACCCGGCCATGTTTGAAAAAGAACGCACCGCGGACAAGACGGAAAAATAAGCGCGGACCAGGAACGATCGGTGAGGGCGGGCCATGCCGGACGTCCGGCATGGCTCGAAAGACGTACGTTCCGCTTGAGGTCCGCACCGGAACAAGGCCATTGCAACAGCACACATTGGGCACGGCTCCCCCAGCAGTCTCTTGCCGCGCATCTCGGGCTTCAGCCGCTGTCAGCGGGATCATCAAAAAGAACGAGACAAGTTATACTGCTTGAGGTCGATTATTTAAATTTGTTGGCGTTCCAAAAGGGCCATCGCTGTTTTCGGGCTAGCGTTGCATCATTTTATGCCGCCCTTTCAGGGCTATTATTGTTGGGGGGCGTTTTACCCAGGGCGTTGCCCTGGGCTACGGTAGTTCGCCCTTTCAGGGCTTGTCTGAAGCCCCAACGGGGCGACATATTATAGCCCAGGGCAACGCCCTGGGTAGATGAAGTTAAAACAAAAATAGCCCTGTAAGGGCGGCATAAAGGCGTCATCAGATTTTTTTTTATTGTTTCACCCTAAACCAGTATAAAAAGCAAAACCTGACCCTGTTAAATGTACAACAAGCGGGACGGCAAATGGTGTGGGATTGCCCTTGAACAAGCAGCCGATTCTGATCGTTGAGGACGAGCCGAACATCGCCAGGCTGATCGAGACGTACCTCAAGCATGCCGGTTTTGCGACGATCCGGGCCGCCGACGGCCGCCGGGCTCTGGAACTGATTCGCGATGAGCGGCCGCGGCTGGTGATACTTGATCTGCTCCTGCCCGAGATCGACGGCTGGACGGTCGCGCATGAATTGCGGCGCGAGTCGGACATTCCGTTCCTGATCCTGTCGGCCCAGAAGGACGAGATCGACCGGGTGGCGGGCTTCACGGCCGGCGCTGATGACTATGTCGTCAAACCCTTCTCGCCGCGCGAGCTGGTTGAGCGGGTCCGGGCCATTCTCCGGCGTTACGAGGCCGTGTCCAGGAAGGCGCAACCGGCGGTTCTGCGCGCGGGGGGCCTTGAGCTGGATCCGGAACGCTACCGGGTCAGCCGCGGCGGGGACGAGATCGAGCTGACGCTGGTCGAATTCAGGCTGCTGCAGGCCCTGATGCGCGCCCCGGGGCGCGTACTGACCCGCGAGGCGTTGATCGCAAGCATGTACGACGACGAGCCCGATGTCATTGACCGGGTCATCGACGTGCACATCGGCAAGCTGCGGCGCAAGCTGGAACGCGATCCTTCGTCGCCGCGGCTCATCCGCACCGTGCGCGGGGTCGGCTACAGTTTCGTTCCGGAGGACAACGAGCGATGACGGATCGCGCGAAGCTTCCCTGGCGTTCCACGCTGCTGCTCAAGCTCCTGCTCGTCAACCTGCCGGTGATCGTGCTGGTGATGTTCATCGTCTGGTGGGCCATCGGCCATCTCGCCGCTGATTACTTCACGGCACTGATGCAGGAATACGACATCGCCCCGGATACGACCCACGCGATGTTCCTTGAAGCAGTGAACCGTTACCTCCTGTGGGCCGCGCTGTTTGCTCTGCTGCTCGCGACCGTGTCCTCGCTGCTGCTTACCCGCCAGGTGCTCAAACCGCTACGGGCCATGCAGGATGCCACGCGTCAGGTCTCGGCGGGTCACTACGCCGCGCGCGTACCTGTTACGACGAGCGATGAGCTGGCGGATCTGGGCCGTGCCTTCAACCGGATGTCCGAGGCCTTGGAGCGCAACGAGTACCTCCGGCGCAAGCTGGTGGCCGACGTCGCCCACGAGCTGCGTACGCCGCTGACGAACCTGCGCGGCTACCTGGAGGGTGTCGCGGATGGCGTCGTGGCCGCTGATCAGCACACGCTGGAGCTGTTGCAGGGCGAGCTGATGCGGCTGGTGCGGCTGGTCGACGACCTGCATTCGTTGACCGAAGCGGAGGCTGGCGGCTTGCGCCTGGATCGCGAGCATGTTGATCTGGCCGCTCTGGTCGAGCGCGAACTGGAACTGGCCCGACCGATGATCGAGACCGGCGCGATCGTGGTGTCACGGAATTTTTCGGCCGGTTCCGAGCGCATCCATGCCGACCCGGACAAGCTCTCGCGCATCCTGCGCAACCTGTTGGAGAATGCGTGTCGTTATACGCCGCGCGAGGGGCTGATCAGTGTCTCCGGACGGCGCAACGGCGACCGTGTACGTCTCGAGGTCGCCAACACCGGCGCGACGATCCCGGCCGCTGATTTGCCCCACATCTTTGAGCGCTTCTACCGCGTCGAACGTGCGCGCTCCCGCGAGACGGGAGGGGCCGGCATCGGATTGGCGATTGTCCGCGAGCTGGTCGAAGCGCACGACGGGCAGGTTGGCGCGAGCAGTGAGGATGGCTGGACGCGCGTGTGGATCGAGTTGCCTGAGCGCCTCGTTGATTCATCCTGATTGCTTTTACATTTCCTTTACATTGGCTTTATTCCCTCTTCACACAAGGGCGCTAGAAAACACCTCGAGGCCACGGAAACATTGCAAATTTCATCGTGAAACAGGAGGTGCATCATGTCTGTCTGGATCAAAACGGTTTTCGGAATGCTGGCTGCCATCCTGCTGCTACCGGCGATTGCCGGTGCTGAGGGAAGGATCTATGTGAAGGACGGTGTGGCGTTGGGCGGCACTGATCCGGTTGCCTATTTTGAAGTCGGAGAACCCGTCCAAGGCTCCGCGAATCACACCCATGAGTGGCGCGGTGCGCAGTGGCATTTCGCCAGTGCCGAGCATCGCGACATGTTCGCCGGGAACCCGGAGGTCTACGCGCCTCAGTACGGGGGCTGGTGCGCCTGGGCCGCGGCCGAGAACTATGCGGCGGCGACCATACCGGAGGCTTGGAATATCGTCGATGGAAAGCTCTACCTCAATGCCAGTCTGCGGGTGAAGAGCCGTTGGGAACGGGACATTGAAGGTTACATCAGGGCCGCTGACGCCAACTGGCCCAACATCTTTTGACATATGGAAAACCGGGAGGCCAAAATGCATCGTCGTGACTTTCTGCTGCTCACTCTCGGAGCGGGCGTATGCCTGATGCTGCCCGCGGGAGCGGCCATGGGCAATGTCAATGCCAATGTCAATGTCGGGGTGCGCGAGTTTCATCCCGTGACGGATCGTTCCTGGGATCTCGAACCCCTCCCGCATGACCCGGCATTCTGGCGTGACCACGTCTTTGACGCCGCATGGGACATCCTGTTCCGCGACGGGACGGAGCCCCCCTTCTCGAGCCCGCTGGACAAGCTCTACGAGGACGGCACCTACGTCTGCGCGGCCTGTCACCTGCCGCTGTTCAGTTCTGACGCCAAGTACGACAGTCGCACCGGCTGGCCGAGCTTCTACCAGCCCTTCGAAGGTCATATGGGTACGAAGGCGGATCGCAAGCTCTGGAGGGTGCGCACGGAATACCACTGCATCCGCTGCCGTGGACACCAGGGCCATGTGTTCGATGACGGCCCCAAGCCCACGGGCCAACGCTGGTGAAACAACGGGCTCGCCCTGCGCTTCGTGCCGGTCGACGAGCCGCTGCCGCAACTGCGAGGCTGAAAAATGAAACCGATAATGATACTGATTCGGAAACTGCCGTGGATCCCTGTCCTGCTGCTGGCCTGCGTGCTTGTTCCCGCGACCGGCTTTGCCGACGATGAGCAGCGGGCCACGGCCCTGTTCGCGGGGGGCTGCTTCTGGTGCGTGGAAGAGGCGTTCGACGCGGTCGACGGCGTCGTCGCCACCACGTCCGGCTTCGCCGGAGGCCATGTCGAGAATCCATCCTATGAACGGGTGGTCGCCGGGGGCACCGGCCACTACGAGAGCGTGCTGGTCGAGTACGACCCCTCGCGGGTCTCCTACGAGGAACTGCTCTACGCCTTCTGGCGCAATGTCGACCCGCTGGACGGCGGGGGGCAGTTCTGCGACCGGGGCGACCATTACCGGGCGGCCGTCTTTGTCCACGGCGAGGACGAATACCGGGCGGCCCGGAAATCAAAGGAGGAACTGGATCGCTCCGGGCGCTTCGATAAACCGATTGCCACGGAAATTCTCGAACGAACCACCTTCTACCCGGCGGAAGAGCATCACCAGAACTACTACCAAAAGAATCCGTTGCGTTATCGGTACTATGTGACCCGATGCGGCCGCTATTCGCGCCTGAACCAGGTCTGGGGAGACGAGGCCCGGCCGGGGAAGAATTGATCACCCAGTGACCGGCGGTCCGCTGAAAAATGCCGAACTGGCGCGCCGTCGCAAAGGCTTCGAACTCTCGCGTTTGAATAGCCGGACCTCGGCCTCTTTTGCTTCTCGTACTTGAAGTTTTGGGATGGTTCGCTTTGCAGTGAAAACAGGTTGACACTTTTTCGAAAGCACAAATTCGATATACCCTCGAATGAAGAAACGAACCGCCCGCTCCCGTTGGTCGCTAAAGGCACGAGGTACGCCAAGGAAAAGATTTTGGAAAGCAGGGAAAAAGCTGCTTTCCAAAAACATTGCCCCTCCCTGTCGGGAGGAATCAACATCGCCGATAGGCGGTGAGTCTTTTGGCTTCCACATCTTTCCAGCGGAAGCCAAAAAATCTCTTCTTGGCGACCTTTGCGTCCTGAGCGAAGCGGGCGGTTCAATTCCGGAAGTGTCAACAGTTTCTGAACCATCCCGAAGTTTTTCAACGGGCTGACAAGGACCGTTGCGGTACCCGGCTAGTTGAACGTGTTCTGAATCAACTCCATGGCCGGAGCGCCGTCCGGGGTTGAGACGCCCGCGAACCAGCCCGAAACAATGTCCATATTGTTTTTTATCCAGGTTCCGGCCACTTCGGCGGCGGGCAGACCTTCCTGTCCGTATGCGTTGATCCAGAGGCTTTGCGTCTCGGATGTGACCGTCATTTGCTGAAGAAACTGATATGCGTCGGGGTATTGCGCTTTAAACCCGTCGCGGACGACCGTATGGATCAGCGACGCGCTCGCGAAGCTTTCCGTGCCTTCGACAGGCTCCAGGTACTCCATGTCTATTCTGATATTCATCCAGTGCGGCTTCCAGCAGGCGAACGCGACCCATTGGCCGTTGTCGATCAGTCTCATGACCTCCGCCAGCATGATGGGAGTCGTGGTTCCCGTCTGATCCCAGTCGCCGAGCCCCGCCACGTTATTGGCGATGATTTCCTCCATGGCCGTGTGCATGGGCGATCCGACTTCGATATTGTAGATGTGGCGGCTGAATTTGTCGCCATGGGCGGCAAGGTCGGCGAAGCTTTGGACTCCTTCTTCCGCCACGTAGTCGGGCACGCATAAACTGATCAGGGCGTCGTCCAGATTGGTCTGGACGATTTCCACCGCTCCTTTTTCAAGCAAGGGAGTCAGCAGTGGATTTTGCTGCGGGGTCCAGGCTCCCAGGAACGCATCCACGTCGCCGTTTTCCATGCCCTTGTACACCACGGGAGGACCGACCTGGATCTGTTCCGTCGCATACCCCAATGCTTCCAGAAGTTGCGCCGCGATTTCGGTTTTGACCTCCACGCCGGGCCAGGGCGGCACGCCGAACCGAATGGGGGCTTGGGCCAGGGAGACGGATCCCCAGCTTAAAAAGAGAATGATGGCCAGGCACGGGATGGTGAGTGATTTCTTCATGCTTCCTCCTTGGTTGCGATTCAAAAAAGAGAGCCGGCCGGGGCCGGTCGCCCGGAAATGTCGCGGGCGATGCTCATAAAGCGAGGGACTGTTTTTTCGTAAAAATACTTCCATCCCTCGCACAGGACGCTTGCGTGGTTGTTTTTTGTCAGGCGGAACGCGGGGCAATCGCCTTTGCAAAGTTGAAGATAGGGGCAGCGGGCGCATTTTGGAGCCCAGGCCGACTTCTGATCGGAAAACTTCCGATACGCCGCTGAATCAAGAACTTCGTCAAAGGAGTCGTCGTGGACGTTGCCCAGTTTGTGCCCGGGTTGGACAAAAAAATCACAGGGATAGACGTCGCCGTTATATTCGACGACCAGATACTGATCACAACGGTCCGCCATGCGGCATTCCACCGCCTTGCCCATGACCAGTCGCGCCAGGATTGATTCGAAGTTGCGGATGCTGACCGTGCCCATGTCGCCCGCGAACCATTTTTCAAAAATCCGGAGCAAAAACTCTCCCCATTCGGGTCCGGTCAGGCCAAGGCCGGGGCCAGGGCCTGAGCCGGGCCCGTCGTTCCAGGAATCTTGCCGCAAACAGGGGATAAACTGGATATGCCTGAACCCCTGGCTCGTCAGATGGTCGTACACCGCCTCCGGATGGTGCGCGTTGGCCGAGGAAACCAGGCAGACCGCGTTTACCGGCACGCCGTGCTTCCTGAACATCCTGACCCCTTCGACGACCTTGTCATGGGTGGGCCCGCCTCGCGGCGTTTTGCGGAAGGCGTCATGCTGGGCGGCGGGGCCGTCCATGCTGCATCCGGCGAGAAATCTGTACTTCCCCATGTGAGCGGCCATTTCCGGGGTGATCAGGGTGGCGTTGGTCTGGATGCAGTTGACGATTCGGGAACCTTTTCGGGCTGTTTTTTTCTGCAGATCCGTGACCCGCTGAAAAAACTCCTCGCCCATCAGGGCCGGCTCCCCTCCCTGCCAGGTCAGGGAGTAGACCTGCTGCCTGGTTGCAAAATACCGTTCCAGCATGCGCTGAAGCGTTGCGTCGGACATCCGGGGCTTTTGGCCTTCCGGAGAGAGCCTTTTTTTATCCAGATAAAAGCAATACGCGCACGCGAGATTGCAGTCAGCGGAAGCCGGCTTCACCAGCAAGGAAAAAGGGCGCATCAGTTTGGGAGCATTACGCGTTTCTGTAAATCGGGATGGGAGCATTACACATTTTTTGATGAGCCTCACTCTTTTAGGCCGCCCCTTCAGGGCTGGATAAACTATCTCATTGATATCCCAGGGCGTTGCCCTGGGCTGTACTTGTTTCGCCCCTTCAGGGCTTGATTTCAGCCCCAAAGGGGCGACCTGTTATAGCCCAGGGCAACGCCCTGGGACAACGATGGGAAAGCAGACGAGCCCTGTAAGGGCGACCTACCTCAGCGAACGCAGAATTTTGTCATAAACGCGAAATGCTCCCCATCAATTTTCGGGAACCGGGTTTGCGTGCGGGCTGTCGCATGTTCGTGAGGCAATCCTGGCGCAATGTTCCACATCGTTGAGATCGAGGTGATTGCGCATGTATTTCTGAGATGCGTCCTGGATGGGCTGAAAATCCCACGACGTATGTTTCCCGGTCATGTGCGCCTTGAAGACGAGCCTTCTTCTTTTCTGGCTTTTCAGAATTTTGTCGTGCAGAGCATCCAGGTCCTGGTGGTGGGCGACGATGCCTTCGAACTCCAGGCACGCGTCGCGGTATGCGCTGTTGGGGGCAAGATTCTCAAGTTCGTCGGGGTCCGCCTCAAGATCAAAGAGCAGCGGAGGATCGGCGGGGCAGTGGATATATTTGTATCCGCCCTTCCTGACCATGATCATGGGCGCGACGGCGCCTTCGCCCAGGTACTCCGAAATGACCGGCCTCTCGAAATCGTCCGCTTCTCCCCGGAGCAAGGGCGCCAGGCTTCTGCCGTCCAGTTCGGCCGCCGGATTTCGCGCATGAGGGTCGGCGGACAATTCCAGCAGGGTCGGCAGAAGATCGACCAGGGAAACGGGGGCGGCGATCCTGCGCGGTTGAAAAAAATCAGGGCCGGACACGATGAGGGGCACCCTGGCCGACCATTCATGAAAGGACATCTTGTACCAGAGCCCGCGTTCACCCAGCATGTCGCCGTGATCGGCCGTAAGAATGATCACGGTGTTTTCCCGCAGCCCCGCATGCTCCAGGGCCTTCAGGATGCGTCCGATCTTGTCGTCGACGTAGCTGATCTGGCCATAGTAGGCGTGTCTGGCATTGCGGACATACTCCCCGTCCATCTCCCCCCGGCCCATTTTGCAGGCTTGGCGCAGCCTCCGGCTGTGCGGGTCGCACCGGTCATACGCGATATGCCCGACCCGGGGGGGATCGATCTTTTCGTGGTCATAACGGTCCCAGTACTCCTTCGGGCAGGCATACGGATCGTGGGGGTGGGTAAAGGACACCGTCAGGCAGAATGGGCGGTCGTCCCCGTTCCCGTCCTCGGGGCTTTTCCTGGCTCTGGTCCTGGCTCTGGCCAGATCATAAATGTGGCGTTCAGCCAGAAAACCGACCTCGTCGTCGAAATCGATCTGATTGGTCCGTTCACAGGGCCCGGCCTGGTAGACGCTGTCCATGTTGTGATACCACCAGTCAAAGCGATGGTCCGGCCTTTCCCAGTCCGGAGCCCAGCCGTGGTCGGCCGGGTAGACGTCCGTGGTCAGACGTTCCTCAAACCCGTGCAACTGGTCCGCGCCCACGAAATGCATCTTGCCGCACAAGGTGGTCCTGTATCCGTTTGCCCTGAGGTAGTGGGCAAATGTCGGAATGTCCGCCGGAAATTCCGCCCCGTTGTCATAGGCCCCGATTTTGGACGTATGTTGCCCGGACAGCATGGAGAACCGCGAAGGGGCGCAGAGCGGGTTGTTGCAGTAGGCATTGTCGAAGATCACGCCGTCCTCGGCCAATGCATCCATGTGCGGCGTCTTGGTGACCGGATGTCCATAGCAGGGCAGGGCCGGCGCGGCCAACTGGTCCAATTGGATGATCAGGATGTTCGGTTTGCTTGCAGCCATTATCAGTCCTTTTCCGCATACTGGTGGTTGAATCTCTGTTCGATGCTTTCCCTTGCTTCTACCATTCCGGAGACGATCCTGTCGCGGATTTCGCTCCTGTTGAGACGCGCCTCAAGCACCCCAAGTCCCAGAACCAGCACGGTTCGCTCCTGTTCCCTGATGGGAACGGCAAACCGCCGCATTCCCGGATAGAACAGGCCGCCGTCATCCTGGATCCGCGTTTGAAGAGCTTCCCGGATCATGGTCTTCACGTCGTCCAGGGCAATTTCTTCACGATGCGCCGCAAGCTCTTGTTGCAAAAATCCTTCGTCCCGGAGTTGCGCGGGGTCATGGAAAAACACCGAGCCCACCACGGGCAGGCTCAAGGCCAGACTCTGCCCCGCGGACCACATGGACGGCGAGTGCGGGGCCACGAAGCTTTCCAGGCAGAACAAACTGCCTTGGGAGCAGGTGAACAGATTCACGGACGCCTGGAATTCTTCATGAAGCCCGCGCATATGCGCCCTGACGATCCGCATGGGGTCGTTGCTCCTGGCCGCGGCCTTGCCCCAGAAATAGGCCCTGGTGCCCAGGACGTATGTTTTCCCGGGTGTCTTTTGCAGGACATCCATGCCCAGAAGCTCCTTCAGGATCTTGTTCACCGTGGTCGGACTGGGGTTGCCCAGGAAGATGCGGATAGCCGAGAAACCAAGACCTTCCGGATGGCTGGAAATTTCGTCGACCACTTTGAGTGCTCTGAGAAGGGTTGTTTCACTCATATTTTGTACTCATATATATAGTTAAATATGCGAATGTGTAGTGCCTAGCATCGGCGACCAAAGCTGTCAAATCTCGAAACCCACTCACTTCTCTTCGCCATGACCGCGAGGCAAGCCCGGCCAGTCATCACGGCACGGCATCGTCGCCCTGCCCACGGCTTGTTGCACGTCGAGCGGCAAGGCCCCTTTGGCCTGTACCACGCCTTTTGCGGAACAAGCTTGCAAACCCCTTCCGCTTGAATTACGGCCAATCAAATAAATGCCATACGAAAGCGGAACGGCGTTCCTTTCCCGGCCCGCGCTGGTCACGGCGCGGGCGGGAGCCACCCATTGGCCGAGCTCCATGGCCTGGGAGCATTACGCGTTTATGACACAATTCTGCTGAGTAGGTCGCCCTTACAGGGCTCTTCCTGCTTTCCCATCGTTGTCCCAGGGCGTTGCCCTGGGCTATAACATGTCGCCCCTTTGGGGCTGAAATCAAGCCCTGAAAGGGCGAAACAAGTACAGCCCAGGGCAACGCCCTGGGATATCAATGAGATAGTATACCCAGCCCTGAAGGGGCGGCATAAAAGGGTGAGGCTCATCAAAAAATGCGTAATCCTCCCATCCCGATTTACAGAAACGCGTAATGCTCCCCCATGGCCTCCAGCTTCCGATCACAGTCGGCCAGGCGGGTTCGACTTCCGTTTCCGCCATCAAAGCCGTCAGTTGACTATGGATATGTCATCCTCGCGGCCAGGACATTGGAATCGTCGAGGTGATAGGCGGTGCACTGCTTGGAGCGGAGAGTTTCACAGGGTTCACTTTAATTGCGTCGAAGTCGGCTTTATGCACCGTCCCTGAGGATGAACCCACGATTGCCGCATAATGCTGACTTCAGTCCAAGGCATAAAGCTGACTTCAGCACCAGATGAAAGCTATGATTGGCAGTTTATCGTTTTGAAATAATTTGTAAAAAATTGCAGTCGATAATTGCTTGAAACGACATTGATCAACCCAGATGGAAGGAAGTGGCTTTTTTGCGAAGTCAGGATAATAACACTGCTCGGCTAGATAGAGAATTCGCATATGGAAATATTATTGGGCGTGCTGGCCAGTTTGGCCGGGGTGATCGTCGGTGGTGTCTTACAACACATCACATCCCAGCGGAGTATAGACCGCCAGCATGCTTGGGAGCGTTCGCGGCTTGTACATGAAAAGCTAGAGTTAATCGCACAAGTGTCGACGGAGGTAGGAGGCACGTTGAGTAACGTCTACTTTAACGCAATAGTAGCAGTAGAATCTGGCGAGCGCTACAAAACGGAGGTTAATATTCCACTTGCTAAGCTAGAAATGCTTCTAAATTTTTATGCACCAGAGCTTAAAATGCATTATAAGCAGCTAATCGTACTAAGAGATGAGATGGGAAGCACTATAGCTGATCTGGTATCCGGCCGCTTACCCACGGTGAAAGCAGAAAAGCAGGCTCTTAATGAGAAGCTTATAAAAGCGAGCTTCAAGGCATCGAAGATTTGTGAAAAACTAACAGCAGAGGCTTCTCAGCTGGGACGTAAATCTCTGGAACTTAAAGCCGAACAAAGCCATGCAGCCGACGCTCGTTCCTCGCGCGGCTGATGGCGGCCCGTTATACATGAACTCGGAGGTGTTTATGGTTGACAACACAAGAGCTTGCATCGCTTTGATCGCTGTGGTTTTAATTTCAGGCAAAAGGGGCTCTTCTGTGTATGATTATACACAATCAAAGCATATCAATATTAGCGGGAATGTAGATGTGAACAATGTGAACATCTATGATTACGATAGAGGATGCCATGTTTCTGGTAATCCGGGCATTCTTTACGATTATGGAAATAGCGCACATATTCAATTAAAAATTGATGGCAATCAATTTTCTGGGTATGATTATCACAGTAGCTGTCATTTTAGCGGATCAGTTAATGGTGGATCGGTCACTATTTATGATCATGAGACATCATTGCACCATAATTTTACAGTGTAGGTGTCGCATATGAAAACTTTCAAAGAATTTATAGAACAAGAAAGAACTTCAAATGAAGTTGTCGTTAAATTTCGAAATTTACCAACAAATTTGGCACCGAAATTCTTATTTGAATCCCTAAACCTTTTCGAGGAAGGCAAAACCAAAGATTGGGGGAAAGGATATTCATACAGGTTAGATCGCAGACCTGCGAATATGGGGGGGGACCAAATCCATATCTTCAAGAAAAATCAGGCTTGGGCATATCGTGATAATGGAATGAAAAGTGAGCCAAATAAATACACTTCAAAGGCCACAAATATTGTCAAAGATATAGTTTCTGATATTTTCAAAATAAGTAAATCAAACATCGAGGAAGCTTTGATTATTAAAGCAACAGAGGAAGCGATCATAATCGAAGTAAAATTCGTATAACCACGGCATTGAGGACGACGTCAAAAAGCCGCTACGCCTTATGCCGCACGTTATTTTGCAGAGGGCATCAGTCATGAAAGGAAAATTCGGTGTTGTAGGTATTATGGATGGCTGGAAGAAGGGCGATTTGCCCGGGAATCAGATGGTCAACATCGTTCTTAATTCCTATGGGACCTTGAATGATGGTTCGGTAGCAATTACTGCCCAACTGGCATCAGATCAAGAAGTCGACTATGCCGTTGATCAATTAATAAAGGACCTTGAGGTTGCTCGCAAAAAGGCCAAGGAAAGTATCAAGAAAACGAATGAGAAGATTCGGTCCTCGCTCAGCGAAAAATAACAAGGCCAGCCACGGCGACGGCTTTTCCGTTGCAGCTTCGCCTTCACTGCAAAGCCGCGCGTTCTGGCAGCGTTAGCCAGAACAAGGGAAGCGATATGAGCGTTAAGAAGTATCTCGTCGTCAGTCCACACGAAAGTGAATTTCCTAACCCCATAACTTTCAGGAAAGGTGCTCCTCTTGTCGTTGGTGAGGAATATGAGGGATCGGAGGGCTGGGATAATTGGTTTCTCTGCAGCACGCCAGGGCAGGAACCAGGATGGGTTCCTGGTCAAATCATTGAGCGTTTGGACGGTACGGCGGGGCGTGCGCTTGATGACTACACGGCCAGAGAGCTTGATGTGCAAGAAGGAGAGGTGCTCATTGGTACAAGGGCTTTGAATGGTTGGCTATGGTGTGAAAAATCCAGCGGCTCGGCGTCGGGCTGGGTGCCATTAGAGAATCTGAAAGAGATTCCGGAGTAGCTGATTCGTGTCTACAAGGCCAAGGGTTCGCTCCCCGCGGCCACCGGACGCTCGTTCCTCGCGCTGTCTAAGGAAAGCGCTTTGGAGAAGGGTGGTTTCGGTAAGAATATGAATACTGGTGGGGCAAGGGCGACTTAACCCTTCTTCCTTTTGTTCGTGAATATCTTCTTTTGGCGCTCAAAGCGTCGGCTCGGCCATGAAACCTGTCTGAGTTTTGATCGAGAAGGGCTCCACTTCACTCCCCCTCACCCAAGATGCCGGTTTGTTCGTTGACATGTGCACAAAAAACTGTACAGAAATGTACAAAAAGGATGGTGCATCATGACAACAGTCTCCCTGACCGAATTCAGGAGCCATGCTTCGGGCATGCTCAGCCGCGTGGAAAACGGCGAGACAATCGTGGTAGTCCGGCACGGCAAACCCATTGCCGAGGTGTCTCCAATCCGATCCACCGACGCCGCTGAGCCTTCATGGAAGCGTCCGGCCTTGCGGTTGAGCACGAAAGGGGCCGCGCTCTCCACGGCCATTCTGGCTGAGCGAGAGTATGAAAACGTTTCTTGATTCCTCCGCCTTTGCCGAACGGCTCATCGAGGAGGATGGAAGCGAGCAGGTTGAATCCATCTGCCTTGATGCATCCGAACTCGGGCTGAGCGTCATCTGCGTGCCCGAAATCATCTCCGCGCTGAACCGGCGTCTCCGTGAAAACAAGTTGTCCAGGGCGCAGTACCTTGTGGTCAAGAAGCAATTACTGGCTGACGTCCGCGACGCGGACATCATTCAGTTGACCCCTTCCGTGCTGGCCGCCGCGGTTCACGTACTGGAAACGAACCCGGTTCGCGCGATGGATGCGTTGCATGTCGCCTGTGCCCTGGAGTGGAAGGCGGATTTGTTCGCCTCCGCGGACGAGCGCCAGTTGGCGGCGGCACGGCGCACCGGGTTGGCGACACGGCGAACATGATCACGCCGGGATCGGGCTGGTGCGGTCTGAAGTGGGGCCGGTAATTACAAATATCTTCGGACAGTAGCTTCGCCTTCACTACAAAGCCGCGCATGATGGCGGATTTAGGCGAATAAAGGAGAACGAAATGAATATTGAATTGCTGACACAGTTTTTCATGTGGTGCACCATCCTGAACGTGATGTTTCTGGTGATAACGTTTCTGGTCGTAGCATTTGGATTCGGCGGAGATTTCGTTTATCGAATGCACGGCAAGTGGTTTCCTATGCCTCGGGAAACATTCAATGCGGTTATCTACTCATTCATTGGCATGTACAAAATTTTCATATTCGTCTTCAACATTGTACCGTGGATTGCACTGACAATCATCGGGTGACGACGTTCACCCAACAAAACCTCGGAGTCGACTACGGGTTCCGCGTCGAGCGCTCCACCCGAAGGGGAGCATTAGGTGTTTGTCCCGCGGGATCGTTGACCCACGAGCATTTGAAATACAGGGATTATTTAGCCACCCGCTTCGCTAGACCATGCAGGACGACCAAGGCAGACGGAAGAACGTTTCAGCCCATTAACAAAAACAATGGGCTGAAACAGCTGCCTGCGCCCGCGGCGCGAAGTGTTTTTCACCAGCCAAGTCGACTGGGGAAAAGTCCTTCTTTGTCTGCCTTTCTCGTCTGTGGCAAAAAACTCTGGGAAGAGGACAAACTCCTAATGCTCCCCACCAGAAGTGCCTCAGGGCTGACTGCGTCCATCCGGCACGTTAGCCGTAATGGGATAACAAAAACGTGCATCAATACACGCGACAAGCGAGTGCTGCGAACGTAATGACTTTAAATGAATGAACAACATGATACGTCCTTTTAAATCATCGGACATGGAAGATGTCTTGCATATTTGGCTGGAAGCCTCAATCCGGGCACATCGTTTTGTTGGAAAAGAATTTTGGGAATCACGTGTTGATGATATGCGTGAAACATATATTCCGAATTCCGATACATACGTCTTTTCAGAGAACGGAACCATTAGGGGCTTTTTTTCGCTCCATGCAGATTCGTTAGCGGCGATGTTCGTTGCTCCTGATGCCCAGGGTAAAGGCATTGGGCAGCAGTTGATGAGTAAAGCTAAATCGCTGAGAAAGAAATTGAGTCTGACCGTATATCGTGAAAATGAGCAAGGCATTCGGTTTTATAGGAAATGTGGATTCAAGGCCATCAAGGAAAGCGCTGACGAACACACTGGACATATTGAAATATTGATGGAGTACAACTCATAACCGCATGGAGCGGATCGCGTCGTCGAGATCCAGCTCTTCAGATCGCTTCGTGGCGATACACTTTCTTGTATCGCGGAGGCATTTGGATACGGACCTACCGTGCGGTCAGCAGAATCCTGCTCCGCCTCCAATCCAGGCTGAAGAAGGAAAAGGCGCTTCGGAGAAAAGTGGATTCGCAGAAAAAACACTTGCGAGCCAAAGCAGACTTGACCCCGTTCCGCGGCAAACCGTAGATATGGCGCAGCCACTATGGCGACGAAGATAAATCATGACTGATGAACAATTCGAATCATTCTGGGAAATATACTCTGAATCATTTCCGGAGTGCGAGAAAAGAGATCGTGCCGGTCAACTAGCCGTACTTACAAGAAAAGAATATGCAGTGGATTTCTATTCTGAGGCTGACAGGATGATGGGTTTTATCGCCTATTGGGATATAGGCGGATATTATTTTGTTGAACACATTGCCATTGCCGAAACAGGCCGAGGGCGTGGTATCGGCTCCATTCTGATGAACAATTTGATCCAGTCTGGAAGAAATGTGGTTCTCGAAGTGGAACCGCCAGTGGATGATACAACTCTCAGAAGAATCAAATTTTATGAACGATTGGGATTCCATCTGAACCAGCACCATCACATCCAGCCTCCATTACAGGCTGGTGGCAGTCCATTGCATCTGATGCTTATGTCGTTCCCCGATAAAATCTCTGTAGACGATGCCGAATCGATTGAGATATCCCTTCGGGATATTGTCTATGGCGATCGGTAACCCAGCCTGGACAAATCAAAGTATCGTTCCTGGTCAAACCATTGAGCGCTCGGACGGTGCGGCGTGGCGTGCGCTTGATGGCTACACGGTCAGAGAGCTTGCAAAAGCTACGGCGTAAGACTTGGCTCGTCCAGCCGAAGCGCATGCAACGCGTTGAACTCTGTAGAGGAGGAGATTAAGAATTGGAAAACATTTTCCCCCCTCCGATCAAAGCTTTGCCCGAAGCTGATATACCCATCGACGGCATCACGGCGTATTTGTCGCAAGCCGCTGATCACCAACTGATATTCATGCAGTTTGAAATGGATGCTGATTTGCCGGAACATTCACATGCGGCGCAAGTTGGTTTTGTTTTGAGCGGTGTCATCGAATTGACCATCGACGGTGTAAAAAAGCAATTCAGGAAAGGCGATATTTATTCTATTCCCGCCGGCGTTTTGCATTCAGGAAAGGTTCATGCGGGATATTCGGATATAACCTTTTTCGCGGAAGCCGGTCGGTATACGGCGAAAAAATGAACTCCCTCATGTCCAGCCTTTGCAGCGGCCGGGACATGTCGGATCACAACAGTGATATTCAGGGCAATCATGATGATCGAGAAGAAAGTCAAAAATGATGAGGAAACGTTTTTCGCCGCGCTTGGGCGGGCGGGCGACGATGAACTGCGGCTGGATATCGAGATCGTCAGCAACAACCCGGTGATGACCGGGTTGTTGACGAATATCGGCGGCCTGATCGCGATACTCAACAGCCACCGGCAGATCATCTCCATCAACACCGATTTTCTCAAACTGCTGGGCATCGATGATCCGGAGACGGCCCTTGGCCTGCGCCCCGGTGAGGCGCTGAACTGCCTGCATGCCGACGATGGCCCCGGCGGCTGCGGAACCGGCAGGTACTGCTCCTCCTGCGGGGCGGCGATAGCCATTGTCGCCTGTTTGGAGCAGGAAGTCCCCATTGAGAGGAAATGCGCCCTGACGGCTCAAAAAGGGGGCGAGCCGGTCCAATTGCTGCTCCAGGTCCGGGCCAACCCGATCCGCATCAATTCCAAGGTGTACATTCTGCTCTTTCTCCAGGACGTCACGGTCCAGGAGCAACAGGCGGCGCTGGCCAGGGCGTTTTTTCACGACGTCAACAACATGCTGACCATGCTCGTCCAGTCCGGGGAATTGCTGCACATGAAAAGCCCGTCTCAGCTCAGCGAAATCATCCATCAATCTTCCGTCCGGCTGGCCGGAGAGATCGCTCTGCAAAAGGCGCTGTTCGACTCCGGGACATGCTCCTATGCCCCGAGGTGGACGGAGTGCGATCTTGGGCGTCTCTTTGTCGAACTGCGCGGTTTCTTCCAGAACCATGAGGCGGCCCGGGGCAGGGTGGTGCGATTTCCCGAGGCCTTGCCGCGGATCGTACTCAGAACCGACGGCGCGGCGCTGTACCGGATCTTGCTGAACATGGTTCTCAATGCCTTGGAGGCGACCGAGGAGGGGGGCGAGGTGAGCGTGTCGCTGGAGCAGCAGCCCGAGGCCGTCGTGTTTACCGTCTGGAACGCGGCGGTGATCCCTTCGGAAATCGCCTTGCGCATCTTTCAGCGCGGTTACAGTACGAAAAAACAATCCGGCAGGGGCATTGGAACGTATTCGATGAAGCTTTTCGGGGAGACGGTTCTGGGGGGCAAGGTATTCTTCACTTCCGGGGAAGGGGCGGGAACCAGCTTTTCATTTGTTCACCCCTTGAACGCCCCCTGAACAGTCTCAGGGCAGTCTGAAAAGGAATTCCGGAACTGCTCAATAACTCCTGGTAATTGCACCCTCCTGGGCTTGGCCGCCTCGGCCACGATTTGGCGTTTGCTTGACGGAGCTCCTTCGATGCGGCCTTCAGCATAATTGCTTGACTTCCTTCCCAAAAGAAAAAAATGCTCGTTTCCATCCGGAAATGAGCTACTTCAGAGAGGTTATTTTTATCAAACAGAATGGTGGGCTGAGTACGTCTTTCGTGGCACTTGCAGCGCTATGCTGGGGACTATCAGGCGGGATCGCCGGCATCCTTACGGCCCAGGGCTGGGATCCGGTTGTGGTGTCGTTCTACTGGGGTGCCATCGGGTTTTTGGTCGTTATCGTATGGCTATCGATTCGTCCGCGCGGCAGTGGACTAACAAGTCGTCGACTGTGGTTCTGGTCGGCGATTGCCGGTGTGGGCGTAGCTGGCAACCTGGGTTTTTATTTAGTGAGCATCGCGCAGGGCAGTGTCGCGGTTGCGGTGACCCTGATGTACTGTGCACCCGTGTTCGTCTATCTCGTTTCCTTCACACTCAAACTCGAAAGACCGGCTCTGTTCAAGTGGGTTGCTATCGCTCTGGTAATGTTTGGCGTGGTGCTGCTCACAGGCATCTATGAGGGCGAAGCGGGTGAGGTCACACCCATCGCCGCCGGTGCCGGGTTGCTTTCCGGCTTGTTCTATGCGGTATTCAT
Organism: Desulfonatronum thiodismutans; assembly: GCF_000717475.1. NCBI lineage: Bacteria > Pseudomonadati > Thermodesulfobacteriota > Desulfovibrionia > Desulfovibrionales > Desulfonatronaceae > Desulfonatronum > Desulfonatronum thiodismutans. Next base: position 27,222 of record NZ_JPIK01000005.1, read on the forward strand.
CTTCGGATTTAAGTATGCGGCACCCCACGGCAGCCCACAAGCAATTCTTGTGATAGCCCTAGCTGTTCTTACAATCATACTTATGTGGCTGAGCGATGCCGATCAAGCCCTGGCAGTACTGAAAGCGCCGAGTTGGCCACTGTTCGTGGTCTTGGGGGTGCTTGGCACAGGCTTGTCGTTTATTCTCTATATCGTCGGTTTGAAACATACGACACCGACGGTAGCGTCTATTGTGGCAATGGTCGAGCCGGCCACCGCTTCGCTATTCGGCGTGTTGATTTTAAATGAAACCCTGGCCTCACAGCAGATATTCGGCATGGGACTGATTTTGGTCACTGTTACTGCCCTGAGTGTATATTCGAGCGCTCAAAACGAGCCTCTTACGACTAAACCGCTTGCTACGTATCGCCGAGCCTAAGCATTCAGGCGGCGGACCGGACGGTTTTTGAGCAATCAGTGGGTATGATCGTTGTGACGAGGGTGCAAGTACGCATTCCACTCTGCTGTTATGCCAGAACAAGTCGATTTTGTTGAGAATCGTAGTAGATGGTGGGGCTGACAAGGGGAGTGGCGACCTTGTAGCTCGCCGTGAAGCAGAGGATGATGACATCCGGGTGAATAATCTTCTGCGCCTTGACTCGCAGGTTAATATCAGTACGGAAATTCTCCCGCTCTTCGCGGATTTGTTGTTCGATCTCTGAAAGCTCCTGCTCACATCGCACCCTGGCCTTGAGCACCTCGGCCACAATTTGGCGTTTGTGCGACGGAGCTCTTTCCAGGATGCTCTTGATATCTCCGGAACCCAGGGAGTTGTAGACTTTTTGCAGGGTCTCCTCCAGTTCCTTTTTGCGCTCCATGTTGACTTCCGTTACGCGGCCCGCACCCAGATAAATCTGGGTTTCCACTCCGGCGGGCGAGCCGATTTCCTTGGCCAGGACTCCTTCTCCGCACCGCAGAATGCCGCCGATGATCTTGCCTCTTCCCTCGGTGGCGATGATGTTTCGTTTGGCGGTAACCTTGCAATTGTTGATTTCGTGGGCGATATTCACGTCACCTTGAGCCAGGAGCACGGCGTTTTGGGCATACAGCGCGGATATTCCGCCGCCGGCCTCCACCCTCCCTCCCTGATCCATGATAATGCCGCACCCCACCTGAACCTCGCCGCCGGCAATGATCACGGCGTTCTCGACCACGTCCTTGACCACCACGTTGCCGGGCGCCTCCACCCGGAAGCCGGACGGCACGGAACCGCGGATGTTGACCGACCCCCGTTCCAACTTGATGTTGCCCACTTCCAGGTTGACGTCGCCCTTGGTCTCGAAGACTTCCGTAACCTTGAGGGTGTTGCCCTGAAAAAAGACCATGCCGGAGGCCGTAGCGAAATATTCGTTGCTTTCTTGGGAGCAGCGAACGTTTTCTCCGGCCAACAGGGTGAAGGGACGACGTTCTTTGACCGGCACGGTTTTCCCGAACACGTCGATGCCCGGCTCCCCTGGTTGAGAGGGAATCAACCGACCCAGGATGTCGCCCTCATTCACGGAACGAACGATGGCCCGTGCCCGGAAGTCGATCCTGCCGTCGGCGGTTTCCTGGCCCAGTGCGTCGGGGGTGGAAATCACGGTCGGCTCGAAGCTTCCGTCAACGCCCTCTTTGGGTAACTTGCCCCAACAGAGGATGACGTTTTCCACGGGCGCTCCACGCTCCTTGGCCTTGGCCACGGCTTTGCGCACGGATTCTTCCTGGAGCGGGGCCGTGACCTGCATCCGTTGCAGAGCCTCCTGGAAATGACGAACCTCTGTAGGTTCGTCCCTGAAAGTGCGGTGGTAAATCGTAGCCTTGATGGCCATGTTCTTGTCCACAAAGGAAAAAAGCCCTTGGACGCTGACCCTGTTGTCTTCGATGCTTGGCAGCCCATACTGCTCGGCAATGATCATGGATGCCGTCCGATCCAGGCTGCATCCGTTCTCCTTGGCAATGACAATGTCCGCCTCCCCGGCGCCCGCGGGAGGAGAGACCTGTTCTCCGGTGACCAGGAGACCGGCTTTGCCGGCATATGGGGGGACGTATCCGGCAATGGCGTCTCCGGGAAAAACCGGGAAATTCCAGTCCCCCAGGGGCTCGATGGATGCGTCCTTGGCCGGACGGGCAAGAGTCCCTTTGGCAAGGACCGTCCCCGCGACATCAGATCCATGGGCGAGTTGTTCCACCACCTGCACGGCAACATCCGCGTCCGGGGAAATGCGGACTCCGGCCTCGGTGAGTTTTTTCAACAGACCTTCCAGGCTCAGGGGGCTCCCCTTGCCCTTTGCCGGTAGGGAGTCGATGATGGTGGCCTTCATTTTTTCCGGAGAGATTGTAACCTTGATATCAGCATCATGATCCAGCAGCTCGGCCTTGAACCGACCGTCCTCAAGCGCGGTAATTTCGACACTTTCCGGAGGGCACTGGAAATCGTTCACGGCCATGGCCGTTGCTTCCTCACTGCTTTCCGCGGTCAGGGTCAGGATTGTTTGGCGCATAAGAGCTCTTTCGGAGTGAGTTTACATCTTGATATTATTGTGAATGTCTTATCATTCGGCATGAATGACGAATATGCGGTAATTTGATTGCAATGCTCAATCATTCTGATTAGTTCCATATTTCATCAATGTCATGAAAACGCAAGCATACCAAGCGAGTCATGGGTAAATAACGTCGCCCGGATAACAATCAACCCCAAGGAAGAACCATGCATCCATCACAGCAACTGCTGATCAAGAATCTTTTCCAGGCCCCTGTCCAGAATCATCCGGACCAGGAAATCGTCTACGGCGAATCCCGTCGCTTTACTTACGCCGGGTTTTACGAGCGGGTGGCCCGGCTGGCGGGGATGCTGCTGGCCCGGGGGGTGAAGCCCGGGGACACCGTAGCGGTCATGGACTACGACAGCCATCGTTACCTGGAATGCTACTACGCCGTGCCGATGATCGGAGCGGTGCTGCACACCATCAACATCCGCCTTTCCCCGGAGCAGATGGTCTTTACCATCGGCCACGCCGAGGACGACGTCATTCTGGTCAACGCCGACTTCCTGCCCCTGCTGGAGCAGATCAAGGGACGGCTGGACACCGTGCGAGAGTATATTCTGCTCACGGACAACGACGCACCCCCTCAGACCGCCTTGCCTTTGTCCGGCGAGTACGAGGCCCTGCTGGCCGCCGCCGAGCCGCTGGCCGAGTTTCCGGATTTCGACGAGGACACCCGGGCCACCACCTTCTACACCACCGGGACCACGGGCCTGCCCAAGGGCGTCTTTTTCAGCCATCGGCAACTGGTTCTGCATACCCTGGCCGGACTGGCCGCCCTGAGTTCCAATGCCACCCAGGGGCGCTTGCACCGCGAGGACGTGTACATGCCCATCACGCCCATGTTCCACGTCCACGCCTGGGGCATCCCCTACATGGCGACCCTGCTCGGAGTGAAGCAGGTCTATCCGGGTAAGTACGTTCCCGAGGTTCTGGCCCGGCTGATCAGCACGGAGAAGGTCACCTTCAGCCACTGCGTGCCGACCATCCTGCACATGCTGCTTTCCGATCCCAAATGCGCGGGCTATGACCTGGCGGGCTGGAAGGTGGTCGTCGGCGGGGCGGCCCTGCCCAAGGCCGTGTGCAAGGCGGCCCTGGACCGGGGCGTGGACGTTTTCACGGGCTACGGCATGTCCGAATCCTGCCCCATCCTGACGCTGACCCACCTGTCCGACGCCGAACTGCTTCAGGACCAGGAAAGCCAGATCGCCCTGCGCACCCGGACCGGCCGTCCCTTGCCCCTGGTCCGGCTGCGCCGCGTCGACGACGCCGACCGGGAAGCGCCCGACGACGACAAAACCCCCGGAGCCCTGCAAGTCCGCGCCCCGTGGCTGACGCGGTCCTATCTCAAGGATGAGCGCAATTCGGAAAAATTGTGGACCGACGGTTGGATGAACACCGGAGACGTGGCCTGCCGCGACGCCTCGGGCAGTCTGCGGATCACGGACCGGACCAAGGACGTGATCAAGGTCGGCGGAGAATGGCTCAGTTCCCTGGAGCTGGAGGACATCATCCTGCGCCATCCGGACGTGGCCGAAGCCGCGGTGATCGGCAAGCCGGACCTGCGTTGGGGAGAAACGCCCTTGGCCCTGGTCGTGGCCAGGCAGAGCGTCGCGCTGTCGGAAAAGGCCGTGGCCCATCACGTCAAGAGCTTCGTGGACAAGGGCGTGCTGCCCAAGGAAGCGGTGCTGGTCAAGGTCCGCCTGGTGGAGGCTATCGTCAAGACCAGCGTGGGCAAGACCAACAAGGTGGCCCTGCGGGAGATGTATCTGCAGGAAGAGCGATGAGACACGAGATCAGGGAGCGGTTTTTTGCCGCTCCTTTTTCGCGTTGTTGAAAATTGTAGGCCTGCTGGACAGGCTTCGCGACTTTCGAATGAACCTCCGTTGCTCCGGAGGGAGTTTTTTGGATATTGTCTAAGCGTTGACGCCGATTTTCTTTATTGGTAAAAAGTAAAGTTTTGCGAATTCAAAGATCAGCTTGCGCAGCTCGCTGAGGGAGGACGTATGGCCAGGATTACCGTGGAAGACTGCTTGCAGCAGGTGGACAATCGATTTCTCGTGGTGCAGATGGCCATCAAGCGGGTCCAGCAGTACCGCAAGGGGTACCATTCCCTTGTGGAGAGCGACAACAAGGAAATCGTCACCGCGTTGCGTGAAATTGCCGCGGGCAAGGTGCTGCCCGCCGAGGACATTAAGGAAGCCGGCATCGTCGGCCTGACGAAGTAATCATGGCTGGTCGCAAGGATTTTTACGACGTTCTCGGCGTGGCTCGGGACGCCGCGGAAGACGAGATCAAGAAGGCCTACCGCCGATTGGCCATGAAGTATCATCCGGACCGCAATCCGGATGATCCGCAGGCGGAAGCACGTTTCAAAGAGGCCGCGGAAGCCTACGAAGTGCTGCGCGATCCGCAAAAGCGCGCCCACTACGACCGGTTCGGCCACGAAGGGCTGAACAACTCCGGCTTCCAGGGTTTCCGGAGCAACGAGGACATTTTTTCCACGTTCAGCGATATTTTCGGCGAGTTTTTCGGGTTCGGCTCCCGGGGGCCACGCCCTCAGGCCGGCGCGGACCTGCGGTACAATTTAACCCTGGCGTTTCGCGACGCGGCCAAGGGAACGGAGGTCGAACTCCAGATTCCGCGCAATGAAGTCTGTGGTGACTGCGAAGGCTCCGGCGCGGCCCCGGGCACCCGGCCCGAGACCTGCAAGCATTGCGGCGGCCAGGGGCAGATGATCCAGAATCAGGGCTTTTTCCGTCTGGCCGTGACCTGTCCGGTTTGTCAGGGCCAGGGGGAAATTATCACCTCTCCTTGCCGGGCCTGCCATGGACGGGGGATTGCCCGTAAAACCAGGGAACTGAAAGTCCGCATCCCCGCCGGGGTGGACAACGGCAGCCGCCTGCGGCTGCGCGGCGAAGGCGAACCGGGCCTGCACGGCGGACCTCCGGGCGATCTGTACGTGGTCGTCCACGTGGAGGAAGACAAGGTCTTCCGGCGCCAGGGCCAGAATCTGGTGGTCAAAAAAGACATCAGCTTCGTGGACGCGGCTCTCGGGGCGCGCATCGAGGTGCCTACCCTGGATGAGCCGGTGCCCATGGATGTTCCCAGGGGCACCCAGAGCGGGCATGTTTTTCAGATTTCGAGCATGGGCCTGCCCCATCTGGGCAGTACCCAGCGCGGGGATCTGCTGGTGGAAGTTCAGGTCAAGACCCCCACCAAGCTGACCGGCAAGCAGGAGGAACTGCTTCGGGAGTTCGCCCGCCTGGAGGAGGATCGGCCCATGAAGAAGGTCAAACGTTTTTTTGAAAAGGCCAAGGACGCGGTCAAAGGATAACGGCGATGGACGATAAATTTTCGCATCTGACCGAAGAAGGCGAGTTGACCATGGTCGACGTGGGGACCAAGGAGCAGACCCAGCGGCTGGCCATGGCCCGGGGCGAGGTGGTGCTTTCCGCCAAGACACTGGACCTGCTCATGGCCAAGGCCCTGCCCAAGGGCGACGTGCTGGCCACGGCCAAGATCGCCGGGATCATGGCGGCCAAGAAGACCGCGGAGTTGATCCCCTTGTGCCACGGCCTGAATCTGTCCTACGTGGATTTGCGGTTCGCCGTGGACGTCCAGCGGCAACGGATCGTGATCGACTCGGAAATCCGCTGCACGGACCGCACCGGGGCGGAGATGGAGGCCCTGATGGCCGTGCAGATGGCCGCCATGACCATTTACGACATGTGCAAGGCCGTGCAGAAGGACATAGTCATCGGTCCCTGCCGCCTGATTCACAAGTCCGGAGGCCGGGGCGGGACCTACGACGCCATGCCGGATGAGGACACCGAATAGAGCACTCCGTTGAAAAACACCCAATTGCGGCGTCGCCGCAAAAAGCTCAAACCCGAAGCGNNCGCTTCGGGTTTGAGCTTTTTTAGCGTCTTGGCGGCTTTTTAGAACAGCCCGGAGGCGTTCTCACCAAATCTGACGGACTTTGATCCCCTGGTTCGCCAGGATATCCTTGATGCCCCGAATCGTGTACTCGCCGTAGTGCACGATGGATGCGATCAGGGCGGCGGAGGCCAGACCCTGGGTCAAGGCGTCGGCCATGTGCTCGGGTTTGCCCGCTCCGCCGGAGGCGATCACCGGGATGGACACGGACTCGGCAATCAGCCGGGTCAGGGTCAGTTCATATCCTTCCTTGGTCCCGTCGGCGTCGATGGAGTTGAGGCAGATTTCCCCCGCGCCAAGTTCCTGGACCCGCTTGGCCCAGGCCAGGGCGTCCATCCCCGTGGGCGTTCGCCCGCCGTGAATCACCACCTCGTAACCGGAAGGGATATCCGACGTGGCGGGCACCTTGAGCACGTCCATGCCCACCACCACGCACTGCGAGCCAAAGGCCGCCGCGCCCTGGGAGATGATCTCCGGAGCGCGGACCGCCGCGGAGTTGACGGAGATCTTCTCCGCGCCAGCCAGGAGCACGGCCCGCATGTCCGCGACGTTGCGGATCCCGCCGCCCACGGAAAAGGGAATGAACGTCTTGGAGGCCACCTCCTCCACCACCCGGAGCATGATGCCGCGGCCCTCGCTGGACGCCGTGATGTCGTAGAAGACCAGTTCGTCGGCCCCTTCGTCGGAGTAGAACCTGGCCATGTCCACCGGGTCGCCGATGTCCACGTTGCCCTTAAACTTCACGCCTTTGGTCAGCCGTCCGTCCCGGACGTCCAGGCAGGGGATGATCCGCTTACTGAGCATGGGCCGCCTCCTTGCAGTAGTTATGGAAGTTGGCGAGCAGGGTCAGGCCGGGGCGGCCGCTCTTTTCCGGATGGAACTGGGTGGCCCAGAGTCCGGGCCTGCCGAAAAGCGAAGCGAACTCTTGCCCGTAGAAGGTCGTGGCCAGGACCAGTTCCGGCGACGGCACGGGGAAGTAGCTGTGCACGAAATAGAACTCCGCTTCGTCGGGGACATTGTCCAACAGGACGCACTCTTGCTTGCGGCGCAGACCGTTCCAGCCCATGTGCGGGATGATCAGGTTCCGACCGTCCTCGTCCTTCCAGGTCGGATCGAAGCGGCGACACTCGCCGGGCAGAATGGCCAGGGTTTTGGTGTCGTTTTCCTCGCTGTAGTCCAGCAGAATCTGGCAGCCAACGCAGATGCCCAGAAGCGGTTTGTCCGAACGGACCACTTCCTTGAGCACGGCGTCCAGCCCCTTGTCGCCGAGTTCGGTCATGGCTTGGCCAGCCGCGCCGACGCCGGGGAAAATCACCCCGTCCGCTTGCAGCAGCGCGTTCGGCTCCGCGGTGATCGCGCACGGGATGCCCAGAAAATCCAACGCCCTGCGGACGCTGGTCTGGTTCCCTGCCTCGTAATCCAAAATAGCCAGCATGGCTTGCTCCTCTTCTTTGGTGACGTCTCCAAGCAAACGAACCGCCGTGCGCTCAGCGGTTCTGTTTCCAATCACATATTGGCCTGTTTGTCATCCGGTCCGGACATTCGAGGCATGAAGCCCCCAACAGCAAAGCAGGTACGCTTACGACTCGCCTGAAAGGTGCCGGCGCAGGACGGCTTTCAGCTCTTGGGCGGCGGGTTCGGATTGTGTGAAAATCTGCTCGGCCTTGTGGAAGTGCAGCAGACGGACTCCGGATGTTTCCGGGCGAATGAAAATGTGGGGCTCGCGGTTTTTCACCTTTTCCGCGGTGATGGCCCGCTGCATTATTTCAAAGGTGTTGAACAGGGAGTCCAGCGCGTCGGGTTTGTCCTCGGTTGGTTCCGTTGGTTCCGCCGCTCCGCCGGAAACGTCCACGGCCACGACCAGGTCGCACCGATCGTGGAGCAGGTCAAAGGGCAACGGGTTCACCGTGCCGCCGTCCACCAGCAGCCGACCGTCCAGCTCCACCGGGGAGAACAGGCCGGGAACGGCCATGCTGGCTTTGATCGCCGGGATCAGCGGCCCCTGGTCCAGAACCACTTGTTCCCGCTTCCAGTAGTCCGCGGCCACGACCATCAGGGGGACGGCCAGCTCCTCGAAGGTGGAAACGCGGACCTTTTCATGCAGGAAATCGAGAAACCCCTGGCTGTCCAACAGTCCTCCGTCGTCCAGGTCGGGCCGGATGAGGTCCAGCAGGCTCAATCCCGCGCTGCCTTGGATCAGGGTACTCATGATGTGCCTGTCCTCGGAGGCGAAGTCCAAGGCCAACCGACGCAGGTCCGCCCCGGAAAGGCCGGAGGCGTAGAGGGCTCCGATCACGGCTCCGATGCTGGTTCCGGCGATTATCTTGGGGACGATGTCCAGCTCGTCGAAGACTTCGAGCATGGGAATATGGGCCAAGCCATTGGCCCCGCCGGAACCGAGAGCCAGGCCGACGGTCAAGTCGGCGGAAAGCGTTTCCTCGGACTGATCCCGAGCCGGGGCGGTGAGAGGCAGGGAGACGGCGAACGCCGCGGCTCCGGCCAGGAAGCGGCGACGGGAAATCACGTCTTCTTCTCGCACTTCGGCAATACTTCCTTAAGTTTGGCGACGTGCTCCAGGAGTTTGACCAGCACCTCCCGGACCTGAGCTTCGGTCAGTCCCAGACGTTCAACCACGGCCTCGGAAACAGGGTACTGCATGCCGTCCAGCCCCTGGCCGATGCCGGTCATGGCGGCGGCCGCGGAGCCGACGTGGACGAGATCCAGGGCCACGTCCCGTTCCGGGCAGGATTCGGGGGCGCGAAAATGGCGGACCACGCGCACGATCTCCTCGGGCAGGTTCCAGGAGGCCAGCAGTTCGGCCCCGATTTCCGCGTGACTCGCTCCCAGAATGCGGCGTTCGGCTTCTTCGAAGGAGACGTTCTCACACTCTACCAGTGCGTTGACCTGCTCGTATTCGTTCTCCAGAAATTGACTCAGCACGATCTTGCCGATGTTGGCCAGCAGTCCGGCGGTGAAGGTGTGCGACGGAGCGTCGATGCCCAATTCGGCGGCGGCGAGTTCCGAGGCCACGGCAATGGCCAGGGATTGTTCCAGAAGGGTGCAGGGAGCTTGATCGTAGCCTTCCAATTCCCCGCTGATCCGGGGAGTGACGGCCACGGTGAGCAGGAGCTGGGAAACCCGTTTCGCGCCGAGGCGGACCACGGCGTCGCGAAGATTGTTCACCCGGCTCATGGAGCCGAAATACGGGGTGTTGGCCAGCCGCAGGATGTTGGCGGTAATCCCTGGATCATGCTGTAAGACATTGGCCAGGGCGCCCATGTCCATCTGAGGGTCGCGCAACAGACGCATGCCTTCCTGTACGGCACTGGAAAGCACCGGTACCCGGGTGATCTGGGAGAGGATGATCTTGCGCTTGATCATAGTTCGCGTTCCTCGCGTTTGGACCGGATCAGGACCCGGCCGGTATCCGCAAGCAGATACATGGTCCTGGGGACGCTCCCGCCCATTTCACCGGCCGCGAGCTTCAGGCCGTTGTGCTCCAGCAGGGCCAGCAAGACCTCCTGGTTGCGCAGCCCGGTGTTGAACTGGTTGAGCACGTTCATCATTCGACTGCACCCGGCGGCTTTCAGGACCAGGTTTTGGCGCTGGGCGCCCAGGGCGTACATTTCCCGGATCATGGCCGGGACCCCGGTGCTGACGCACATAGCCGGATTTTCCGAGGCCTTTTTGTTGCCGGAGGGTTTCGGAAGCAGGCAGTGAATCAGCCCGGCGACCTTGAAGACCGGGTCGTAGGCCGCCAGCCCCATGCAGGAGCCCAGGGAGTGAGTGACGAGAATCACTCCGGGTTGTTTGGTCACGCGCATCTCGGAGATGCCGACGTTGATTCTCATGGCTTGATCGGGTGCTGATGGTGAATCGCGGGCCTGGGGGCAAAAGGTTGCGCGACCGGGCTCAATAGGCGTCGCAGAGCCTGCACTCCGTGTTCCCCCTGGCGGCGAGGCGCGATTTGAGATGCATGATCCGGGTGTAGGACTGGTGGATGCGCCACTCCGGCACCCGTCCTTCCCGGACCAGGTTCAGGATGATCTCGCCGGCCTTTTGGGCGATGTTTTTGTCGTAGACCAGGTTGTTGCCGAAGATGATCACGTCCGCCCCGGCCAGGATGGTCTGCTCCAGGGCGGTTTCCAGGTCGTAGTGGTCGGTGATGGCCTGCATCTGCATGTCGTCGGAGATGATCACGCCCTGGAAGCCCATCTGATTGCGAAGCAGACCCTGCATGGTGGCCGGGGAGAGGGTCGCGGGCCAGTCCGGGTCGAGGCGGGCGTTGAACACGTGGGCTGTCATAATCATGTCCGCGCCCGTGGTGCGCAGGATTTCCCGGTACGGTTCCAGCTCCTTCTCGGACCAGGTCCGGGTCACGTCGGTGAAGCCCAGGTGGGAGTCCGTGGTGGAACTGCCGTGGCCCGGAAAGTGTTTGAGGGCCGTGAGCACGCCTTCGGTCTGATGCGCGGCGATCACCGCGGCGGCGTGAACCGCCACCGTATGCGGTTCCGCGGAAAAGCTGCGTTCCAGCTTGCCGATCACCGGATTGTCCGGATTCACGTTCACGTCCACCACTGGAGCCAGATTGACGTTGATTCCCAGCCCGGAGAGCGTCTTCGCGGTCCGATGGGCGTATTCGCCCGTCAGGCTTGGGTCGTTTTGCTCGCCCAGCCAGCCCTGGGAGACCGTGGGCGGAAAGCCGTACCGCTCCTTGAGCCGGTTGACCCGCCCGCCTTCCTGGTCAATGGCCACGAATAACGGCGTCCTGGGGTTCGCGGCGCGCAGGTCCGCTACCAGTTTTTCGAGCTGCTCCGGCGAGGCCACGTTGCGCACCGGGCTGCGCAGGGCCACGTCGTAGTCGAAGATGATCACGCCACCGACCCGCCCCTCCCGGATGTCCCGGACAATGGGGCTGGTTTCGTCCACTTCCAGGCCGCGAAAGCCGATCAACAGCATCTGCCCGATCTTGGTTTCCATGTGCTCGTCCGAGTCCGCTCCTCCGGCCAGGCAGGCGGACAGGAGCAAGGTGATCAAGACGGTCAGGAGTAATCGTCGGCCGAAAAGAAGGAGTGGGAAACGCGGATGGTATTGGTTCATGTTTTTTCACGCAAATGATGGTTATAGGAAAAAGGATCGGCCCTGTTTCTTCAGTTCACGTCCGTCCTACAAAACCCGGCACCCGTCCTCCGTAACCAGGACCATGTATTCCCAGCGGACGCCGCCCCAGTCCGGATAGTACAGGCCGGGCTCCACGGTGACCACCATGCCCGGGGCCAGGATGGTCTTGGTGTCGTGGGGGCTCAGGCTTGGGCCTTCGTGGGTTTCCAGGCCGATGCCGTGGCCCAGGCCGTGGTTGAAACGCTCGTCCACGAAGTGGTCCCGAAAGAAATCCTTGACCAGTTGATAGACGCTGCACACCGGCACGCCCGGACGGATGGCGGCGATGGCCCGGTCCTGGGCCTCGCGGACCAGGTCCATGGTCCGCTTGAACGGGTCCGAGGGGCGCTCCCCCGCCCAGAAGGTCCGGGTCTGGTCCGAGCAGTAGTTCCCCAGCCGGGCTCCGGCGTCCACCAGCACCAGGCAGTCGTCCCGGACCGGGGTGTCGTTGGGCACGGCGTGAGGCTGGGCAGCGTTGGCGTTCACGCCCACGATGGTCGGAAAGGCCAGGTCTTCGGCCCCGCGTTCCCGGAACAGCTTTTCCATGCCCCAGGCTATCTCCCGTTCCGTGCGTCCTGGACGCAGCAGATCCGGGACCAGGGCGAAGACCTCGTGGTTGAGGCGACACGACGCCTCCAGCAGGGCGATTTCCCCGGGGTCCTTGACCAGCCGCAGGGGTTCCACCACGTTCGTGGTCGGCATGAAAGCCACTTCTTCGGAAAGCTCCCCGTGGAGATCAACGCTCAGGGCCCTGGCCTCGAACCCTAGGGGCCGGTGGCCCAGACCGGCCAGGAATTCACGGATCTGTTTGATTTTGGGGCTGGTGTAGATGAACAGCCGTTCCTTGGGCCAGACCTTGCCGGCGACGATTTCGTAGCGCGGGTCCGTGAGCAGCCAGTCCTCGCCGCTGGCCGCGATCACCAGCATGCCCGCGCTTTCATTGCATTGCGGGTCGTGGAGTTCGAAGCCGCTGAGGTAGAATCGGTTGGCCGGACTGGAAACCAGCAGGGCCGGAAGTCCGGCATTCTTGAGCTTTTCACGCAGCTTTTCGCGGCGTTGGGCGTGGATTTCGGGCATGGAGGGGGCAGGGTTGAAGGTCGGTCGGGTGAAAAAGCCGGTGCGCGTATCGGGCGCACGCTTCCGGATTCCCTAAACCATTCAAAGTTGCCCTGCAATCCTCAATCCGCTATGGACTGGAAAGCCGTCCCGATTCATCCAAGTCCTCGGGCGACATCACGATAAGGAGACCACAGCACGATGAAAAAAGCACTGATCACCGGCATAACCGGTCAAGACGGAGCCTATCTGGCCGAATTTCTGCTGGAAAAGGGTTACGAGGTCCACGGCGTCAAACGTCGCTCCTCGCTGTTCAACACCCAGCGGGTGGACCATCTCTACCGCGACCCCCACGAGGAAAACGTCCGCTTCCTGATGCATTACGGGGACCTGACCGACGCCACCAACCTGACCCGGATCATTCAGGAGATTCAACCGGACGAGGTTTACAACCTGGCGGCCCAGAGCCACGTCAAGGTCTCCTTCGAGAGCCCGGAATACACGGCCAACGCCGACGCCCTGGGCACCCTGCGGATGCTGGAGGCCATCCGTCTCCTGGGCCTGACGGACAAGACCCGTTTCTATCAGGCCTCCACTTCGGAACTTTACGGCAAGGTCCAGGAAGTGCCCCAGCGCGAAACCACGCCGTTCTATCCCCGTTCCCCCTACGCCGTGGCCAAGCTCTACGCTTTCTGGATCACGGTGAATTACCGCGAGGCCTACAACATTTTCGGCTGCAACGGGATCCTTTTCAACCACGAATCCCCGGTGCGCGGGGAAACCTTCGTCACCCGGAAAATCACCCGGGCCGCGGCCCGGATTGCCCTGGGCCTGGAAAAGGATCTTTTCCTGGGCAACCTGGGTGCGTTGCGGGACTGGGGGCACGCCAAGGATTTCGTCCGCGCCCAGTGGCTGATCCTCCAGCAGGACCAGCCCGAAGACTTCGTCATCGCCACGGGAGAACAGCATTCGGTGCGGGAGTTCTGCCAACTGGCCTTCCGGGAAGTGGGCATTGAACTGCGCTGGGAAGGAGAGGGCCTGAACGAAAAGGGCATCGTCGCCAAATACGAGCCCTCCCCGGTGATCCAATCCTGCCTGGAGCGCATCGGCAAACAGGTCGCCTTTGCCGAGGGCGACGTGCTGGTGTCCGTGGACCCCCGCTACTTCCGGCCCACGGAAGTGGAAAGCCTCCTGGGAGACCCGACCAAGTCACGGGAAAAGCTGGGCTGGACCCCGGAGATCAGCTTTCCGGAAATGGTCACGGAAATGGTCGCCTACGACGTCCGGGAAGCTTCCCGCGAATCCATCTGCCTCCACAGCGGCTTCCCCCTGCCCGGCAGTTGCGAGGCGTTTATGTAGCGCCACCCTGCCGCTTTGAAGACCGAAAGGCCCGACATCCGTGTTTTCTACGCGGACGTCGGGCCTTTTTTTGTGCTCCCGGCGAGTATGCCGCAAAAGTCGCGGACGAACGATCTCGACGGGTGGCCGGGCTGATCACTTCAGCCCGGCCACCCGTGGTTGTCTTTAGCGTTCTTCCGTCATGTCCTTGACCAGGTTGTGCAGCATCCGGACCTGGTCCAGCAGTTCCCGGATGGCTTGGTCGGAGCGGTTCATGGCTTCGGTGGTTTCCGAGGACAGGCGACTGATGTCCTCCAGGCTGACCTTGATCTGGTCGCTGGCCGCGGACTGTTCTTCCGTGGCCGTGGCGATGGAGTGGACGTCCGTGGCAGCGGCGCTGACCAGGGTGACGATCTGCTCCAGGGCTTGGCCGGACTTCTTGGCCAGTTCCGTGGCCTCATGGACCACGGCCACGGCGTTTTCCATGGCCTGGATGTTGGTTTTCGTGCCGTGTTGGATGGAGGCTATGGCTTGGCCGACCTCCTTGGTGGCATGCATGGTCTTTTCCGCCAGCTTCCGAACCTCGTCCGCGACCACGGCGAAACCGCGTCCGGCGTCTCCGGCCCGAGCCGCCTCAATGGCCGCGTTCAGGGCCAGCAGGTTGGTCTGGTCCGCGATGTCCTCAATCACGTTCATAATGTTGCTGATGCCTTCCGCCTCCTTGCCGAGTCCGCCCAGATTGTCGCGCAGCGATTCGGCCTGATGCTGGACCTTGACGATGGCTTCGACGGCTTTCTGGACGATCTCCGAGCCCTGCAGGGCCTGTTTGTGAGACTCATCGGCCCGACCGGCAACATTGGAAGCGTTTCTGGACACCTCCAGGACCGTGGCGTTCATTTCCTCCATGGCCGTGGAACTTTCGGAAACCCGTTCGTTCTGGCCCTGCGCGCTCTGGGCGGAATGCCGGACCTGGGTGGAAAGCTCGTGCAGTGATTCGTTCAGCCGATCCACGATGGTCTCGACGCTGGACGCGGCGTGTTGAATGCCTTCGTCCTTGGCCTGCTCCGCCCTCTGCTTGGCCTCAAAGGCCTCCTGGGCCGCCTCCATGGCCCGTCGCGACTCGGTTTCGGCTTCCCGCGACTTGTCTTCGGCTTCGAGAATTTTTTCCTTGAGCTTGCCCACCATGCCCTGGACGGACTGTTTGAGCGAGGCCAGTTCGCCGCGGAAGTTTCCTCTGATTTCCTTGTCCAGGTTGCCCTGTTCCACGGCCAGGGAGTACGCCTGCAAGCGGCCCAGCGGATTGCTGATCAGCCGGGAGAACAGCAGGTACACGGCGACCACGATGGCCAGAAGGCCCGCCGCGCCCAAGGGGAAAAAGACCTGGTTGGCCGCGGCGATGGTGGCATAGATGGAGGACATGGGGATGAAGACGATTTCCGCGGTTTCCACCCGGTTTTCCAGCCTGGCCGGATAGTCGAAGGTATAGCGCTGCTGCATGGACAGGGGGGCATCCTCGGGTGCGGCATGGCAAGGAATGCAGCTTGCGGCGTTAACCGCTCCCTGGGCGATGATGAAGTGGTCCACGCCGTTTACCTGCCGGACGCCGCGCCACTCCAGCTCTTTCTCTCCGGCAAGGTGCATCCGGTCCAGCAGTTCGATCAGTTCGGCCTCCACCGGGGTGGCCTTGTTCTTGGGGTTCATGGGTTTGGTGGATGGGGTCCGGAACTGGATTTCATACTTGCGGTCCTCGGGCATGACCTCGAAGACCCGGTTGGCGGCGTACGAGGTGGACTGCAATTCCACCACGAACTCGTCCGGGCCGAGAATGCGCGTGGCCTCGGGACGGACCACCGAGCCGATATGGCTGCGCACGGCCTTCATGCTGAACAGAATCATGTCCGCCTTTTGTTCGTATTGAGTCGTGATTTCCTGTTCCATGATTCTGTTGATGCTCAGAATCAGGGTGCCCACCGCCAGGAAACAAAATCCGGCGGACAGCAGAATGAAAATTCTGCTCAGCTTCATGTTCTTCTCCTTGAGTGCAAATATTTATGGCTAAACGTCGACATGGTTTACGTGGGCCAGGGCCGTCGAGAGGCCGTCAAAATCGGTTGCTTTTGCTTACCAGCGACTTGCTGGAAAAAGCAACCAAAAAGGTCAAGAATTGGAGCCATCGAAGCGTCAAGACGGTCCGAGGGCATGCATTGCGAAACGGCCATGATTTTTCGAAGAATGTCCGGGAATCGTCGCTCAACCGTTTAGCTCGGGAAACGGGGCCAGATCTTCCCCAATGAAGTCCATGCCTCGTGGAGGGTGGAGAATTTCCAGGCTGGTTGTCGAGTGGTCGAGCAGGGCCGAGGAGACGAGCAGGAGCTCCAGATATTTGGTGTTTTTGATGCGGACCATCCGCAGCTCTTCCGGCGAAACCGCCCCCAGGGTGTGGATTGTCGCGGCCAGAGCCAGGCGGTCAGTTGGTAAGTGCAAGGGGAGGGCGGCTTTTTCCGGGCTCAGGCCGGTCAGGGCGTTGATCGCGGTTTTTTCGCGGTCCATGGCCCGGGCCACCCGGTCCGTGGTCACGTCCGCGAATCCGATTCCCAGAGCGTTGCCCGTTGTGCCGGGGCTCAGGTCCCGGACGAAAATGCGTTTGATGCATGGCGTGGAGGTGAAGTCGCCCAGGATGTCCCGGTTGCGGCCGGTGACATTGGTGTCCATGCCGGTGCCGCTGACGTCCTTGCCGATCTCGTCCACCACGAGCACGTCCAGCTCATCAAAAGGCAGCTTGGGTGCCAGGCGCTTGGCCAGGGCCAAAAGCCGCGGCTCCTGCTCTGGAATTTCGTTTGGCGGCAGCAGGCGCAGGGTATGCAGGCGACCCAGGCCGTTTTCCACCAACCCGACCCCGCAAAGCAGATTGCCGCGTTCCAGGATCACCCGGGCCGCGGCGTCGATCAGCGCGTACATCCCATGCACCGGAGCCAGGCCGTGCAGGAGCCGGGCTCCCTCGTCGTTGCCCAGGCCCACGGCCAGCATTTTCATCAGCCCGCTTTCCACCGGGGCCTTGAATTTGGTGTGTGCCTTGATCCGATTCACGACCACCAGGTGATCCGCCTCGGCGGCCTGGGCGTCTACGAGCACGGGCATACCTAGGTCGGAATCGCCCAGGCGGACTGTTCCCAGGCCGATGCGCAAAGGCGTGTCCATGGTCAGTTCCGAGATTCCCAGGTCGGCCAGGACTCGGGTCTGGCCCTCGGACGTGGCCCCGCCGTGGCTGCCCATGGCCGAAACGATGAACGGCCGGGCCCCCAGGCCGCGAAACAGGTCGCACAGGCTTCGGGCCACATGGGCCAGACGGTCGATGCCCCGGCTGCCCACGGCAATGGCCACGCTCTGCCCGGGTCGGACACATCGTTCCAGGCCGATGCGCGCGGCCTCTTCGGCCACGGTACGGGGCACGTCGTCCAGGGTTTCGTTTTCCAGTCGTTGTCTGACCAACGCCATGTCCGGCAGATGAATTCGGGCCAGGAGGGCGGGCAGAGCCGAAGCGTTCATGGTGTTCCGCTCAGGTACCCGGCGTATCGGATTCGGCGGCGACCATGGTCCTGATCCGGCAAACTCCGCAGACCTCCGCGGAGGTGGGATAACCGCAAACAGTGCAGGGCGAGAGCGGGTCCTCCCGGTGCTCGGCCCAGGCGGCGAAAACCGGGCGTCCGTCGCGCAGGAAGTTCTCGTAAAACTGGACCTTGGCCCCATGCATGCGTTCTTCCAGGTTGGACCAAAGGTTCTTGTAGACCGGAAAGCTGGCCCTGCCGCTGTAGGGGCACCCGGCAATGACGTGGTCGATGCCGCGCAGAAAGCTGAAATTGGCGATTTCGAACTCGGTCAGCCGGTACATGGGCTTGACCTTGCGGGCAAAGCCGTCCGCGGCCGGCAGGACCGGGCCCTGGTCGCTGAGATAGGATGCGTCCCAGCGCACGGTGTTGGCGAACAGCCGACTGACCTCGTCGTCCAGGTTGTGGCCCGTGGCCAGTACGGAGAAGCCGTTTTCCAGGGCGAACTTGTTGAAGTAGTGGCGCTTGAGCTTGCCGCAGACCGAACAAATGGGCCGCTTGATCCGGGACTTGACCAGGGGAATGGCCAGCCCCTCCCGGCGCAGCTCGACGACCGCAAGCGGCAGACCCAGCTTGGCGAAAAAGCCTTCGCAAGCCGCCCGGGCGTCCGTGGAGGAGCCCGGAATGTCCAGATCCACGTGCAGCCCGTGGACGTCGTGGCCGAGTTCGTGGAGCAGCAAGGTCAGGGCCAGGGAGTCCTTGCCTCCGCTGACCGCCACCAGCACCCGGTCATCCGGGGCGATCATCTTATGGCGATGGATGGCCCGCTCCACCTGGGAGCGGACGAAAACCGGATAGCAGTCGGGACAGAACGCGGTATTGTGGCTGGGCAGGGCCACGGCCGCTAGGGCTTTGCATTTACGGCATTTCATGGGGTCATCCTCGGGAAGCGACGGTCCGGACGACGATTTCGTCGCCGATGTTCAGGCGGCGATCCGGCGTGAGCAACTCGCCGTCGCGGATGACCAGCGCGGAGTTGACGCCCAGTCCCAGTTCGCGCAGCAGCTTGAGCGCCGTGCAGGCCTTGGGCAGCCGTAGTTCCCGGCCCTGGGGTTCCAATCGTACATGAATCATATTCTCACCTCGACAAAAAGATCGTCTTTGTCTATCCGTGAACCCGTGTAAACTCAACCGCGTCGCCGTGGCGACAAGTTGGAAGACTCTTGGCCTTGAGCCCCAAATGTCGAAATCGGGATCGGTATCGATATTGAAAAAGCAATGCACTACCCTGTGATAACGTCATCTTCTTGGGCATGACGTTCGACTTGGATTTCGATTCAGATAGCAGGTAAGGATCGAGAACAAATCTGCTCTGCCCAGACGAATATTCGCGGTTGAGTGTCGTGACCGTTCCGTGTATGGTTGAAGAGATTTATGGTAGTTTTCGGACTGATCGGACGCCTGTCTTCCCGTCCGGCACGGCGGCTCCGGTCGCTGAATACGAGGGCCGTCGGGCGGGAGCACGATGGCTGATTGAAAATACGCCGAACATACCGCAACCCCGTCGCATTTCATCGCTGAAGCCGTGAAAGCTGGATGCGTCCTATCCCAAGGAGGGCACTATGGCTAAAGGAAAAATTCTCGTCGTCGACGATGAGCACCACATTCGGTTGTTGTACCAGGAAGAACTCCAGATGGAGGACTACGACGTCGTCACCTCGGACGGCTCGGAAAACATTCTGGAGGTGCTGTCCCGGGAAAAACCCCAGGTGGTGGTCCTGGACATCAAGCTGGAGGGCAATCGCTCGGGCTTGGATCTGCTTCAGGAGATTCGCGGCCAGGATCAATCCATTCCGGTTATTCTCTGCACGGCCTACGATAGCTTCCAACACGACCTGAAATCCATCGCCGCCGACTTCTACGTGGTCAAGTCCGTGGACCTGACCGAGTTGAAGAGCAAGGTGGAACAGGCCTTGAAAAAGGCCGAAAAGCAGAGCAGCGGTTCCGGCGAGAACCAACCGTCCTATTTCTGATCATTGATAAGCATCGTTTGAGCGCAAAAAAAAAGCCGGGCCTCGCAAAAGGTCCGGCTTTTTTTTCGGCGACGCAAGAGTCGGAAGTTTTCAATGGACTGCTATCTGCCCTGGCCGCGGCGAAATTGCCGAACGGCCCGGTTGTGCTCCTCCAGGGTGCGGCTGAAGGTGTGCGAGCCGTCGTTGTTGGAAACGAAGTAGATCAGGTTGTGTTCTTCGGGCTGGAGCGCGGCCCGCAGCGAGGCCAGGCCGGGAGAAGCGATGGGCCCCGGCGGCAGCCCCGCGTGCATGTAGGTGTTGTAGAGATTGCTCGGGTCGTCCAGGTGCCTTCTGAACAGCGGCCCGGAAAAGTCCGGCCCCAGGCCGTAGATGGTCGTGGGGTCGCATTGCAGGCGCATGCCGATGCGCAGCCGGTTGGCGAAAACCCCGGCCACCCGTTCGCGCTCCTCGGCCAATCCGGTTTCCTTTTCCACCAAGGAGGCCAGAATTACCAGGTCCCGCACCGTTTCCGGGTCGGGACGGCCTTTTGGCCAGAGGTGCTGATCCGTGGCCCTTCGGAACATCTCCAGCATCATTTCCACGATGGGCCGGGCGTCCTGGTTTCGAGGCCGAGGAAGAAAATAGGTTTCAGGGAACAGGAAGCCTTCGGCGTGGTCAGCGGGGATGTCGAACCGGCGCAGCAGTTCCGGGTCCGATACGGCCTGGGCGAAGTTTTCGAAGCTGGCCAACCCGGATTCCTCCACGATCCGTCCGGTCTGCCACCAGGTCAGGCCCTCGGGGATCCGCAACCGGTGCAGGTGGACCCGGCCGGAGGTCAGGACGCCCAGAACCTGGCGAGGCGTCCAGCCGGTGTTCAACTCGAATTCACCCGCCTGGACCGACGCGCCGAGCCCCATGAGCTGCGCGTAAAAGCGAAACCGTTGCCCGCTGGAAACGATGTTTTCCCGCTCCAGGAGCCCGCTGATTCGAACCATGGACATGCCCGGGACGATGTCCACCAGGCGGGTTTCCCCCGGCTGCTCCGGCGGAACATGCAGGAATCGGTAAGCGTCCCAGGCCGCCGCGCCGCCGACAAGCAGCAGGACGACCAATAAAAAAAGAAAAGCCTTGCGCAACCGGCCCCCGGGTTTGCCGACAGGCGTTGCGACCTGGAGGTCCGGACCGGGCTGCTCGGCTTTAAAATCGGGATTCGGGCGATCAACCGTCACGGGCCAGCACCTCCATGGCCTGGTCCACGCTCAGATCGTCGTGGACGATGCCGTGCATGGCCCTGAGCAGGGATTTCGGATTTTCAGCCTGAAAGATATTCCGGCCTATGGATAGTCCGGCTCCTCCAGCCTTGATGGAGTCGGAAACGACCTGGAGCACGTCGCGAACACTGTTCATCTTCGGCCCCCCGGCAATGACCACGGGTACGCAGCAGGCGTCGACCACCTGCTGGAAGGTGTCCATATCCCCTGTATACGGCACCTTGACCAGATCCGCGCCCAACTCCACGCCCACCCTGGCGCAATGGGCCACCACTTCCGGGTCATACTCGTTGGGCACCTTTGGCCCCCTGGCGTACATCATGGCCAACATGGGCATGCCCCAGGAGGCCGCGGCGGCGCTGACCCGGCCCATGTCCTCCAGCATCTCCCGCTCGTTCTCGTCGCCCAGATTGACGTGCACGGACACCCCGTCCGCGCCCAGGCGCAGAGCTTCCTCCACCGAGGCCACCAGGGTCTTTGCGTTGGGGAAGGGGGAGAGGGAGGTGCTGGCCGAGAGGTGAATGATCAGCCCGATGTCCGGCCCGCTGCCTCGGTGCCCGCAGCGCACCAACCCTTTGTGCATGACCACGGCGTTGGCCCCGCCCCCCGCGATCTGGCTCAGGGTCCGGCGCATGTCGGTCAGGCCCGACAACGGCCCCACGGTCACGCCGTGATCCAAGGGCACGATGATGGCCCGCCGGGTATCGCGATTCAGAATCCGTTCCAGTCTGATCTGTTTTCCAAGATGCATGGCGCTGACTCCTGTGAGGGCGGTTGAAAGGGCGGAAACCCGGAATAATCCGTTGAAGGGATGATCTAGCCAGGAGTGGTTCCAAAAATCAAGCGCAAAGGCGCGCTCATTGCGTCAGGCGATCAATCCGTCGACTCCCGGATGCAAGGCTGAACATGAAGCGGGCAAATCCGGAAGATAAAAAAAGATCCAATCTTGCTTTGCGTCCGCGCCCGGCCTATCGTTTCCGCACCCATGAACCATAATGACCCAAAGCAGTGAGAGGTTCCTTGCATGCTGGACAACGAAACCCTGCGTACCATCGCGGCCCGCCGCAGCATCCGGCTCTTCACGGACCGGGAGGTCAGCGACGAAACCGTCCACGCGGTCCTGACCGCTGCCAACCAGGCCCCTTCGGCGCATAACGAGCAATCCTGGCGTTTCATCGTGCTTCGCGGGGACAAGAAGATGGAGCTGGCCCGGCTGACCACGGAACGAGCCGCCGACTTTCCCAAGCCTTCGTCCTCCCTGCTGCGCATGGCGGCCCGGAGCATCACCAGCGCGCCCATCGTGGTGGCCGTGGTGAACACCGGCAACCTGATCGCCCGGGGCGAGAAGCTGTTCAAGCTGGACATTTCGGAAGCGCGCGACTTCTTCCGGACCATGGAAATCCAAAGCTCCGCCGCGGCGGTGCAGAACCTGCTCCTGGCGGCCACTTCGCTGGGCTTGGGCTCGGTCTGGCTGGGGATACTCTTCCTGATCAAGGAGGACGTGCGTCGGTTCCTGGGCGAGCCCGAGGGTGAATTCATGGCCGTCATTCCCCTGGGCTACACGGAACGCACGATCAAGGGGCCGAACAAAGTCCCAGCGCAAGAGGTCACGCGGCATCTCGCCTGAGAAAACGGAGTACGTGGGTGAAGGAGTACCTCCTTCATGCATTCCGCCGTCCGCCGGTTTTGATCGCTATGCCTTCCAAAAGGCCGGCAGCAGGAAGATGATCACGGCGTAGAGTTCCAGCCGCCCCAGGAGCATGCCCCAGGCGAGCAGCCATTTGGCGGCGGCGGGCAGGTGGGCGAAGTTCTGCGCCGGGCCCACGCCGCCGAAGCCCGGGCCGATGTTGCCCATGGCCGCGATGGCCGCGCTGAAGGCCGTGATCAGGTCCAGGCCCATGGCGGCCAGCATCAGGGACAGAACCAAGTACAGAGCCGCGAACAGCCCCAGAAACCCCCAGACCCCGCTGATCACGCTTTCCTCCACGGGCTTGCCGCTCATCTTGACCTGGACCACGGCCTGGGGATGGATGACCCGAAAGCCTTCCCTGTACATATGTTTGGCCGCCAGAAGAAGCCGCATGCACTTCACGCCTCCGGCAGTGGACCCGGCGCATCCGCCGATGAACATGGTCAGGAAAAGGACGGCCACTGCCAGAGGCGGCCAGAGGGCGAAGTCCGCTGTGGCGTAGCCGGTGGTGGTGATGATGGAGACCAGGTTGAAGGCGCTGTACAGGAAGGCCTCGCCGAGGGTTTCGTACGACCGGTTCGCCCAAAGAGTCAGGGCGATCACGGTGACGGTCCCCAGCACGAGCAGCGTGAAAAACCGGACCTCGGAATTGCGCCACAAGGCCAGGGGGCGTCCGCGCAGGGCCTGATAGTGCAGGGCGAAATTGATCGCGCCCAGGAACATGAACACCGTGACCACCAACTGCAGATAGACGCTCTGGTAGTGGCCCATGGACAGGTTTTTGGTGGAGTAGCCGCCCGTGGCAATGGTGGCGAACATATGGCACAGGGCGTCAAAGAGGTTCATCCCGCCCAGCAGCAACAGAACCACCAGCACGGTGGAAAACAGCAGGTAGACCTTCCACAGGGACAAGGCCGCGGCCCGGACCCGTGGCTTGATC
This sequence comes from Desulfonatronum thiodismutans, assembly GCF_000717475.1. Lineage (NCBI taxonomy): Bacteria > Pseudomonadati > Thermodesulfobacteriota > Desulfovibrionia > Desulfovibrionales > Desulfonatronaceae > Desulfonatronum > Desulfonatronum thiodismutans. Next base: position 50,737 of record NZ_JPIK01000005.1, read on the forward strand.
CGGTCCTGTCTGCCCCCGGAAAATTCGGCCCGGTAGAGATGCATGCCGCCCACCCCGAGAATAGGCAGGACGGCAACGGACAGCACGATGATGCCCATGCCGCCGATCCACTGGGTCATGCTCCGCCAGAACAGCAGGCCCGGAGCCACGGCCTCGATGTCCGTGAGCACCGAGGAGCCCGTGGTGGTGAAGCCGGAGACCGACTCGAAAAAAGCGTCCGCGAAGGTGTCGAACATTCCGCCGAGATAAAAGGGCAGGGCCCCGACCAGCCCGGCGCTGACCCAGCACAGGGCCACCACGGCCATGGCCTCCCGGCTGGTCACGATTTCCGGGGCGTGCTTGCGCCAAACCAGGTACAGGGCTCCCCCCCCGAGGCTGACCGAGACCATGGAGAACAGCAGGGGCGTGACGCCCGCGTCTCCGTAATACAACGAACAGGCCAGGGCCGGAATCATAAGCAGACCCACGGCGGCGATGATCGCGCCGGTGTAGGAGAAGATGCCTCGCCAGTGCATGAAGTCGCCTCGCGTCGTGGATCAGATGTATTCCAGTTTGACGGCCAATGCCCGTTCCACCTTGGAGATGTTCGCCCGGATGGAGAGGATCACGATTCTGTCGCCGGGCCGGATCACGCTGTCCCCGTCCGGAATGATCACCTCTTCGCCGCGAATCACGCAGAGGATCAGCGCGCCCTTGGGAAACCGCAGATCCTTGATCGGCTTGTGCACGATGGGCGACTTCTCCTGGGCCACGGCTTCCAGGGCCTCGGCCTCCTCGCCGCGGATGAAGACCGAGGAAATGACCTTGCCTCGGCGGACATGGCGAAAAATGGTGTGGACCGCGGAAATCCGGGGACTGATCACGTTTTCCAGGCCGATGGCCCGGACCAGGGGAATGTAGGCGAACTTGTTGATCCTGGTGATGGTTTTGGCCGCGCCCAGCCGTTTGGCCAGCAGGGAAAGCAGGACGTTGGTCTCTTCGCCGCCGGTCAGGGCGATGAAGGCGTCGATTTCCCGGATGCCCTCCTCCTGAAGCAGATCCCCGTCCGAGCCGTCGCCGTGGAGCACGATGGTCTTGTCCAGTTCCCCGGCCAGCTTTTCACAGCGTTGCGGGTCGCGTTCGATGAGCTTGACGGACAGGCCTTTGCGTTCCAGGGCTTTGGCGGCCAAGAGCCCCACGCTGCCTCCGCCGACGATCATGGCGTTGCGGATCTTTGTCGTGCAAGGGGAAAACAGGGGCAGGACGCGTTCGACCCGGTCGCCGCCGCAGATGAAGTAGACCACGTCTTCCCTGCGCAAGGCGTCCGGCCCGGTGGGGATCAGCAGTCTCTCGTCGCGGACGATGGCCGCGACGATGAACCGGTCGTCCCGGTAGCGGTCCGGGATGTCCATCAGCCGCACGCCGATCAACGGGCTGTCCGGACAGACCCGCACCCCGATCAGTTTGACCCGGCCCCCGGCAAAGTGGTTGACCTCCATGGCTCCGGGAATCTCCAGCATCCGTTCCAGAGCCAGGACCACTTCCTGATCCGGATTGATCACGTGGGCGATGTTCAGGATTTCCCGAGTCAGGGTGGATTTGTAGTGCAGGTACTCCTGGTTGCGGATCCGGGCCAGCTTGGTCAGTTCCGGGGCCAGGGATCGGGCGAACAGGCAGGCCGTGAGGTTGGTTTCATCGCTGTCCGTGACCGCCAGCAGCAGCTTGGCCTCCTGGATCCCGGCCTGCTCCAGAAGCACCGGGCTGCTCCCGGACCCCAGAATGGTCTGCACGTCCAGATGATCGTTGATCCGCCTGAGAGCCTCCGGGCTCTTGTCGATGACCACCACGTCCTTGTGCTCCAGCGAAAGACGCTGAGCCACGTGAAACCCGATCTCCCCGGCCCCGATGATCACGATGCGCATGCGGCGGATGCTCCTTGTGGAAATTGTCGGTCCGTTTCGCGAACCTTCCCGGTGGGTTCCATAGGCCCGGCAAGACCTTCAGGCAAGAAAACTTTGCCAGGGACAAATCGGCGTTTTCTTGATGTTTGGATGGGGTTTTGACACAAGCCGTTTGGCGTTGCTCACGGAACCATGGCAGGGGGTTGCCGGAAACGCAAAAAAAGACCTGACCCTCGTCCAGTCCCCATCCTGGGGCGATTATGGCGGCTAAAAAGTGTCCGCCATTTTTTTAGCCCCCGTGAACCACCCCTTTCAAGGAAAGAGAAATCCGGCGACGCTCCAGGTCCACTTCCAGGACCCGGGCCCGGACGTGCTGGCCTGTGCGGACCACTTCCGCGGGATCGCGCACGAAGCGGTCCGCCATCTGGCTGACATGGACCAGCCCGTCCTGGTGCACGCCCACGTCCACGAAGGCCCCGAACCGGGTCACGTTGGTCACGATGCCCGGCAGGACCATGCCCGGGGAGAGGTCTTCCGGACGATGCATGCCCTCGGCAAAGGCAAAGTGTTCAAAGGTCGGCCGGGGGTCCCGACCGGGGCGGTCCAGTTCGGCCAGGATGTCGGTCAGCGTGGGCAGCCCCGCCTCTTCGGACAGATAGCGATGCGGATCAATCCCCGCCCTGGTTCGGCCATCCCGTATCAGTTCGCGCACCCCGACGCCCATGTCACGGGCCATGCGCTCCACTAGGCCGTACCGCTCGGGATGGATGCCCGAGGCGTCCAGGGGATTGTCCGCGTCCCGGATGCGCAGGAAGCCGGCGGCCTGCTCAAAGGCCTTGGGGCCGAGCCGCTTCACCCGGAGCAGGTCCCGCCTGGAGCCAAATGCTCCGTTTTCATCTCTCCAGGCCACGATGTTCCTGGCCAGGGCCGGCCCCAGCCCGGAAACAAAGGACAACAGGGCGGCGCTGGCCGTGTTCAGCTCCACGCCCACCGCGTTGACGCAACTGACGACGGTATCGTCCAGGGCCCGTTTCAACGCCGCCTGGTCCACGTCGTGCTGGTATTGGCCCACGCCGATGGCCTTGGGATCGATCTTGACCAGCTCGGCCAGGGGGTCCATCAACCGCCGCCCGATGGACACGGCCCCGCGCACGGTCAGGTCCAGGTCCGGAAACTCCTCCCGGGCGATGTCCGAGCCGGAATACACCGAGGCCCCGGATTCGTTGACCATGACCACGAAGACGCCTTGCAGTCCCAGAGAGCGGACAAAAGCCTCTGTCTCCCGCCCGGCGGTGCCGTTGCCCACGGCCACGGCCTGGACGGCGAACCGCTCCACCAACTCCCGGATGCACCGCGCTGATTCCGCTGCCTGCCGTTCCGACCCGACCACGAAAACGGTCTCGTGATGCAGCAGCCCGCCCTGCTCGTCCAGACAGGCCAGCTTGGCCCCGGTGCGAAATCCCGGGTCCAGGGCCATGGTCCGCTTGCGGCCCAGGGGCGGGGACAGGAGCAGCTCGCGCAGGTTCGCGGAAAACACGCCGATCGCCTCCGCATCAGCCCGGGTTTTCAGGTTCGCCCGCAGTTCCGTCTCCATGGACGGCGCGAGCAGTCGCCGGTATCCGTCCTGAACAGCCAGGCGCACCTGCCGTGCGCAGGCTCCCCCTCCGCGCACGAAGCGGCGTTCCAGCTCGGCCGCGGCCAACACCTCGTCCGGACGCACCTCCACGGAAAGAACAGCCTCCCGTTCGCCCCGGAACAGGGCCAGAATCCGATGGCCGGGAGCGGTTGCCGCGGGCTCCTCCCAGTCGTTCCAATCCCTGAACTTGGCCGCCACGGCCGGGTCGATCTTGGCCGCGCCCCTGGCCGGACGGGACCGCAGCCGGGCCTTGGTCGTGAACAGGGCGCGCATCGCGGCTCTGGCCCCGGCATCCTCGGAAATGCGCTCAGCCAGGATATCCCTGGCCCCGGCCAGGGCCTGTTCCGTTGTTTCCACGCCCCTGGGCGGATCGACAAAAGAGGACGCGGCAACAACCGGGTCCGCGGCCCGCTGTTCCATGAGCAGGTCGGCCAGGGGTTCCAGCCCCTTCTCCACGGCCATCATCGCCCGGGTGCGCCGCTTGGGCCGATGGGGAAGATAGACGTCCTCCAGTTCGGTCAGGGACCGGGCCCCCTCCAGGGCGGCGCGCAAGGCCTCGGACAACAGCTCCCGTTCCTCCAGGGAGGCCAGCATGGCCGCCCGACGCTTGTCCAACTCAGCCAACGCCTCCAGCCCGTCGCGCACCTTGCGCACGACCACCTCGTCCAGGGAACCCGTGGCCTCCTTACGGTACCGGGCGATGAACACCTCGGTGGAGCCTTCCCGGAGCAAATCCGCCACGGCCTGAACCTGTCGCGTCGTCAGGCCGAGCTGCGCGGCCACCTGATTGATATGGGTCAAATGCGTTGTTCCTTTAAAGAAATTAATGTGTTGTCGCGTTCAGCGGACAAGGTTGCGGAGGCCATGGGTGGCCTTTGCTGGGATCGCGAGGCTCTGCACTCGCGGGTTTTGAAGAGCGGGTACGGAGCCCCGCGTTCCCAGGTATTGCGTTCCCGGCGCTGCTCCAGGGGCAGTCTTCGGGACGGGTTGCGAGTCCGGCGGTTTTCGATGTCGCGCCGACTCGGATCCAGTTGCTGATTTTTCGCCGGTAGACGCTCGACGGTTTCCTTCGGCAGACATCTCGGCGAGATGAAAAGTGACATGCTGAACCACGTCATTGGAGTCGAAATGCAGCAGGTATCCGCGCGAATGCCATCCGCGGGGCTCCGCTTCAGTGAGGGATTTCATGTTCATGGCGGGCTCGCGAGACGTGCTTCCTCGAATCAATTTTCTCTGGAAAAAGCACAAGGCATGACCCGTGTCAACGTACTGGGCGGACAGGGAGGGTATGGCGCGCTCGCGTCCTAGTCATTGCCAGCATCGGTCAATACGACTATTCTTGCGAACTCGTTTCCGTGCTTGAGCCGTGTAACGTCCCGTCATCTTAGCTCCTTGCCCGTTATGTTTCAGGAGGTTCCCGCTTATGGAAGTCGCCACCGTACTTGATCAGGTCGCCAATCTACAGATCCTGAACCAGTTCCTGTTGTCCTTGTTTTTACTCATCCCCATGGTTCTGGTGGCCAGGACGGCCGTGGCCGGAACGCGGTATTCGCCGATTCTGATCATCGTCATTTTCGGTCTGACCATGGGCTACGTCCTGGTGGCCAGCGGAGTTTCCACTCCAGGGCTGCCCCAGTTCTCGCTGATCGATCTGATCAGCAGGGCGACCATCGTGGCTCTGACCGTCTCCTTTTTCGTGGGCGGCCAGGAGCTGCGCAAGATTCTGGGCGGCATCGAGCTGGATCCGGACGACATGGTGACTCCGTCCAAGGAAGAAACCTTCGTGGGAACGGGGCGGACGCAATTGATCTTTATTGTCCGGGCCTTTTTTCTGCTCATCGGGATCGAGGCCTTGTACCGGCTGACACTTGGCCTGAGTTTTTCGGACCTGAGCCGGTTCTATCCGCTGATCGCCTACCTTGGCTTGGTGGGCGCGGTGATCATGATCGACCATAAGGCCCAGGTTGCCAACAAGCGACTGTACATCAAGATGGGCATCGTGGAAATGGTGGCTATTCTCGGTATTCTTTTGGGATCCTACACCATTGCCATGTGGATCAAGCCGATCATCGCCCTGCCGCAGATCTTCTTCGCCATGATCATTTCCGCCGGGCTGGGGGCGTTGATGTACCGCTGGCGGTTCGGGCCGACGATCCGGGCCTTGCTCTTCGCCGGCATTCCCGTGGTCTTGGCGGCCAACTTCATGATCGGCGGGTCGCGGATCACCGAAGCTTTCGCCATCACCGGAATGAACGCCGTGCTGGCCTACGGCTTTTTCGGCCAGATGTTCTGGATGTTCGGCGGCATCGCTTTGTTGATGCTTTTCGGCAAGACCGAGCACGCCCGGAACCTGGCGCCGGGCATGGCCGGGGCGTTGTCCCACTCCGGGCTGACCGGGGCCTGCACGGCCGGAGACCTGGGCAAAACAGCGGCCTATCGGGCGCCGATCATGATCAACGTTCCGTTTTTCGGACACATCTTTGTCTTTTCCGTCCTGGCCATGAGCGCCCAGCAGGGCAGCCTGATGATGTGGCCCTCCCTGTTGATCGTCCTGGCCGGAGTGATCTTGACCGTCTTCTCCCTGAAGACCATGAGCAAGGCCGACGGCAAGGACGCCAACGAGGTCAAGGGACTGATGCAGTTTTCCTTCGGCTGGCAATTGTGCGCGGTGTTCGGAGGATTCGTGCTGCTCAGCGTTGTCGGCATGCCCTTGGGCTTTACGGCCATGTCCGTCTCCTCGGGGATTTCCCACTTCGGACTTTTCGCCGCCACCCAGGGCGGAATGTTCGGTGAAGAGGCGTCTCTGCTGATTCCCTTCATCTTCTCCATGCCGTTTTTGGTCCACCCCCTGGTCTTTTTCATGTTCGGTCGGGCCATGGAAAGCGACGGCCAAATGCCCCGCGTCCCGGTCTTCATCCTGGCGGGCATTGGGCTGTTGGGCGTGCTCTACTCCATGATCGCCGTGTAGCAGTCCGTTGAAAAACTCCCAATTGCCGCGTCGCCGCAAAAAGTTCAAACTCTCACGTATGAAGAAATACGCTTCGATCTTGAACTTTTTTTGCTCCTTGCACTTGGGGTTTTTGAACGGACTGCCGGATTTCGAACCCAGGACCGGGAACCGCTGAACCGTTGAACCCACTCGCCACCATGTCCGACCATCGCGTAACCAAGTTCGCCATTCCGGAAATCATCTTCGGCCAGGGCAGCATCGGCTATCTGGCTCAATGCTCGCGCCGACTGGGGGCGAAGCGGGCTTTGTTGGTTACGGACCAGGGGCTGATCGATTCCGGGTGGGCTGGGCACGTGATGGATATTCTGCGGGGCGATGGGTTGGACTTTCTCCTCTTCGACAAGGTCAACTCCAATCCCCGGGACTATCAGGTCCATGAAGGCGCGGACCTGTACACCCTGGAAAAGGCGGACGTGATCATCGCCCTGGGCGGGGGCAGTCCCATGGACACGGCCAAGGGCGTGGGGACCATCGTAGGCAACGGCGGGCGGATCGCGGACTATGAGGGAGCGAACCGGATCATGCGGCCCCTGCCGCCGATGATTTTCATCCCCACCAACGCCGGCAGCGGTTCGGATATTTCCCAATTCTGCATCATCACGGACGTGGAGCGGCAGGTGAAGATGTCCATCATCAGCCGGTCCCTGGTACCCAACGTCTCCATCATCGACCCGAATTTGCTGATGACCAAGGGCAATCAACTGGTCGTTTCATCGGCCATCGACGCCCTGGCCCATGCCATCGAATCCTTCGTCTCGCCCCTGGCTTCGCCCTTCACGGAAAACCAAGCCTTAAAAGCCATCGAATTGATCGCCAAGAACCTTCAACCAGCCCTGGAAAACCGCACGCCGCAAGTCATGGAGCAGCTCTCCATCGCCAGCACCGCCGCGGGGATGTCCTTCAGCAACGCCGGGTTGGGCATCGGCCACGCCCTGGCGCACTCTCTGGGCGGAATCTTCGACACTTTGCACGGCTTGGTGCATCCCATCGTGCTGCCGGCGGTGATGCGCTACAATCTTCCGGCCTGTCCGGAAAAGATGTGCACCATCGGGCGGATCATTCAAGGAGGGGTGGAAAGTTGCTCTCCGAGCCAGGGAGAGGAAGGCATCTCCCAATTGGAGGAGCTTTTTGCCCGGCTGGACGTGCCGCACCGGATGAGGGACATCGTGCCCGATGCCTCCAAGCTGGAGCAAATCTGCCGAATGGCCGTGCACGACGCCTGCATGTTGACCAACCCCCGCAAGGCCGACTGGGAGGACCTCTTGGCCATTTGCAGGGAGGCATGGTGATGGTCCAACCTACGGACCTGCAGGACCTGATCGGCATCGAGCACAGCAAGCTCGGCTTTTTTCAGGAACTGCGCCAGAAGGTGGAGGAACTCAAGGAGTCCAACAAGCGTTCCGAGGAGCAGCGCCGAGAAATCGCGGCGATTCTGGACGGGATCACGGACGTGATGATGGTCTTGTCCGAGAACCTTCGGATCATCTCGGTCAATCACGTTTTTCGGCACTTGTTTGATGATCCCCATCCCGAGGGAAAGTTCTGCTACGAACTCTTTCGCCATGAGGATCACCCCTGCCCGGAATGTCCGGCGTTTCGTTCCCTGGCCACCAACTCCGTCTGCCGGGACACGGCAATCTTCAAACTCAAGGGCCGCAATCTGCAATTCGAGATGGTCGCTTCGCCGCTGAAAAATCCAGAGTGGCCGGAACACCGGGTGCTGATATTCAAGCGCGATGTGACCTTGGAGAAGGAATATCAGGCCAAGTATTACCAGGTGGAAAAGATGGCCACCATGGGCATGCTGGCCGCCGGCGTGGCCCACGAGGTGAACAACCCCATGGCGGCCATTCGCGGCTTTGCCGAGGGCCTGCAGCGGAGGCTGCCTCGGATCGAGGGAGAGGTGGACCCGGAGTTGGCCCAGGACTTTCGCGAGTATACGGACATCATTCTCAAGGAATGTCATCGCTGTCAGAAAATCATCCAGACCCTGTTGACCTTTAGTCGCCCGGTTTCCGCCGCTTTTTACCCTCTGGCCCTGAATATGATCGTCACGGACACCCTGCGCCTGGTGGACCATCATCTGCGTAAGCGCGAGGGGTTGAAGATCCAGCTGCGGCTGGCCGATGAACTCCCGCTGATCTACGGGGATGAGTCCCAGCTCAAGCAGGTGATCCTGAACCTGTTGGTCAACGCCTTGGATGCCATCCAGGGCGAGGGGACCATCCAGATTCGGACCCGTTTCGTGGGCGAGGCGGAGGTTTGCCTCTGCGTCGAGGACACCGGCTGTGGCATTCCTCCGGAAAATTTGGATAAGATGTTCGAGCCCTTTTTCACTACCAAGGCCGTGGGCAAGGGAATCGGGATCGGACTGGCCTCCTGCTACAATATCGTCCAGGAGCACGGCGGGGATATCTCCGTCACCAGCGAGGTGGGCAAAGGGTCCCGATTTACCGTCTGCCTCCCATTGAACGCGAATGAAGGATCTCGTGAGCGAGCACTATTCAGTCCTCGTCGTTGACGACGAGGAATCCATCCTCAAGCTGTTTCAGAAGGAGTTCTCCCGTCCGGAGCGGACCATTCACGTCGCGCCTTCCGCGGCCCAGGCGCGGCAGTTGACCCGGCGCAACCTCTACGACGTGGTGATCCTGGACATCCGCCTGCCGGACGCGGACGGGCTGGATTTATTCACCGAGTTCAAGGAACGGCTCCAGGATGTGGAAATCATCCTGATCACCGGCCACGGGAACATCGACAGCGCGGTCCAAGCCATGAAAATGGGGGCCTACGACTACATCACCAAGCCCTTCAATCTGGACAAGCTGGAACTGGTCATTGAGCGGGCTTGGCAACGGGCCTGCATGCAACGGGAAAACCGCGGCTACAGGTTGTCGTCGGTCAGTCAACGGGCGCACCGGATGGTGGGCAACTCGGAAAGCATCAAACAGGTCCGTTACCTGGCGAGCCGGGCCGCGCCCACGGACGTTCCGGTCCTGCTGACCGGGGAAAGCGGGGTGGGCAAGGATGTGGCGGCCCAGGTCATCCATTCCGGCAGCAAGCGGGCGGACAAGCCGTTTATCATTAAAAACTGCGCGGCCCTGGTCAAAGAGCTGGCCCGGAGCGAGCTGTTCGGCCACGTTAAAGGTTCCTTCACCGGGGCCACGGAGTCCCGAGAGGGGCTGATGGCCTTCGCCCACAAGGGCACGCTGTTCCTGGACGAAATCGGCGAACTGCCCATCGAGGTCCAGGCCTCGCTGTTGCGGGTCCTGGAGAACAAGACCTATCGCCGGGTGGGGGAAAAAGAGGAGCGAACCATCGACATCCGGTTCATCTTCGCCACCAGCCGCAACCTGTTCACCGAGGTGGAGGAGGGCCGATTTCAGGAGGCCCTGTTGCACCGGATCAACGTGTTCAACATCCATACGCCGCCCCTACGGGAGCGCAAGGAAGACATTCCCCTGCTGGTGGAGCATTTCCTGGCCAGTTTGCCAACCACGCCGACCCGCTACCGGATTACGGACAAGGCCATGCACTGTCTGCTGAACTATTCCTGGCCCGGCAACGTGCGCGAACTGCGCAACGTATTGGAGCGGAGCATGATTCTGGCCGACGAGGGGATTATTTCGGACCGGGCCTTGCCCCGGGAACTGGTGGATCAGTCGCCGCATCTGGCGGAAGGGGAGGACGCCGATGGGCTCTTTTCTCTGCGGGTCATGGAACGAGAGCACATTACGCGGGTTTTGAACCATTTCGAGGGCAACCGGCAGCAAGCGGCCAAGGCCATGGGCATTGGCCGGAAAACCCTCTACCGCAAGATAAAGGAATACGAACTGAACTGACGGGTCTGGTTGCGTGTCTTTTTGACCCAAGAGGCGGTTTGTTCCGTGTCAAGGTGATACACGGCTTTTAACCGTCCGAGAAAGAAAGCTATTGCCTGCTTTGGACGAGCGGTTTGCCTCTGAAAACGGTGGGTTGACCCCCGGCGCGCCCTCCAAAGTGTCCCCTTGGGGCCGGGCTTGGCGCGGGGGTATGAACGACCCATGTGAATTTACTGGATTTTTCTGTATGGCCCGGAAGTTGCTGTAGGGGAGCCAACAGTCGCTGCAGCGGAAAGCAAGAGTGAATGTTGTGTTTCTTCTCCCCTTTAACCAAAAGGATGGTTAGCATTATGGCCGTACGTGAACAAGTTTATGGATTTTTCATTCCCAGCGTGACGTTGATCGGCATCGGCGCCCACAAGGAAATCCCCGCCAAGATCAAGGCCTTGGGCGGCAAGAAGCCCCTGCTGGTCACCGACAAGGGCATCACCGGAATCGGGATGACCGACCAGATCGTGAAGCTGCTCAAGGACGCCAAGATGGACTGCGTGGTCTACGACGAGACCATCCCCAACCCCACGGACGACAACGTCCATGCCGGCGTGGAAGTCTACAAGAAAAACAAGTGCGACAGCCTGATCACCCTGGGCGGCGGCAGCTCCCACGACTGCGGCAAGGGCGTCGGCCTGGTCATCGCCAACGGTGGCAAGATTCACGATTTTGAGGGCGTGGACAAGTCCACCAAGCCCATGCCTCCGTATGTCGCCGTGAACACCACCGCCGGCACGGCTTCCGAAATGACCCGCTTCTGCATCATCACCGACACGTCCCGCAAGGTGAAGATGGCCATCGTGGACTGGCGCGTCACCCCGGGCGTGGCCGTTGACGATCCGCTGCTGATGATGGGCATGCCCCCGGCGCTGACCGCCGCCACCGGCATGGACGCCCTGACCCACGCCGTGGAAGCCTACGTTTCCACCATCGCCACCCCGATGACCGACGCCTGCGCCGAAAAGGCCATCGAACTGATCTTCCAGCACCTGCGTCCCGCCGTGGCCAACGGTCAGGACATCAATGCCCGCGAAGGCATGTGCTACGCCCAGTACCTGGCCGGCATGGCCTTTAACAACGCCAGCCTGGGCCACGTGCACGCCATGGCTCACCAGTTGGGTGGCTTCTACGACCTGCCCCACGGCGAGTGCAACGCCATCCTGTTGCCCCACGTGGAGAAGTTCAACCTGATCGCCAAGGTAGAGCGTTTCGCCAAGATGGCGCAGTTGATGGGCGAGAACATCGAGGGCCTGAGCCCGCGCGCCGCGGCGGAAAAGGCTCTGGACGCCATCAGGGAGCTTTCCGCCGACGTGGGCATCCCCTCCGGCCTGGTCGAACTGGGCAAGCGTTACGGAAAGAAGGTAAAGAAGGAAGACATCGCCGTGATGACCGGCAATGCCCAGAAGGACGCCTGCGGGTTCACCAACCCCCGGTGCCCCAAGGACGCCGACGTGGCCGCCATCTTCGAGGCCGCGCTGTAAGACTCGCTTTTATGGTTTGGTCGGGAAGGTCGGGCCGTTGGCTCGGCCTTCCTGGTTTTTAGGGTTTTCACGGTTCAACGGTTGACATGAAAATTGCCGGACAACTGAAATATTCCGCCATCGTCAGCATGACTTGAATGGCTTGATTGAACCGTGAACCATTGAACCATGAACCTAAATCAGATCTCGAGGAGGTCCGGTCGTTGACGAAGTTTGTTCGGGTACGCTACCTGACTTGCTTTCAAGGGTCTGATCTCCTTTTCCTCTGATTCCCCCGCCAACCCTCCCTCCAAGGAGCCGAGAACACATGGAAGTCGTCGACATTCATGCTTCGTGCGATCACGAATTCATAGCCCAGGTCGAAGCGGAGAGCGAACAAAAAGTCCGGCTCTGCTACCAGTGCGGCAACTGTACCGCCGGGTGTCCATACACCTTTGCCTACGACATTCCGGTCAGCCAGGTGATGCGTCTGCTGCAAGCCGGTCAGAAAGTGCGCCTGCTGTCCTGCAAGTCCATCTGGCTGTGCGCCACCTGCGAATCCTGCACAACTCGCTGTCCCAACGAAATCGACGTGGCTCGGATCATGGACGTGCTCCGGCACATGGCCCGACGCGAAGGCTACGCCACGGAGAAGAACGTAAAGACGTTCTGGGACACGTTTCTGGATTCCGTGGAAAAGCATGGCCGCGTCTTCGAGATGGGCCTGCTGGCGACGTACGTGGCCAAGACCGGTCGGTTCTGGACGGACATGGATCTTGGTCCGAAAATCCTGCCCAAAGGCAAGCTCTCCTTCAAACCCCATGAAATTCAAGGCAAGGACAAGGTCGCCGAGATTTTCAAACGCTTCAGGGAGACGCAGCAATGACCAAATACGCCTATTATCCCGGTTGTTCCGGACAGGGCACCTCCCAGGAGTACGACTCCTCCACCCGGGCGGTTTGTCGCGCCCTGGGCGTGAATCTCGTGGACATTCCGGATTGGAGCTGTTGCGGCTCCACCCCGGCGCATACCGTGGATCACCTGCTTTCCTCGGCCTTGGCGGCCCGGAACCTGGCCCTGGCCGAGGATATGGACGCGGCCGCGGTGATCACGCCTTGCCCGAGCTGTCTGACCAATCTGAAGGCCGCGGTGCACCGGATGAGCGACCGGGAGTTTCGCCTTCAAGTGAATAAGCTCCTGGACAAGCCCGTGGACCGCTCCACCCCGGTGAAGTCGGTATTGCAGGTCCTGGCCGAGGACGTGGGGTCCGATGCCGTGGCTGAAATGCTCCCGAACAAACCCCTGGCCGGGCTGAAGCTCGCCCCGTACTACGGGTGCATCATGAACCGCCCTCCGGAGGTAATGCAGTTTGACGACCATGAGAATCCAACCGCCATGGACAAGCTCATGGCCGCTCTCGGCGCGGAAGTTTTGCCGTTCCCATTGAAAGTAGAGTGCTGCGGCGCCTCTTTCGGCATTCCGCGTAAGGACATCGTGGCCAAGCTTTCCGGCAAGCTGCTGGAGGCGGCCGCGGGCCTCGGCGCCCATGCCGTGGTCACGGCCTGCCCGCTGTGTCAGATGAATTTGGATCTGCGTCAGGGACAGGCCTCCGCGGCCATGGGGCGCAAATTTCAGCTGCCCGTGTTCTACTATACGCAGTTGCTTGGTCTGGCCCTGGGTATTCCGCAGAGCGAACTGGGATTGTCCAAGCTCTGCGTCAATCCCCGGCTGGCTCTTGATGCCATGTACGCGGCACAAGCCGAGAAGCGGGAGCGGGAAGCCAAAAGCGAGGCCGACAAGCAAACCCTCAAGGCCAAGGCCGCCTAGTTGTCCGTTGGACTTGGGATTTTTGAACGAACAGCAAGATACGGTTTTTTCAACACTCAGCTGGAGCGTAGGGCGAAGCTGGAGGAACGTTCATGAAGATCGGAGTTTTCATCTGTCATTGCGGCAGCAATATCGGTGGAACGGTGGACGCGGCCAAGGTCGCCGAGGCCGCTCGCGCCTTTCCCGACGTGGTTTTCACGTCGGATACCATGTACGCCTGTTCCGAGCCGGGACAGGACGGAATCATCCAGGCCATCAAGGACAACCAACTCGACGGCGTGGTGGTGTCCTCCTGCACGCCCAGGATGCACGAGCCCACGTTCCGGCGCACCGTGGAACGGGCAGGGCTGAACCGGTTTATGTTCGAGATGGCCAACATCCGCGAGCACGTCTCCTGGATCGGCAAGGACAAGGAAGCGAACACCAACAAGGCCATCGAGCTGACCGGCATCGCCGTGGAAAAGCTGCGCCAGGACCAGCCCCTGTTCGCCAAGCAGTTCGACATCAACAAGCGGGTTATGGTCATCGGCGGCGGCGTGGCCGGGATTCAGGCCGCCCTGGACTGTGCCGACGGGGACCGGGAAGTGGTCCTGGTGGAGCGCGAATCTACCATTGGCGGCAAGATGGCCAAGCTGGACAAGACCTTTCCCACCGTGGACTGCAGCAGCTGCATCCTCGGCCCGAAGATGGTGGACGTGGCCCAGCATTCCAAGATCAAGCTTTACGCCATGTCCGAGGTGGAGGAGATCTCGGGCTACGTGGGCAACTTCGAGGTCAAGATCAAGCGCAAGGCCCCCTACGTGAACTGGGAATTGTGCACCGGATGCGGTCTGTGCATGGAGAAGTGTCCGAGCAAAAAATCCAAGGATCGCTTTAACGAACAGGTGGGCACGACCACGGCCATCAACATCCCCTTTCCCCAGGCCATTCCCAAAAAAGCCGTGATCGACCCGAAATTCTGCATCAAGCTCACCAAGGGCAAGTGCGGAATCTGCGCCAAGGTCTGTCCGACCAAGGCCATTGTCTTTGATCAACAGGAAGAGATTGTCAGCGAAAGCGTCGGGGCCATCGTCGCGGCCACGGGATATGACCTGTTCGACATCAGCAAGTACGGCGAATATGGCGGCGGACGTCTGCCGGACGTGATCACCGGGATGCAATACGAGCGACTGCTTTCAGCCTCCGGGCCTACGGGCGGGCACGTCAAGCGGCCTTCCGACGGCAAGGAACCCAAGACCATCGTCTTCGTGCAGTGCGTCGGCTCCCGGGACAAGAGCGTGGACCGGCCCTACTGTTCGGGGTTCTGCTGCATGTACACGGCCAAGCAGGCCATCCTGACCAAGGACCACATCCCGGATTCCACCTCCTATGTCTTTTACATGGACATCCGCGCGCCGGGAAAGATGTACGACGAGTTCACCCGCCGGGCCATGGAGGAATACGGCACCCAGTACGTCCGGGGCCGGGTTTCCATGATCTATCCCAAGGGCGACAAACTGCTGGTCCGTGGCGCGGATACCCTGATGGGCACGCAGGTGGAAGTTGAGGCCGATCTTGTGGTCCTGGCCGCCGGGGCCGAGGCCTCTGTCGGCGCACCGCAGTTGGCGGAAAAGCTGCGCATTTCCTACGACAAATACGGCTTCTTCATGGAGAGCCACCCCAAGCTGCGGCCCGTGGAGACCAACACCGCCGGGGTGTACCTGGCCGGAGCCTGCCAGGGTCCGAAGGATATCCCGGCCTCCGTGGCCCAGGGCAGCGCCGCCGCGGCCAAGGTTCTGGCCTTGTTCGCCAAGGACAAGCTGGAAAACGATCCGATGATATCCTTCGTGGACATCAAGAGGTGCGTTGGCTGCGGCAAGTGCGTCCAGGTCTGTCCCTTTGGCGCGATCAAGGAAGTGGACTTCCGGGGCGAGCCCAAGGCCGAGGTTATTGAAACCGTCTGTCAGGGCTGCGGCCTGTGTACCGCCACTTGTCCCCAGGGCGCGATCCAGCTCTCCCATTTTACCGACAACCAGATTCTCGCCGAGGTGAACGCCTTATGTCAGCTCTAGCCGGAAAAGAACTTCGAATCGTTGGCTTTTTGTGCAACTGGTGCTCCTACGGCGGAGCGGACACGGCCGGAGTGGGGCGGTTTTCCCAGCCCACGGACCTGCGAATCATCCGCGTGCCCTGTTCGGGCCGGATCAATCCCCTGTTCGTGGCCAAGACGCTGCTCTCCGGTGCGGACGGCGTTCTGGTATCCGGCTGTCACCCCCGGGATTGCCACTATGCCGAGGGCAATTTCTACGCCCGCCGTCGGCTGGAAGTTTTCAAGAGGCTTTTGCCGACAATGGGCATCGATCCGGACCGGTTCGAGTACACCTGGGTTTCCGCGTCCGAAGGGCAACGGTGGCAGAAGGTGGTGACCACCTTCACGGAGCAGATTCACAAGCTCGGCCCGGCACCCCGGTTCGGCTTGGCCCACGAACAGAACCCGGCAACCGCGGCGGCGTGCTAAGGAGCGCAACAGTGACGATTCTCACGCAACTCAAGGAACAGATCACGGCGCAACTGCCGAAGCTGGACATGGTCATCGGCTGGGAGCGGGGCTACGACGCGCTGCACGCCACGCCCTTGTTCATGCGCTCCGTGGAAGACGTGGAGCGGCTGCAAATCGGGCCCCTGGCCGTGCACAACACCGCGACCTACCTCACGGGCTTGAAAAACAAGAAGGTCGGACTGGTGGTCAAGGGCTGCGACAGTCGGGCCGTGATCCAGTTGCAGCAGGAAGGATTGATCAACCGCGAGAACGTGGTGGTCTTCGGCTTTCCCTGCGACGGGGTGGTGGACCTGACCAAGCTGCGCCACCATATCGGCGATATCGGCCGGGTCAAGGAGGTCAAGGCCTCATCCTCGGAATTGCAATTGACCCTGGACGGCCAGGAGCAGCAGGTGACCTTGGCCGACGTTCTGGCGGACAAGTGTACCCGTTGCCGCTTTCCCAACGCCCTGGTCCACGATCACTTCGCGGGCGCGCCCCGGGAAGCCCATGCCGCGAGCGACGACTACGCCGACGTTCAGGCTTTCGAATCACAGCCCCTGGAAGCCCGGTTCGAGCATTGGAAGCAGGAAATGAGCCGCTGCATCCGGTGCTACGCCTGCCGCAACGCCTGCCCGATGTGCGTCTGCCGGGACCACTGCGTGGCCCAGAGCCGTGATCCGCACTGGGTGACCCAGGAGGACGCGGTTCGGGAAAAATGGTTGTTCCAGGTAATCCACGCCATGCACTTGGCCGGGCGTTGCGTGGAATGCGGGGAGTGCCAGCGGGCCTGTCCGGTGGACATCCCGATCCTGGCGCTGAAGCGCAAGCTGAACAAGGAAATCAAGGAAGTTTTCAACCACGATGCCGGTGTTGATCCCAACGCAATACCGCCATTGCTCTCCTTCCAGGTGGAAGAGGAGAACATCAACGAGCGAGGTTGGTGATGGCCGAGGCCAAATTCATAGCAAACGACAAGCTGACGGCCTGGCTGGACGAATTGTCCGCGACGATGCGGGTGCTCGCTCCGGCCAGACAAGGCGACGCGGTGGTCTTTGCCCCGTATGTCGCGGGCCAGAATGTGGAATTGGGACAGGAGGCAACGGCCCCGCCCAAAAGCGCCGTCTTCCCGGCCAGCGAGGATCTGCTGCGCTACGACTACCGCAAGAACCCGGAAGACCTGGGTCAGGTGGACGTGGAGCTGTTTCCGACTATTACTCCGGAGCCTACCCTGGTTTTCGGTTCCCGGCCCTGCGGCGCGCGGGGATTCCTGATTTTTGACCGGGTTTATGACGGCGCGAAGTACAAAGACCCGTACTATCTGGCCCGCAGGGAAGCCACGGTGTTTGCCACGATAGCCTGCCTCCAAACCGAGAACGCCTGTTTTTGTCACAGTGTGGGCTCAGCTCCGGGGGATGCGACGGGTTCGGATTTGTTGCTGACGCCCCTGGATGACGGATACGCGGTGGAGGCGGTCAGCAAGAAGGGCGAAGCCCTGCTGGGCAGCTCCCTGCTCGCGGCCGGGAAGAAAAAGGCCGCTCAGGCCAAGAAGCTGCGGGAGCAGGCCCTGAAAGACATGGGCGAACCGCAAGACTTCGGTCCGGCCAAGGACAAACTGCTGGCGCTGTTCGACGACATGGGGTTCTGGGAGGACGTCTCGGCCAAGTGTATCAGTTGCGGGGCCTGCACCTATCTCTGCCCCACCTGTTACTGTTTCAACATCACCGACGAAAATGCGGGGTTGACCGGCCGGCGGGTGCGCTCCTGGGACAACTGCATGTCCTTTCAGTTCACTCTGGAAGCCAGCGGTCACAACCCCCGCCCCACCAAGGCCCATCGCCTGAAGAACCGGGTCGGGCACAAGTTCAGCTACTATCCGGCCCTGCATGAGGGGATCATCGCCTGTTGCGGTTGCGGCCGGTGCATCAAAAGCTGTCCCGTGAGCGTGGACATCCGGGAAATCGTGACCAAGGCCATGGCCCATGAACCACCGGCTGTCGAGGAGGCCGCGAAATGACCCAGAACCCGAAACAGTCGCCGCTGATGGCCAATCCCTATCTACCGGAGATCGGCACGATCATCGAGACGATCCAGGAAACGCACAACATCAAAACTTTCCGGATCGTCCTGGGCAGTGAAGAGCGGATGCAAAACTTCCACTACGAGCCGGGTCAGGTGGGGCAACTCTCCGTGTTCGGCATCGGCGAGGCCACCTTTGTGATCAACTCCCCGCCCACGCGCAAGGAGTACCTGCAATTCAGCGTGATGCGCGCCGGCGAGGTGACCGCCAAGCTGCATTCCCTGTCCAAGGGCGACCGGATCGGCGTGCGCGCCCCGCTGGGCAATCACTTCCCCTATGAGTCCATGAAGGGCAAGGACGTCGTCTTCATCGGCGGCGGAATCGGCATGGCTCCGCTGCGCACCCTGCTCCTCTTCATGCTGGACAACCGCGAGGACTACGGCAAGATCAGCGTGCTGTACGGCGCGCGCAGCCCCCAGGACATGGCTTTCAGCTACGAACTGCCCGAATGGCTGGAGCGCAAGGACATGGAGACCGTGCTGACCATCGACCGGGAGGCTGAAGGCTGGGAGCACAAGGTCGGGCTGATCCCCAACGTGCTCCTGGAGATGGCCCCCAAGCCCAAGAAGACCATGGCCGTGACCTGCGGCCCGCCGATCATGATCAAGTTCACCCTTCAGGCCCTGAAGAAACTGGGTTTCAAGGACGACCAGATCGTCACCACCCTGGAAAAGCGCATGAAGTGCGGCGTGGGCATCTGCGGACGCTGCAACATCGGCACGAAATACGTTTGCGTGGACGGGCCGGTGTTTACCTACGAACAATTGCGCGAACTGCCCAATGAACTTTGATCCGGGCGCGCTCGGTTTTGGCTTGCGACGGATTTGAACCAAGGAGAGAGCCAATGGCTGGATTTTTTCAGGCGGCCGAAATTGCCGAAGCCGCCGTGACTATCGAACAACAGGGGCAGGCCTTTTACGTCAACGCGGCCCAGGCCGCGAAGAACCCGGACGTGAAGGACTTCTTTCTATTCTTTGCCAAGGAAGAAGCCCGGCACGAACAAATTTTCCAGCAGCTCAAGGACAGGCTGGGCAAGGTCGAATTGCCGGCGTGGAGCACGACGGAAGAGTACGGGATGTACTTGCGAGCCCTTATCGATTCCCATTCGATCTTTTCTCCGGAACTGCAAAAAAGATTGGCCGAAGCCGCCAGTGAAAACGAGGCTGTTCGTCTGGCCATGGGCTTTGAAAAGGACACTATCCTGTTTTTCATGGAGATGAAGGAACTGGTTCCGGATTCAGAAAAGAAGTTCGTGCAGCAGTGCATCGACGAGGAACGCTCGCACTTGCGTCAGCTTTCGAAAATGCTGGCGTAGCGAGCGGTTCCCGCCCCCTCGTCCTTTAGGTCTTTTGCCGGATTCCTTGAATTTGTGAGCGTGCACGAGGACGAGGACGATATATTCTGGCTAACCGTTGGATTGATTTGCGTTTGAGCCGGACGCTGCGACTCGGGGCTGGCTGCCCAGCTGTTTACATCCCGGTGATCGGGACGTAAATTGGACCTGCTGGATGGATATTCGGCGGTCCGGGGATTTGGCGGAGTGTTTTTTTGCTTGCAGGCATAACATATCAAGGAGGTTCTTCGATGGACAAGATTTTACGAATTGATGTTGGCGCGCAGGGTGGTCCCAAGGCCACAGTGGAGCCGGTGGGCGACTACGCAGGCATGGGCGGTCGGGGCATGACCACCATGGTGGTGTACAAGGAAGTCCCGGCTGATTGTCATCCCTTGGGACCGGAAAACAAGCTGGTTATTTCCCCCGGCTTGATGAGCGGTTCGGCTGCCTCTTCCTCCGGCCGCCTTTCCGTGGGCTGCAAGAGCCCGTTGACCGGAACCATCAAGGAATCCAACGCCGGCGGCACCGCTGCCCAGGCCCTGGGACGTCTCGGCTACGCCGCGGTGATTCTGGAAGGCGAGCGCCAGGGCGACGACATGTACAAGGTGTTCATCGACGATCAGGGCGTGAAGATCGAGAAGGCCAACGAACTGAAGATGCTGCCCAACTACGACCTGATCGACAAGCTGAAGCCAGTTTACGGAGAAAAGGTTTCCGTGATCTCCATCGGCACGGCTGGCGAGATGCGCTTTTCCAACTCCTCCATCGCCGTGACGGATCCGGAATTCCGGCCCACCCGGCACTGCGGACGCGGTGGCGTCGGCGCGGTCATGGGCTCCAAGGGCATCAAGTGCATCGTAGTTGACGCTTCCAACACCAAGATGCGCCAGCCCGTGAATCCGGAAGGGTTCAAGGAAGCCAACCGCAAGTTCGTGGAAGGACTGAAGCAGCACGCGGTCACCGGCCAGGGCCTGCCCACCTACGGCACCAACGTGCTGACCAACGTGCTCAACGAAGCCGGCGGCTATCCCACCTACAACTTCCGCGAGGGCCGTTACAAACACCATCAGAACCTGTCCGGCGAACTCCAGGCCGAGAACATGAAGAACCGCGAAGGCGGCCAGCCCACCCACGGCTGCCACCGCGGCTGCGCCATCCAGTGCTCCGGAATCTACACGGACAAGGACGGCAACTACATGACCAAGCAGCCGGAATACGAGACCGTCTGGTCCCACGGCGGCAATTGCGGGATCGACGATTTGGACGTGGTGGCCAAGCTGGACTACCTGGACGACAACTATGGCCTGGACACAATTGAAATGGGCGTGACCATCGGCGTGGCCATGGAAGCCGGGGTGATCGAGTTCGGCGACGGCGAAGGAGCCATCAATCTGGTCCACGAAGTGGGCAAAGGCACTCCGCTGGGTCGTATCCTGGGAGCAGGCACCGCCACCACGGCCCGCTGCTACGGCCTGGAGCACGCTCCGGTGGTCAAGGGCCAGGCCATGCCGGCTTATGATCCGCGTTCGGTCAAGGGCATCGGCGTGACCTACGCCACGTCCACCATGGGCGCGGACCACACCGCCGGATATGCCGTGGCCACGAACATCCTCAAGGTCGGCGGCGACGTCGATCCTCTGAAAGTGGAAGGCCAGGCCGAGCTGTCCCGGAACCTGCAGGTGGCCACCGCGGCTCTGGACGCCACGGGCTACTGCCTGTTCATCGCCTTCGCCATTCTGGATCAGCCCGAGACCTTCAACGCCATGGTTGATTCCATCAACCAGATGTACGGTCTGAGCATGACCGGCGACGACGTGGTCGCCCTGGGCCAGAAGATCCTGAAGATGGAGCAGGAGTTCAACAAGAAGGCAGGATTCGGTCCGGAACACGACCGCCTGCCCCGATACTTCTCCCGCGAGCCGTTGACCCCGCACAACGTGGTCTTCGACGTGCCAGCCGAAGAGCTGGACAAGGTCTACAACTTCTAGCTTCTCCCCGCACCATGCGGTGCTTTCGCGGGAGACCCCGTAACGGGGTCTCCCGCGTTTTCTCCTTCAACTTCCCTATTCCGCCATGACCTACACCGCCGATTTCCCGGAACCCTACGACAAGACACTCGATAATCTCCCCATGGTGCTGATGCGCCACGACGCACCGGAGCGGTTCAGTCTGCTGCTCCAGGGCGGATTTTTGATGCCCGTGCCGGAGCCTTGCACCCTGCGGGAGTTTCTGTGTGAGCTGGTGGGGGTCTGCGGGGTGTACACCGAAAAGACAATCCAGACCATTTTCCTTGACGGCCTGGCCATCGACGATCTGGACACGGCCATGATCAAGCCCGGCGCCCGCTTGGCCCTTTCCGCGGCCATGCCCGGCCTAGCCGGAGCGACCATGCGGCGGGGCGGTTATTATCGCAAAATGCGTGAGGGCATTTCCCAGAAAGTCCTGGACGGGGCCGAGGCCACCGCCAAGGAGGCCTTCCGGTTGCAAGTCCGATTGTACAACGCCGTGGGCAGGGATCTGGCCGGTCTCTTCCTACATTTGGGCATTCTCGTACCCACCACGGATTTCAAGAAATTCCTCGCTTCCCAACCCCAAAAATTTTTCGACCACCTTCATGCCGTTGAACTGGACGGCGTCCCGCTGCCCCACACTCAGGACGCCGTCGATTCCTGGCCCCTGCCCGAGGGATATCTCGGACTCCGGGTCGCTGACGTTGCGTAGGGACGAACATGCCCTGCAGCCTTTCCTGAGTGGCTGACCGTTTCCATTTCTTTCAACTCCCATCTTCAAGCAAGGGCACTGGCGCGAAAAGCGACGGGGAAAATCCTTGACCTTGTTTCGGATAATTATTATCCATAGAGAAACTTTTTCCAAAAAGGCTTCGCCCTGATGACCAATCACCACCACGCAACAGATTCTAAAGCCCGCCAAGAGCAGATGACCGCCCGGCTCAAGGAACGCGATTTTCGGCTGACCCCGCAGCGGTTGGCCGTGCTCAGGATATTGGCTTCCAGCGACGGACATCCCTCGGTGGAACGGATTTACGAGCAGGTCCGCCGGGATTTCCCGACCACGAGCATTGCGACGGTTTACAAGACCGTGGCCCTGCTCCGGGAACTGGGCGAGGTCCTGGAATTGGGTTTTCCCGATGGCAGCAACCGCTACGACGGCAGCAAGCCTTATCCCCATCCCCATGTCATCTGCACTAAGTGCAAGACGATTCTGGATCCGGAACTGAACGGCCTGACCGATCTGACCAAAGAGGTCAGCCAGGAAACCGGCTTTCGGGTCACCACGCATCGTGTTGATTTTTTCGGGGTCTGCCGGGCCTGTCAGGAAGCGGGGGCCGGGAAAGAGACGGAAGGTATCGGTTCGTAGGAGATGGCAACCAAATCGTTATCAGCACCTCAACCGTTCACGGAACGAAAGGAGACTGCAGTATGAGTGAAACAGGAAAATGCCCCGTCACGGGCAAGACGCACGACCATCCGGCCGCCAAAGGCACGTCGAATCGCGAATGGTGGCCCAATCAAATGGACTTGGACATTCTGCACCAGCACGCCCCGGCTTCCAACCCATTGGGGCCGGATTTCAACTACGCCGAGGAGTTCAAGAAGCTTGACCTGGCCGCGGTGAAAAAAGATCTCGTCGCCCTGATGACCGACTCCCAGGAGTGGTGGCCGGCGGACTGGGGGCATTACGGCGGGCTGATGATCCGCATGGCCTGGCACAGCGCGGGCACCTACCGCACGGCGGACGGACGCGGCGGCGGGGGCACCGGGAACCAGCGCTTCGCGCCCATCAACAGCTGGCCGGACAACGTCAATCTGGACAAGTCCCGGCGATTGCTCTGGCCGATCAAGAAAAAATACGGCAACAAGCTTTCCTGGGCCGACCTGATGATTCTGGCAGGCAACTGCGCGCTGGAGTCCATGGGCTTCAAGACCTTTGGCTTCGGCGGCGGACGAGAGGATATCTGGCAACCGGAAGAGGATATCTACTGGGGTTCGGAGGCTGAATGGCTGGGCGACAGGCGCTACAGCGGAGATCGTGACCTGGAAAATCCGCTGGCCGCGGTGCAGATGGGCCTGATCTACGTGAACCCCGAAGGCCCGAACGGCAACCCTGATCCGGTGGCCTCGGGCCGCGACGTGCGGGAAACCTTTGCCCGCATGGGGATGAATGATGAAGAGACCGTGGCCCTGACTGCCGGTGGTCACACCTTTGGCAAGTGCCACGGCGCGGGACCTGCCGACCACGTAGGCCCTGAACCAGAAGCTGCCCCGATTGAAGAACAGGGCTTCGGCTGGAAGAGCAGCTTTGGCAGTGGAAAAGGCGGCGATACCATCAGCAGTGGCATCGAGGGAGCCTGGAAGCCCAACCCGACGAAGTGGGACATGGGCTATCTCAAGGTGCTGTTCAAATACGAGTGGGAACTGGTCAAAAGCCCGGCCGGAGCGAACCAGTGGCTGGCCAAGGACGTGGAGGACGAAGACATGATCGTCGACGCCCACGATCCTTCGAAGAAACGCCGTCCGATGATGACCACGGCGGATCTGTCGCTGCGCTTCGACCCGATCTACGAGCCCATTGCCCGGCGCTACCTGAATGATCCGGAAGGTTTCGCGGATGCGTTCGCCCGAGCTTGGTTCAAGCTGACCCACCGGGACATGGGCCCCAAGGCTCGCTACCTCGGCCCGGAAGTCCCGTCCGAAGACTTGATCTGGCAGGATCCGGTTCCGGCTGTTGATCACCCCCTGATCGAGGCCAAGGACGTGGCCGACCTCAAGGCCAAGGTTTTGGCTTCCGGCCTGTCCGTGGCGGAGTTGGTCTCCACGGCCTGGGCCTCGGCCTCCACCTTCCGCGGCTCCGACAAGCGCGGCGGGGCCAACGGCGCACGGATTCGTCTGGCACCGCAAAAGGATTGGGCCGTGAATCAGCCAGAGCAACTGGCCAAGGTGCTGGATGTGCTGGAATCCATCCAAAAGGGGTTCCACGCGGCCCAGTCCGGCGGCAAGAAAGTCTCCCTGGCGGACCTGATCGTCCTGGCCGGTTGCGCTGGCGTCGAGGCCGCGGCTAAGGCCGCGGGACATTCCGTGGAAGTGCCCTTTTTTCCAGGCCGTACGGACGCCTCGCAGGACCAGACCGATCAGGAATCCTTCGCTCTGCTGGAACCCGAAGCCGACGGCTTCCGCAACTATCAGAAGAAGGCCTATTCCGTGTCCGCCGAGGAGATGCTGGTGGACAAGGCTCAGTTGCTGACTCTGAGCGCTCCGGAAATGACCGTGCTCGTTGGCGGTTTGCGGGTGCTGGGCGCCAATGTCGGTGGATCGGCCAACGGTGTGTTCACGAACCGACCTGGAGCCCTGACCACCGACTTCTTTACCAATCTGCTGGACATGGGCACGGTGTGGAAATCCGCTTCCGAGGCCGGAGACACCTTTGAAGGCCGGGACCGCAAGACCGGGGACCTGAAGTGGACCGGTACCCGCGTGGACCTGATTTTCGGCTCCAACTCGCGATTGCGCGCCCTGGCCGAAGTTTACGCCCAGGACGACGCCCAGGAAAAATTCCTGCGCGACTTCGTCGCGGCCTGGACCAAGGTCATGAACCTGGATCGATTCGACCTGATCTGATCCCGGTCTCACTGCCGAGATGGTTCAAAATGGTGAACGGACCACAGCACCATCTTTCGGGCATTCATTCGGCGTAGGGGCGGGTTTGAAACCCGCCCCTACAACGACAGGCCGCGGATAATCCGATGAAATCCCCGCGGTAGCGGCACACGCTGCTACTCAAATGTCAACAGGCTCTGAACAATCCTTCATGATTAACAGGACATTTATTCCTTGTCATTTGGAAGATCGGCCTTATCTTTTGTCTCGAACATGCTTGACGAGTGTCGCTGTTCATGATTGCAAGGCTTGCGGTGAACATTATGCGTTTTGTGGGCTACATGCCTTGACCACCCTTTCATCAACCAGATTGCAAGGAGATTTTGAAAATGTCTGAAAAGCGTTGCTGCCCCCATTGCGGCGTGGAGTTGACCTCGACCTTGGGACCGCCGGAGTCCGGCTGGGGGGCGCTGTTGGTCTGTGAAAACAATGATTGCACAGTCTTCAGGGGCTCCAATGAGAACATCAAATACAAGCCCGGCGATTCTCCACTGGGTTGCCGCTATGCAGAAGACGTGGAAGGCGGATATAAGTCTTTCAATATGCTGGCGTTTCGTGGATTCTAGCCTTTTACTTCTTCGCTCAAGCTCCCTGGGGACGATTGTTCTCGGGGAGTTTTTTTTGTATCGTTCAGGCCATGGAACATGACCCACCCTCCCAATGGCTGGATTGGTCCAGGGAGATTCAAGCCTTGAGCCAGACCGGCCTCGCCTTTGCCCAGACCCACTACGAGCGAACCCGATACCATCGCCTGTTGGAGTTAGCCTCGGAAATGGTTTCCAGCCAGACTTGTCTGGGAGCCGACGATGTCTTGCGCACCTTTCTGGTGCAGCCCGGCTATGCCACGGTCAAAGTTGACGTGCGCGGGGCCGTGGTCCGGGACGACCGCATTCTGCTGGTCCGGGAGCGGACCGACGGCAAATGGGCCATGCCCGGCGGCTGGGCCGACGTTGGTGAGTACCCTTCGGCCATGGTCGCCCGAGAGATTCTCGAGGAAAGCGGATACGAAGCCAAGCCGGTCCGGCTGATCGGCGTGTACGACGCTAACCGGGCCGGACGGCCCATGGAGTTCTTTCACGCCTACAAGGTACTGTTTCTCTGTGAACTGACCGGCGGAGCGCCTTCGGCCAGCGATGAAACCTCGGACGTGGGCTTTTTTCCCTTCGACGATCTGCCGCCGCTTTCCGAGCACCGCACTAACCACATCCATCTCTCGGAGGTCCGTCGCCATCTGGCGGACCCGACCCGCCCGGCCGCATTCGATTGATCGCGGTCATGTTCCTTGTCCAACCTCGAGCCGCTCTTTCCGACAGGCAACCCGTCGGATGGTGGCTCCGTACACGGATTGATTCATGAAACCGATTGTTCCGCTTGCCGTGATTTTGATGATCTCCCTCGTGGCCGGATGCTCCGGCAAGAACCCACACTACGACCCTGACAAGCCGCATCACACTCCCTCGGGCTTTCAGAACAACTATCCCCATTCCCGGCCCAGCGGCCTGGACTTCTGGCGCTGGTTCTTCCAGAGACGGTTGGCCGGACTGCCAAAAAAGCCCACATTGGAACTGGCCCCGGTGGCTCCGGACCTGGAGTATCTGCAAGCCAACCGCTCCGAGCCGACCGTGACCTGGGTTGGGCACGCTACTGTTCTGATGCAGATGGGCGGGCTGAACATTCTCACGGACCCCATCTTCTCGCAGCGAGCTTCCCCGGTGCAATGGGCCGGGCCAAAGCGCTGGCAGCCGCCCGGAATAGCCCTGGCCGACCTGCCGCGTATCGATCTGGTGCTGATCTCCCACAGCCATTACGACCACTTGGATATCCGTTCGGTGCGTGGGCTGGCGGCTCAACCCGGCGGCTCGCCGGAGTTTATGGTTCCCTTGGGCCTCAAGGAATGGTTCGAGCGCAACGTCCCCGCCTCCCGCGGCCACGTGCGGGATTTTGACTGGTGGGACAATCTGGAAGTGGATGACGAAGAGCGTCGGGCCACGGTCCACTTCGTCCCGGCCCAGCACTGGTCCCAGCGCACGTTGCGGGATCGAAATCGGACTCTGTGGGGCGGCTGGGTGGTGGAGCAGCCGGACTTCGTCTTTTATTTCGCCGGAGACATGGGCTATTCCCAGGATACCAAGGACATCGGAGAACGCTTCGGCGGCTTCGACTTGGCGGCCATTCCGGTGGGGGCCTATGAGCCGCGGTGGTTCATGCGCAGCCAGCACATCAATCCGGAGGAAGCGGTGCTGGTGCACCAGGATGTCCAGGCTCGCCGCTCCATTGGCGTGCATTGGGGAACTTTTCACGGGATCACGGACGAGCCCTTGGATCAGCCCATCGCCGATCTGGCAGAAGCCCGGCAACGGCACGGCCTGGCCGAAGACGACTTCTTTTTACTGCGCCACGGCGAAACGCGGCGACTTGACGATAACAGGTGACCAAGGAGTCTGATCCATGCCCGGAATCCGCAAAAGCCTTTTGCAGCTCATCTTCTCCGGATCGTTCATGAAGCGCTGGAACGACAAACTGCGGCCCATGGAATTGATGGAGGTGGACAAGCAGGCCCATAAGATGATCGTGGCCTGGATGCTCTTTGAGCTGAACACCCGGGAGATGTCCGCGGAAGAGAAGTTGGCTATCGGCGAGCGGATCGTGGAAGGCGGGATTTTCGAGTATCTGTACCGTCTGGTGATCACGGACATCAAACCGCCGGTGTTTTATCAGATCAAGGCCAATCCGGCCCATTACCGCCAATTGACGGACTGGGTCCTGGACCGGCTCAAGCCTCGGGTGGAGTGCCTCGGAACGCCCTTCTGGGACCGGTTGCGGCTGTGGCTGGATCACCCGGAAGAAGGGGATCTGGCGCGGCGGATTCTGGACGCGGCCCACAGTTACGCCAGTCGGTGGGAATTTCACCTGATTACTCACGTTCAGAACTACGACGACGAATTGGAGGAGATCGAGGAGAGCTTTCGCGGACAACTGGAGACGCACCGCGACTTGGCGGGCATGCCGGAGCTGCTTCAAGGCACGGGAAGCCATCTGGGTCGTCTGGCGCATCTCAGCGGACAGTTGCGCTTCCAGAAACGGTGGTCCCAGACCCCGAGGGTCCCGGAGACCTCGGTCCTGGGGCATATGTTCGTGGTGGCCTGTTTCGGCTACTTTTTCAGTATGGCGGTGGGGGCGTGCCGGGCCAGAGCACAAAACAACTTTTTCGCCGGACTGGTCCACGATCTGCCGGAGCTGC
This sequence comes from Desulfonatronum thiodismutans, assembly GCF_000717475.1. NCBI lineage: Bacteria > Pseudomonadati > Thermodesulfobacteriota > Desulfovibrionia > Desulfovibrionales > Desulfonatronaceae > Desulfonatronum > Desulfonatronum thiodismutans. The sequence goes on from NZ_JPIK01000005.1 coordinate 79,269, forward strand.
TGACCAGGGACATCATTTCGCCGGTGAAGCGCTCGGTGGCCCGGATCGGTGATCTGATCCGGGAGTATGAGTTCAAGGAGTTGGAGCGGCGGGTCTTCGCTCCTTTGGAAAAGGGCGGATATTCCGATCTGTCGGAACGGCTGTCCTATTTTCTAGGCTTGGACGTGGGCTCGGAGTTTGTGAGCACGGTCATCCTGGATGGTTTGATCCGGGAAGTGAACTGGGACCAACTTCAGACCACCTACAACCAGGACCGTTTCGACCCCAAGGACGGCAACCTGCTCAAGGTTTGCGACAATCTGGCCGCCTTTATGGAGGCATACACTTCCTTGCGTAACGGCATCAGCAGCGACCAACTTCAGCAGGCCCTCTGGCGCATCCGGGCCGAATACCAGCAGACCAGCCTGGGCGACGGAGTGCACATCGGCGCTCTGCTGGCCGACTTCGACTGATCCGTCTCCCGTCCTTCCGTCCTCATCCCATCATCATGCCCATCAAGGCGCGGACCATTTTGTCGTTGTAGCCGGGGCTCTGACTCAGCGCGTTCAGTGCGCTGCCCGAGGTCAGGGCCTCGGCGTACGGGCGATCGGTGATCATGGCGCAATAGGAATCCACCACCGCGCACAACTGGCCGATCATGCTGAGTTCCTTGCCGGGCAGCTTTTGCGGATAGCCCTTGCCGTCCAACCGTTCATGGTGTTCCAGAGCCTGTTTGAGGATCAAGTCCGAGCGGACCTCCAAGGAGTGGAGCATTTTTCCACCGATCCAGCAGTGTTCCCGGATTTTTTCCAGTTCGTCCCGGGTCAGCGGCATGGCCTTGGCACGAATGAAGGCCGGAATCTTGGACATGCCCAGGTCGTGGACCAGCAGCCCCATGGCTACCTCGTCCAGATGCTTGCGGCGCAGATCGCCGTCATTGAGGCGCAGGTACAGGGCCAATCCGATGAAAAGGGAGTTGACGCCGTGATTGGCAAGGGAGTGCTCTTTCCAGAGATTTTTTCTGAGTTGCTTGATCCGATACGGGTCCTGCCACAGGTATTCGGTCAGAACGAGCAGGTCGGTTTGCAGGGCTGAGAGCACCGGGGCCACGGGCTGATCCAGAAAGGCGTTAAGGCGATCGGTCAAGCCTTGCTGGAAAATCAGGGCGATTTCCACGCTTTTCAAGCTGGAGTCCACCAAGACCAAGTCAAGTTGCTTGCTGATATGCTGGGCGTAAACCGGGTGGTCCTTGCGGGCGACGAAGACCAGCCCCTGGGCGCATTTGTCCAGGATCATCTGACGTTGATCCGCCGAGATCCGTTGACCGGACTGGGTCAAGGGGATCAGCTGGGCAACCTGCTCCCTGAATTCAAACGTATCCAGGGGCAGACGAAATTTCGGAAAACTCTCCAGGATCACCGGGCTGACCTGATAATATTCCTCATGCAGGTCTTCGTTCGGCTCTATGGCTTTGTTACGCATGCGCGTTCCTCGTCAGACAATGGTGCGTCTTTTCTCATTTTTTCCTCGCTGTTCCACTTAATGGCAATCCCTATCAAAAGCAACCCGCTCCTTCTGTGCTTCATGGGGGGATTTGTTCTTGATTATCACGCCCCACCGGATTGATATCGAAATCATGATCGAAATCGGCCACGGGACTGTTTTTGCCTCTTGGTGCTTGACGAGCCTCGCGGTCTATATTTTTGGTATTTTATTGTGAACGCTTGGTTTTTCTGTAAAATTGAAAAATGCTTGACATTTAGAAAGATGTGCGGAACAAGGTGGGAAAAAGTGGGAAAATGTGGGGATGAGTGGAAAGATGGTGACCTTTCGCGGACATGCATATCGCAGCCTGGACCCCAAGGGGCGTCTGGTGCTTCCTGCGGAATTTCGGGATGTTATCCTCTCCGCTGGGACGCATGCTCGGGTCATTCTGACGAATTTCGATGGATGCGTGGTGGGATACTCACTTCAGGAGTGGGAACGAATCGAAGAGAGTTTTCAGCGCATCAACATGCTGAATCGACAGTTGCGGGATTTTCAGCGTTTTTTCATCTCCGGGGCCATGGAAGTGGAACTGGACAAACAGGGCCGAATTCTCATTCCTCCTCATTTGAGAACCTACGCCGGTCTCACGCGGGAAGTCGCCTTGGCCGGCGTTGGACGAAAATTCGAGATCTGGGACTTGGAGCGGTTTGAAGAACAACGGCGCAAAATGGAAGAGAGCTTTGATCTGGTCATGGACGCCCTGGCTCAGACAGAGTGCGATCTGCGTCTGTAGTCGCGTCGGCTCCGTGTCCGCCGATGCTCGTTGCGGGTTCCCTCTCCCGCGACTTCGTCTTTACGCCTTGAGAGGTCGTCATGACGTCCTTGCCTGAATCCTCTGCTCTCCCCGCGCATCAACCGGTCCTGGTCGAAGCGGTCCTGACGCATCTCGCTCCACGCCCTGGCGGGCGCTACCTGGACGGGACCCTGGGACTGGGCGGGCACGCCGGGGCCGTGTTGGAGGCGACCGGCGGCGCGGCTCGTATCTTGGGGCTGGACCGCGATCCATTGGCCTTGGAGGCGGCGACAAAGAGGCTTCGCGGGACTTGGCCAACGGCCGAATTGACATTGCGTCACGAGTGTTTCAGCCGGTTTTCGGACATCATGGATGAGCTGGGCTGGGAACGACTGGACGGCGCGTTGCTGGATCTCGGCTTCTCCTCCTTTCAGGTGGACACTCCGGCGCGTGGGTTCAGCTTTCTTGCCGACGGCCCCTTGGACATGCGGATGAATCCTCACGGCGCAGGAGTGACGGCGCGAGAAGTGGTCAACGCGTATCCCGCACGACAACTCGCGAAGATCATTTATGAGTTCGGTGAAGAACCTTTGGGCGGAAGAATTGCCAGGGCCATCGAAACAGCGCGTCGCGACGATCCCATCGAAACCACCCTGGAATTGGCGCATATCGTTGAGCAGGCCTATCCTCCAGCAAGGAGGGCCCGGGCTCGCAACCATCCGGCGACCCGTACCTTTCAGGCTCTGCGGATGTTCGTCAACGATGAGACCGGAGAAATCAGCCGGTTTTTGGGACAGATTGTGCCGCGACTGGCTGAAAACGCACGAATCGTAATCATATCGTTTCATTCCATCGAGGATCGTATCGTCAAGCGGTATTTCGTGGAGCAGGCCAAGGCGTGTCTGTGTCCGCCCAGGCAGCCCTTTTGCTTGTGCGGCCATCGGGCGACATTGAAAATACTGACCAAGAAGCCGTTGATCGCATCCAGCGCCGAATTGACCGCCAATCCTCGTAGTCGTAGCGCGAAGCTTCGGGCGGCCGAACGGATCGCCGACTGAGGAGTTCTTTTCCGCTCCAAATTTTCAGGTTCGCATCATGAGTGCAAATGCCAATGCTCCCAGAAGAAAACGACCAACCGGCTGGTATTGGGCCACGTCATTGTTGGGGCTTTGCGGGTTGGTCCTGGGGTTGGCGGTGGTCTGGGTCAATATTGAACGTCTGGACCTAGCCTATGAATTGAAACAACTTCAGACCGAACTGGAGCGTAAGAATGACCTCCAGGCCAAGCTGGAAGTGGAACGTATGAACCTGTTGTCTTCGTCCCGACTGCGGGCGTTGGCTGAAGAAAACGGACTCCGCCAAGCCGAACCCGGCCGGATCAGGCTTCTGAGTCCTTGAGTTCGGCAGGCCGTTGATGGTGTTAGACACATGAAAAACGACCGACTGAATAAAGCCTCGTCCCGTGACTGGGTCCAGATTCGCATGGCTCTGTTGGGGGCTTGCGTACTCTTGATCTGGGGAGGGCTGTGGTATCGAGCGTTTCAGGTGCAGGTCGTGCGCGGGCCGGAATTGACGGCCATGGCCGCCAGGCAGCACAAGGCCGCGGAATTCGAGCGGGGGATGCGAGGCGAAATTTTCGACCGTCAAGGGAGACTACTGGCCAAAAGCACGGGAATCCAGTCCGTGTACGTCCGTCCCTTGGAGCTGGAAAACCCTGAGGCGGCGGTTCCGATTTTGGCGGCCGCCCTGGAGATGCCCGCCGGTCAGGTCCGGACCTTGCTCGGAAGACCTCAAAATTTCATCTGGCTGTCTCGCCAGATCAGCGACCGCAACGCCCGGAACATCATCAACGCCGGGCTGCGAGGTGTGTATCTGGCCGAGGAGTCAGCCAGATTCTATCCCCATGGACATTTGGCCGGGCAGGTACTCGGCTTCGTGGGACTGGACGGAGAAGGACTGGAGGGTGTTGAAAAGACCTACGACGAAATGCTGGCCGGTCGCAAAGCCACCTTTGTGGCCCAGCGGGATGCCTCCGGACGGCGGATGTATCTGGACGCCCAAGGCCGTGAAGAGGACCTGCGGGGCCGCAACGTCACCTTGACCTTGGACGCGCAGATTCAGTTCTTCGCCGAGGAAGCCCTGGCCGTGACCGTCAAGTCCTTCAACGGCAAAACCGGGATGGCCCTGGTGGTCCATGTGCCCAGCGGAGATATCCTGGCCATGGCCAACTACCCGTTTTTCAATCCGAACATGCCGCGCCAGAATGCGGAACAGTGGCGCAATCGAATCCTTTTGGACGCCCTGGAACCGGGGTCTACGCTCAAGCCCATGTTGATGGCCGCGGCCCTGGAAGAACGAGTGATCACCAACGACACGATCTATTACTGTGAGGAAGGTCAATGGCGGCTGACCGGGGTGAACATTCGCGACGTTAAAGGACGGGGGTGGCTCCCGGCGAACAAGATCCTGCGGTATTCCAGCAATATCTGCTCGGCCAAAATCGGACTGGATCTCGGCGCGACAAAATATCACGACTATCTCCAAAAAATGGGTTTCGGCGAGCGGTCCGGCTTGCCTCTGCTCGGCGAGAACCCCGGTCTCCTCAGGCCTCCCAAATCATGGTATCCGGTGGACCTGGCCGCCGTCTCCTTTGGACAAGGCATGTCCGCCAACGCCCTGCAGATGGCCAGGGCGTATCTCGTTTTGGCCAACCGCGGAGTGATGCGTCCGTTGCGGCTCATCCGCGATCCGGAACAGGACGTCGGCAATCTATCCGTGGTTTTTCGGGAAGAGGTCGCTCAGACCGTGATGCGCATGCTCCGGGAAGTGGTGGAGGAAGACGGTACGGGCACGCAGGCCCGGATTCCCGGAGTGATCGGTGCCGGCAAGACCGGCACGGCCCAGAAGGCCACGGCCTCCGGTCGCTATGGAGATCGGTACGTGGCTTCCTTTGCGGGTTTTTATCCGGGTGATAATCCGGAATATTTCATCTACGTGGTGGTCGATGAGCCCCATCCCCAGCACTATGGAGGAGTTGTGGCCGCGCCCGCTGTACGTGACATTGGTCTGCGATCCCTGGCCTACGCCGGGAAACTTCCGGAAGGAACCGTTTTCAGCGCTCAAGAGGGCGCACGAGGTCAGATACAAAGTCTGAGCGTTCAGGGAACAGGAGTTGCCAGGGCAGGCCTGGAACGGAGTCTCGACCCTTCCCTTGAAGACAACACGGCAATCGATTTTGCATTGGCGGATGCGCTGACAATTGGCCAAGACATGGTCCCCAACGTGACGGGAATGAGCGTTCGCCGGGCCGTGGAGCGACTGCGCGGCTTCGGTGTGCTGCCCGAGGTTGAAGGCGGCGGTGGGATCGTTTCCCGGCAGGTTCCAGAGCCGGGGCAGCCTTGGCCCGCTCATGAACGGCGACTCACCCTGTGGCTGGAGGTGTCATGAGCCAGACGACCAAGCCGAGGGTTGATCTTTGGGGAACGCTTCTCCAAAAGGTTCGCGATGGATTGATGATTCGAACTCACTCCAAAGCAGTCCAGCCCGGGGAAGCTTTTCTCGCGTTGCCGGGGTCGCGAACGGACGGAGCGGCGTTCATCGCGGAGGCGGTGACGCGCAAAGCCGGATACGTGATCGCCCCGGAGGGATGTGAGTATGATCCGGCCGACGAAGATGCAAAAGGGACGATGATTCTGGAACATCCTGACCCTCGGCGGGCTTTGGGAGAACTGGCCGCGGCCCATCACGGCACGGACCTGGACTGTCCTGTGCTGGTGGGAGTGACCGGGACCAACGGTAAGACCACCGTGGTTTCCCTGACAGCCCATTTGTTGCGGTCTGCGGGGATGCGTGTCGGGACCATCGGGACCATCGGCGCCCATTGGCCCGGCGGGGAATGCGATCTCGGCATGACCACTCCGGACTGCTGGCGGCTGCACGGAGTTTTGGCCCAGATGCGGAAAGCCGGGGTGACCCATGTCTGCATGGAAGTCTCCTCCCATGCCCTGGATCAGCAACGCACCGCCGGTTTGAATTTCGAGGTCGCGGTACTGACCAACGTCACCCAGGACCACTTGGATTATCACCAGGACATGGAAAGCTATTTTCAGGCCAAGGCTTTGTTGTTCGCTTCAGGAGCTTCTGGTCCGAAGCATCGCGTGGTGAACATGGACGACGACCATGGTCGTCGCTTGTTCAGCCGCTGGGGCGGGTTGGGATATAGTTTGGAACAGGGCTTGAACCGTGTTCCGGATAGGACGCGGCCGGACGTGGGAGAGCCAGCGGAGCTTCTCCAAGGCGAGATCCTGGCCTGCGACCGATCCGGGCTGCACCTCGGGATGAGCTGGAGATCGTCCGCGTGGTCGCTGCGTTCTTCCCTGGTCGGGCGGTATAACGCGGCTAACCTGCTGGCGGCTCAGGGAGTCGGGTTGCGGCTGGGAATCGCGTCAAAACAAATGGAGGCACTGGAGAGCTTTTTCGGCGTTCCCGGGCGGCTGGAGCGGGTTCCCAACCGACAAGGTCTGGATATTTTCGTGGATTACGCCCACACCCCCGACGCCTTGGAAAACGTTGCCGATGCGTTGCGAAAAGCGGGATTTCAGCGTCTGATCATCGTGTTTGGGTGCGGTGGGAATCGGGACAAAACCAAGCGTCCCTTGATGGGGCAAGCCGTAGGCCGCCATGCGGACGTGGCTGTCCTGACCTCTGACAACCCCCGGCGTGAAGACCCGAAAGCGATCCTGGTCGACGTCCTGCCCGGCCTCACGGACTGTCCGCGAGTGGTCACGGAAGTGGATCGAAGGCTGGCTATTCAACTCGCCCTGGACATGCTGCGTCCTGGCGACGCGCTGTTGGTGGCCGGCAAGGGGCACGAGTCGACGCAGCAGATCGGCGACGAAAAACACCCTTTTCACGATCCCACGGTCATTCGTCGGATTTTGGGTGAGATTGATACCGAGCCTGCTTTTAGTGACGCGGAGGCGGCCTCATGCGCATGAGTCTGGGCAATATAGCCGGAGTCCTGGGACTTACAGAGCCGATCGGTGCCGATGGCCTCTCGGTTACCGGTGTTGGCATCGACAGCCGGGACATTCGGCCTGGAGATCTGTTTTTTTGTCTTCCAGGCGATCGCAGCGACGGCCATCATCATGCGGTCCAGGCCGTGGACAACGGAGCCGTGGCCGTAGTGGCCACGAGGGCCGTGCCCGATTTGGCTGGACGAACTCCGGTGTTGGTGCTCCGCGATGGTGTGACCGCCCAAGCCGCTCTGGGCGAGGTAGCCTCGACCTGGCGCGAAGAATTCGCGGGACGGGTGGTCGGCGTGACCGGCTCCGCAGGCAAGACCACGGTCAAGGAAATGGTGGCCCAAGTCTGTTCCAGGGCCGGGACCACGTGCCGAAACCGGTTAAACTTGAACAACCAGATCGGACTGCCCTTGTCCTTGTTGGCCTGCACCGGGGAAGAGGATTTTTGGGTCATGGAAGCCGGGATCAGCCGCCCCGGGGACATGGATGAACTGGGCGCGATTCTGCGTCCGGATTTGGCGATCCTGCTCAATGCCGGCCCCGCGCACCTGGCCGAGCTGGGTGGCGTGCCCGGAGTGGCCGCGGAAAAGTCTCGGCTGGCTACGTATCTCAGTCCAGAGGGTAAGGCCTTGGTCAACATGGATTGCCCGGAGTTATGGCGGGAAAGCTTGGCCTCCACGGACCGAATTCACGGATTTTCCACGCTGGCCCCGGATGCGGAGTTCTGGTGCGGGAAGCCGTTCCGGATCGGTTCGGACCGGATGGGGCTGGAGTTGCGTCTGCAAGGCCAGAATCTGGCCCTTTCCTGGCCGACGGAGCGCACTCCCGTGGCGCAGAACGTGCTGGCCACGGCCGCCGCGGCCACCCTGCTGGGCATCGACCCGGGCGCGATTCAGGATGGTTTGAGCGTTGATTTGGCCCTGCCGGGACGCTTCAATGTTGAACGTCACGGAGCTTGGATCCTGGTGGACGACACCTATAACGCCAATCCCCTGTCCATGCGTTTGGCTCTGAGCAGGGCTCATGCCCTGGCCGAGGGGCGCCGCCTGGTTTGCGTTCTGGGAGACATGCTGGAATTGGGGGCCTCGGCCGGGGCCGAGCACTACGAGCTTGGCCGGGTCTTGGGCGGAGTCTGCTCCGAGGTCTTCTATCACGGCGGACACGGTGCGGACGTCCGGAACGGATTGGCGACGGTGAAGGCAATGGCGGGGTTCACGGTATGTGAAACTCCTGAACACTTCCTGGAAGCGTGGCGCAAGTCAGTTGTGACCAGAGGAACCGTCCGTGGAGCCGGTCAAGACGAGAGTGCAGGCGTGATCCTGTTCAAGGGATCCCGGGCCGGAAAAATGGAACTTTATCTTGAAGCCCTGCGAACGGAGCCGAACGCATGATCTATCACCTCCTCTACCCGCTGGGGAGCGAATACATCGTTTTTAACGTGTTTCGCTACATCACCTTTCGATCCGTGTACGCCCTGCTCACCGCGTTGCTGATATCCATCGTCCTGGGGCCACTTTTCATCGCCTGGCTGCAACGGTTGAAGTGCGGCCAGCACATCCGAGAGGACGTGCCCAAGCACAACGGCAAGGCCGGAACTCCGACCATGGGCGGCCTGCTGATCGCTTTTTCCCTGCTGACCAGTGTCCTGCTCTGGGGGGACCTGACCAACGTCTACCTCTGGCTGACCATTTTCGTCTTCGTGGGTTTCGGTCTGGTGGGCTTGTGGGACGACTTCCTGAAGGTGGTCAAAAAACGTAATCAGGGCTTGAGCGCCGGAGGCAAGCTGCTGGGACAGATCGTGGTAGCCCTGGGGGCGATATCGCTATTGTTGCTCCAACCGGCCTATTCCACGATCCTGTATTTTCCGTTTTTGAAGATGCTTCAGCCGGACATGCTCTGGATGTACATCCCCTTCGCCGTGCTGGTGATGGTCGGCTCGTCCAACGGAGTCAACCTGACCGATGGGCTGGACGGCCTGGCAATTGTGCCGTTGATCGTGGCCGCGGCATGCTTCGGCATCTTCGTTTACGTAGCCGGTCACGTGCAGATCGCCAAGTATCTCCAAGTGGCCTACGTGCCCGGTGTCGGCGAGGTGACGGTTTTCTGCGCCGCCTTGGTGGGCGCGGGGCTGGGCTTTTTGTGGTTCAACGCCTACCCGGCCCAGGTGTTCATGGGCGACGTGGGCAGTCTGAGTCTGGGCGGCGTCCTGGGGTTCATCGCCGTGTTGGCCAAGCAGGAACTGCTGCTGTTGATTGTGGGAGGGCTTTTCGTGATAGAGACCCTCTCCGTGATCCTTCAGGTAGGGTATTTCAAGGTGACAGGTGGCAAGCGCATCTTTCGGATGGCGCCCCTGCACCACCATTTTGAACTCCAAGGCGTGCCGGAGTCCAAGATCATTGTCCGGTGCTGGATTTTTTCCATCATCATGGCCCTGATTTCCTTGAGCGCCTTGAAACTCCGCTAATAAGTTCGAGCACGACACATGTCCAACCCGCACCAGTTATTGCCCGGTTCAGCGCCGTCACGGGTCCAACCCGGAAAAATAGCCGTGGTCGTCGGCACGGGCCAATCTGGCATGGCCGCGGCCGCCTTGCTGGACCATCTGGGCGGCGCGGTTCGATTGGTGGATTCCGGGAAGGTGAGTCGAGAGGTCCGTGACCAGGCTGAAAAGCGGGGCTGGGACGTGCGGGAGGGCGGTCATTGCACTGAGCAGTTCGACCACGCCGCTTTGGTGGTCCTCAGTCCGGGCGTGAACCGGCGCAAGCTGGAGCCCTGGTTGACCGGCCTTGGGACGGATCAGGTGATCTCGGAACTGGAACTGGCCCTGGGTTTTGTGGACGAACCGATTATTGCGGTGACCGGAACCAACGGTAAAACCACGACCACCACCCTGATCGGACGCTTTCTGGAAGCCACGGGCCGCCGTGTGTTCGTAGGCGGAAACATCGGGACACCGCTGTCCCGGTATGTTTGGGAACGCATGCTGGCCGCGGAAACCGGTTCACCCTCGGATTTCAAGAAAGCCGATATCCTTGTTTTGGAAGTAAGCAGTTTTCAACTTCTGAACACGCGTTCGCTGTGTCCCAATGTCGGCGTGCTGCTCAACGTCAGTCCGAACCATTTGGATTATCACCAGGATATGGAAGAGTATCTTCAGGCCAAGCTGTCCCTGTTCGCCAGCCAGGAACCCGAGGATACGGCTGTTTTTCCCGAGGAAATGCGGGAGCTGGTCCAGGCGCGTCGCGTGACCCTGGCCAGGACCGAGTATTTTGGCACGCAATCCGATTTGACCTGTCCGGCCCTACCCGGACGGCACAATCAGGCCAACATCGCCGCCGCGTTCCAGGCCTGCCTGCCCTTCGGCCTAACCCGCGCCGCTGCCCAGACGGTCCTGGACGGGTTCACCGGCTTGCCCCACCGGCTGCAAATCGTGGCCGAGCAGAGCGGCGTGGTTTTCGTGGACGACTCCAAGGGCACCACGGTCCAGGCCCTGCGGGCCGCTCTGGAGGCCTTTGACCGTCCGGTGCTACTGCTGGCCGGAGGTGTGTTTAAAGGTGGCGACCTGGCTGGCCTGAAACCTCTCGTGCAAAGCAAGGCTCGGGCCGTGGGGCTGTTCGGGGCCAGCCGGGAAATTTTCGAGGCGGCCTGGGCCGATGCCGGGACGCCGCTGTTTTGGGAACCGACCCTGGAACGGGCCATGGACCGGCTCTGGCTCCAGGCCCGTCCCGGGGACGTGATATTGCTCTCGCCGGCCACGGCCAGTTTCGACCTCTTCCGGGACTACAAGCATCGCGGCATGACGTTTCAGAATCACCTCCAGACCCTTGCGGAGCGAGACCATGGTTAGGCTTGCCGCTGTGTCCGCCCGCGGGCCCGGAGCAGGGCGCGGCGAAGGAGTTGATTTCTGGTTGCTGTCCGTGGCCCTGCTGCTCTCCGGTTTGGGCCTGGTAATGGTACTCAGCTCCACCGGAATCATGGCCGAACGTTTCTACGCGGATAAATACTATTTTTTCAAGCGACACCTGGTCTTTCTGATCATCGGGCTGGGCGTGATGAGTGCGGCCGCGGCCATTCCCCGTCAGTTGTATCTTCGACTCACGTATGTCTGGCTGGCCCTGGCCGGAGGCCTGCTGGTTCTGACCCTGGTTTCGCCCTTGGGGGTGCAGGCCGGAGGGGCGACACGCTGGCTGTCTTTGGGACCAATCATGATCCAGCCCCTGGAAGTTGCCAAAGTGGCCCTGGTCCTTTATCTGGCCTCGTTTTTCAGCCGCAAGCAGGAAATGATCCGCACCTTCGGGGTGGGCTTTTTGCCGCCGGTGTTCATCACCGGGGCGTTGTGCCTTTTGCTCCTGGCCCAGCCGGATTTCGGCGGAGCGGCCTCGCTAATGCTGATCCTTTTTTGCATCAGTTTCGTAGGGGGAACCCGGCTGGTCTATTTAGGGGCGACCTCGTTCATGGCCCTGATGGGAGCGATTTTCCTGGTGATGAGTTCCCCCTACCGCTTCCGACGCTGGTTCGCGTTTCTGGACCCGTTCCAGGACGCCCAGGACGTAGGCTATCAACTGGTTCAATCCCTGTACGCCCTGGGCGGTGGAGGCTGGCTGGGCGAGGGATTGGGGGCCGGGAAGCAGAAGCTGTTTTTTCTGCCCGCGGCGCATACGGATTTTATCATGGCCGTGATCGGCGAGGAGCTGGGCTTTGTCGGCGTATCCGTGATTTTCGTCCTGGTGGGCGTCTTGCTCTGGCGAGGACTGCGCATCGCCAGGTTGCAGGACGGCTTGCAGGAGCGGTTCGTCGCCTTCGGCATGCTGTTGATTCTTGCTCTGGGAGCCGTGCTGAATATGGCCGTGGTTCTGGGCGTGGTCCCGCCCAAAGGCGTTCCCATGCCGTTTCTGAGCTACGGAGGGTCCAGCCTGGTCATCTCCTTGCTCTGCGTGGGCGTGTTGTTGAACCTGTCACGGAGCGCCGGAGCGTCGGCAGGTCGGCTAAACGGAGCAACGCTATGAACCGGGTGATCCTGACTACCGGGGGAACCGGAGGGCATATTTTCCCGGCCCTGGCCGTGGCCGAAGAGCTGCGAGAGCGGCATCCCGACATCCGGTTGCTCTTCGTGGGCGGTGGGCGCGGGCCGGAAGGCGGGTGGGCGGCTAGCGCCGGCCTGGACTTCCAGGCCCTCCCGGTCTCCGGCGTACTGGGACGGGGTTGGCGGGCCCTGGGCATATTGTGGTGGTTGCCGCTCAGCGTGTCGCGAGCCATTGCCATTGTTCGCGGGTTCAAGCCGGATGTGGTGCTGGGCTTGGGCGGCTATGCCGGGTTTCCCCTGGTTCTGGCGGCCTGGATGATGCGCGTGCCGACGGCGATTCACGAGCAGAACGGTCTGCCCGGGATGACCAACAGGCTGCTGGGAAGGCTGGTACGCCGAGTGCTGCTTTCCCTGCCGGACGATAACCATCTGTTCGATCCTCGGAAGGTGGTAGTCACCGGGAATCCGTTGCGCAAGGCGGTTCGCCTCCTGCGCTCCGCCCAACCCGAAGGGGACAGCCCGCGGCGTAATGTGTTGATCCTCGGCGGAAGCCAGGGGGCCAGGGCCTTGAATCAAGCCGTATTGGACTCCATGGACGGGTTTCGCGAAGAGCGGATCTCCCTGTGGCATCAGACCGGGAAGGCGGACTGGGAGAGGATTTCCGGGGAGTATGCCCGGGCCGGCTGGAAGCAGGTCCGCGTGGAGCCGTTCATTGAGGACGTGGCCGAGGCCTACGCCTGGGCGGATTTGGTGGTGTGCCGGGCCGGAGCGACGACGCTGGCTGAATTGACGGTCATGGGCAAACCCAGCGTCTTGGTTCCCTTCCCCTATGCCACCCATGACCACCAGATGCTCAATGCCCGGAAGTTGGAGCAGGCCGGGGCGGCCATGGTGTTGGTGGAAAGCTATCTGGCTCAGGTCCAATTATGGACCGTGATCAAGGATTTGTTGGATATTCCCGGCAAGTTGCGGGACATGCGCAAGGCAGCCTGGGAATTGGGGCGGCCGGAGGCCGGGGCTGACGTGGTTCGAGAACTTGAAGGATTGGTGCAACGGGGATGAAGTCAAAAGTCACGTCCATCCACATGGTCGGCCTGGGCGGTTCCGGAATGAGCGGCATCGCGGAAGTGTTGCTGAATTTGGGCTATAGCGTCTCGGGTTCGGACGTGGCCCCCAGCCCAGTGCTGGATCACCTGCGGACCCTCGGCGCGGTCACGTATGTCGGGCATTGCAGGGGGCGCTTGGATCAAGCCCAGGTGCTGGTCAAGTCCACGGCGGTGCGGGACGACAATCCGGAGGTCCAGGAAGCACGGGACCTGGGAATTCCAATCATTCCCAGGGCGGAAATGCTGGCCGAACTGATGCGGCTGCGGACCGGAATCGCCGTGGCCGGAACCCACGGCAAGACCACCACCACGTCAATTCTGGCGACCCTTTTTAAGGAAGCTGAGCTGGACCCCACGGTGATCATCGGCGGACGGCTGCGCAATTACGGCAGTAACGCCTTGCTGGGCCAGGGAGAGTACCTGATCGCCGAAGCGGATGAATCCGACGGCTCGTTTCTGTGCCTGTTTCCGATCATCAGCGTGGTGACCAACATCGACGCGGACCATCTGGATTTTTACCCGGACTTGGCGAGCATCAAGGAGGCCTTTGTCCAGTTCATGAACAAGGTGCCGTTCTACGGACTGAACGTGGTCTGCGGCGACGATCCAGGTGTCCAGGAAGTTTTGCCCCAGGTCCGTCGTCCTGTTGTGACCTATGGGTTTGGTGCGGACAACGATGTGCGCGGAGAACTACTGGAAGGTCGCCCGGGCAATCCCTTCCAGATCAGTTGGCGCGGAGAAACCTGGGCCGAAGTCAATTTGGCTCAACCGGGGCGGCATAATGTGCTGAATGCTTTGGGCGCTGTGGGCGTGGCCATTGAAATCGGCATGCCCAAAGAAGCGGTGCTGCGCGGTTTGACCAACTTTGGCGGTGTGGGGCGGCGTTTCGAGATCAAGGGCGAGCGTGACGGCGTGACCGTGGTGGACGACTATGGGCATCACCCCAAGGAAATAGTCGCGACATTGCGCACCGCGCGGGAGTTTTTTCCGGGGAGACGGCTGGTGGTGTTGTTTCAGCCCCACCGTTTTTCCCGAACCAAAGCCCTGTTCGGTGATTTTTGCCGGGCCTTCGACCAAGCCGACCGTTTGTTGTTGCTGGAGATTTATCCGGCATCGGAAGCTCCTTTGCCCGGCATCAGTGGAAGCAGTCTGGCTCAGGGCATTCGGCAGGTCAGCCAGACCCCGGTGGACTTCTTCCCGGATATGGGCACGGCAGGTGAGGCTCTGCCGGACATCCTGCGACCGGGCGACGTGCTGTTGACTTTGGGGGCCGGCAATGTGTGGCAGGCTGGACAAGGTTTTTTGGCGGCTGCGTGAGGATGATCCCGTGAAGGTAACGAGAGGCCCGCTTCTGGCCGACCGGACGACTTTGCGATTGGGCGGCAAGGCCATGGCCGAGATCGTGGTCCGTGAATCCCCGGACTTGGATGACCTAGCCGGCCTGTTGGCCGAGCAAACGGCCAAACTCGGTGCCCGGCCTATGGTCTTGGGGGAAGGAAGCAACATCCTGGCCGCGAACCGGGATCTGGACCTGGTTTTGCTCCGACTGGAAGGCGGCGGTGATCCTGAGATCATGGAATTGGGCGGGGATGGAAACCAGATTCCAGGAAAGGACCGGGAAGGGGTCCGGATTCGGGTCCCAGGAGCCTTGCGGCTTCCGCGGCTGCTGGGCTGGTGCGCGGCTCGCGGCTTGCGCGGCTTGGAGCCATGGGCGGGGATTCCCGGATCCGTGGGCGGGGCCGTGGCCATGAATGCCGGTTCGTACGGGCTGGAGATGGGCCAGGTTCTGGAGCGAGTTTTGATCTGGACCCCGGAGCGGGGTGGCCGGTGGCTTGATGCCGCTGATCTCCAGTTCGGATACCGGCGGTTCGACTCGGGGCTTGACGATGCGGTTCAGCTGGTGCTGGCCGCGGAATTGCGGGTCGAAAGCGACGTGCCTGATGAAGTCCGAGCGCGGATGCGCAAATGGTTCGATCGGAAGAAACAGACTCAGCCGATCACCATGGCCTCGGCCGGGTGCGTGTTCAAGAATCCCGACGAGGAGAACCCGGCGGGCAGGCTTCTGGACCTGGTCGGGTTGCGCGGGTTTCAGAGAGGCGACATGGCCTTTTCCGAGCTGCACGCGAATTTTTTGATCAACCTCGGGGGCGGGTCTGCTGACGACGCCTTTGCTCTGCTGGATCTGGCACGGGAACGGGTTGCATCTCGCTTCGGTCTGGAACTGGAAACCGAGGTCAAGGTGCTGGCATGAGCGTGGCCGCCGCGAGGCTCCGATCCGGCGGTTGGTTCAGCCCCGGAGCGCGCCAAAGCAACAAGTGGGCGCGCAAGCAAAGCTCGAGCTCCGTGCCAAAGCGAACGGCAAAGCCGACAGTGAAGCCGGCCCGGAACAAAGCAACCAGGAAACCGCTGCGTATCGGCGCGCTGTTGGCGGGGCTGGTCCTGTTCATGTTACGTTTTTTCGGCTGGACCTTGGGGCTGCTGCTGGTGGCGACGCTGCTGGGGAGCATCAGCCTCGGGCTGGTCTACGGTTACCGGGCGTTGACCACGTCCACCCATTTTGCCGTCTCAAACGTGGAGATTATCGGCAACAGGCAGCTCAGCACCCCGGAAGTGCTGAATCTGAGCGGCGTGACCGTGGGCATGAACATCCTGGAGGTCAGTCTGGGTGAAATCAGTCGCAAACTGCAGCACAACCCATGGATTGAAAGCGCTTCGGTCCGACGGGTGCTTCCGGACGGGGTGGCCATCGACATCGTGGAGCGCGAGCCGTTTTTCTGGGTTCAACAGGGTGGATCGCTGTATTACGCGGATCGCAAAGGGGGCCCCATCGCCGCGCTGGAACTGGGTCGCTTCGTGTCCTTGCCGGTCCTGATCCTGGAGGACGGCGCGGAACCGAATTGGCCATTGATGGAAGAGTGGGTGCGGGCCGTGGAGCGTTTGGAGTTCCCGTTCGGGTTTTCAGAGGTGGCTTGGTTAAAGGTGGAGGACGCGAATCATTTACGCATCCATCTGGAAGATCGGGGCTTGGTGATTCATTTTGATCTGAGCGACTGGCGCGGGCATCGTGCAATTATGAATCAGGTTTGGGAAGATTTGCGCTCTCGTGGAGAGCTGAACAATATTGAACGGTTGACCGTCATGTCGGGCAAGGCCTGGGTCCTGTTGAAACAGCCCTGACAGCGAAATCGAGGAGCGGAAAATGGCGAAAAAATCATCATCCAAATCCGATCTGATCGTCGGGCTGGACATCGGAACCACCAAGATCTGCACCGTGGTAGGAGAGGCCACGCCCAACGGCGTGGACGTGGTGGGCATCGGCACGGCTCCGTCCTCGGGCCTGCGCAAAGGCGTGGTGGTGAATATCGAGCAGACCGTGCAGTGCATCAAAAAGGCTCTGGAAGAGGCCGAACTGATGGCCGGCTGCGAGATCCGTTCGGTGTATTCCGGCATCGCCGGCAGCCACATCAAGGGCTTCAACAGCCACGGCGTAATCGCGGTCAAGGGCGGAGAAGTGACGCCCAAGGACGTGGAGCGGGTCATCGACGCGGCCAAAGCCGTAGCCATTCCCCTGGACCGCGAGGTGATCCACATCCTGCCCCAGGAGTTCATCGTCGACGAACAAAACGGTATCGCCGACCCCATCGGGATGGCCGGGGTGCGGCTGGAGGTCAAGGTGCACATCGTGACCGGAGCCGTGAGCAGCGCCCAGAACATCATTCGTTCCTGCCATCGGGCCGGCCTGGACGTGGCGGACATCGTCCTGCAGTCCCTGGCATCCACCGAGGCCGTGTTGACTCCGGAGGAGCGAGAAATCGGCGTGGCCCTGGTGGATATCGGTGGAGGGACCACGGACGTGGCGATTTTCTCCAACAATTCCATTAAATATACATCGGTCCTGGCTTTGGGCGGCAGCAACCTGACCAACGACATCGCCTTCGGCCTGCGCACGCCGATGCTGGCCGCGGAAAAAATCAAGATAAAATACGGCTGCGCCCTGACGGACATCGTGCAAAAGGACGAGATCATCGACGTGCCCAGCGTGGGCGGTCGTGAGGCCCGGCGGGTTTCCCGACGGGTGCTGGCGGAGATCTGCGAGCCGCGGATGGAGGAAATTCTAGCCCTGGTGGAACAGGATCTGAACCAGTCCGGGTGCAAAAATCTGATTGGAGCCGGAATCGTCCTGACCGGAGGATCAGCTTTGCTGGATGGGATGTCTGAGCTGGGCGAGCAGATTTTCAACCTGCCCACCCGCGTCGGCTATCCGCGGGAAGTGGGCGGGTTGAAGGACGTGGTGATGAACCCGATGTATTCCACCGCCGTGGGGCTGCTGATGTACGGGGCACGCAAGGAAGGACTGGATCAGCGGTTCCGGATTCGGGACACCCATATTTTCAACCGTATCCTGAACCGGATGCGCAAGTGGTTTTCGGATGTTTCCTGAGTGGAACGCGGGATGATAAAATTTGAAATTTGAAATTTGAGATTCACCGAGTGTGCGCGGTGATGCCTCGTCGGAACGCTGAGCGACGGAGATGAGTGAGAAGGGCGATAACGGAGCGGACGGGGAAATCGCCCAAGGATATGGAACAACATTTTTTGACCATCAGGTAAGCGAACAGGGAGGAGAAGCGTATGCAGTTCATGGAACTTGAGAACGACATCAATGCAATGATCAAGGTCGTCGGGGTCGGCGGCGGGGGCAGCAACGCCGTGAACAACATGATTTGTTCTTCTTTGAAGGGCGTCACGTTCATCGCGGCCAATACGGACGTACAGGCCTTGAACAGATCTCGGGCTGAATTCAAGATTCAATTGGGCGAGAAGCTGACCAAGGGGCTGGGAGCCGGGGCGAATCCGGACATTGGTCGCGAGGCGGCTCTGGAAAGCGTGGACGAAATCCGCAAGATTCTGGAGCCGGCGGACATGGTCTTCGTCACCGCGGGCATGGGCGGCGGTACCGGCACCGGCGCGGCCCCGGTCATCGCCCAGGTGGCCCGGGAAATGGGCGCCTTGACCGTGGCCGTGGTGTCCAAGCCGTTCTATTTCGAGGGCAAGAAACGATTGCTTCAGGCCGAGAAAGGGGCCGCGGCCCTGGCCGACGCCGTGGATACGATCATCACCATTCCCAACGATCGGCTGCTCTCCCTGGCTGCCCAAAAGGCCGCCTTCCTGGACATGCTCAAGAAGGCCGACGAGGTGCTGTTCTACGCGGTCAAAGGTATTTCGGACCTGATCATGGTCCCTGGGCTGATCAATCTGGACTTCGCGGACGTCAAGGCGGTCATGTCCGAGATGGGGCTGGCCATGATGGGCACGGGCATCGCCAAGGGCGAGGGCCGGGCTCGGGAGGCCGCTCTGAAGGCCATCAACAGTCCGCTGCTGGAGGACGTGAGCATTGACGGAGCCAAGGGCGTGCTGCTGAACATCACCTGCGCTCCGGATATGACCATTGATGAAGTTAGCGAGGCGGCCAGCATCATTCATGAGGCGGCCCACGACGACGCCAAGATTTTCTTCGGCACCGTGTTTGACGAGGATGCCGGCGACGAGATGCGGATCACAGTGATCGCCACGGGCATCGGCACGAACGCCGCTACTGTCGGGCGAGGCGAGGATTCGTCCCGAGTGATTGATCTGGGCGGGGTGCGCAACAACGCGGGCAACTCCGGCAATATCGTCCGACGTCCGTACGTTCCTTCCAGCGCTGAGGATCGCAGCATCCCGGCCTATCTGCGCAAGGGACTACGCAGTGAACACGGTCAACTCAACCAAGGACAATCTCAGGGTCCTTCCAGAGGATTGGCCCAGCCCCATACTCAAGCGCCGAACAGGATGCTTCGTGTGGCCTCCGGCGGGGGGGGAGAGGATTTCGTCTTTGATGAAGAGGAGTTCGAGATTCCGTCCTTTCTGCGCAAGCAGGCGGATTGATTCAGTTCGCGGAGTTTCAAAGCCTGACCTCGACAATCAAGTGGACCATGG
The DNA here is from genome assembly GCF_000717475.1 of Desulfonatronum thiodismutans. Lineage (NCBI taxonomy): Bacteria > Pseudomonadati > Thermodesulfobacteriota > Desulfovibrionia > Desulfovibrionales > Desulfonatronaceae > Desulfonatronum > Desulfonatronum thiodismutans. Next base: position 98,661 of record NZ_JPIK01000005.1, read on the forward strand.
CCGGTGCGTCGTCGGTGTGCGTACCGCCACAACAACGCCGGAGTAACGGGTGAAACGCGGTCGCCGTCCCCCCGGCTCGCGGGCCACTCCAGAGCAGGAATGGGGCGGTCGCCTGCCCATTGCCCTGGTCTTTCCCCAGAAGCCCGCTTTGGCCTATTCCAGCCTGGGATGGCAGGCGGTGTTGGAGCTGTTGCGGTCTCGTCCGACGTTGGCAGTGGAGCCGGTGTTCTGGGACCCGGACCGGTTCGAGTTGGTCCGGCCCTTTGGAAAACGCGGACTGGGCGCCTTTGGCATCGTGGCTTTCAGCCTGACCTACGAGTTCGATTACCTCCATTTGTTCCGTATCCTGACGGCATCCGGGATCGCCCCCGACGCCGTGCGACGCCCCTCCTGGCCACTGGTCATGGCCGGAGGGGCGCTCGCGTTTATGAACCCCGCCCCCATCGCTCCCAGCGTGGATCTGTTCTGGGTGGGGGAGGCCGAGGCCGGTCTGGCCGACTGTTTGGAGGTCTTGGCTGAAGCGTATGTCCGTAACGGCTCCCGTGACGAGGCTCTGGACTTGGTCGGGGCCATGCCTGGGGTCTACGTTCCCGGAAAAAGCAGGTCGCCCGTACGTCGAGCCATGCACCTGCATTCCTCACCCCTGGGCGGACTGGAAGCCCCGGTCAGCTCCAGTTTCATCACCCCGGACGCCGTGTTCCGGGACACCCTGCTACTGGAAGTCAACCGGGGCTGTCCGCACGGTTGCCGGTTCTGCGCCGCGGGATACGTGTACCGTCCGCCCAGACTTGCTTCCCTGGACGACCTCCAGGAAATCGTGCTGCGTAAACAGCCGCGTAAAGTGGGGCTGGTGGGCACGGCCTTGACGGACTGGCCGTACTTGGAACGTTTTCTTACCTGGCTGGGCGAGCGAAAGGTCGACGTCTCCTTGTCCTCCTTGCGGGCCGAGGGTCTAACCGAAGAGCTGCTGGACACCCTGCGCGCCCTGGGAACGCGCACGATCACCTTGGCCCTGGAAGGGGCCGGCCGGACGTTGCGGGACTCGATGAACAAGCACGTCCGTGAAGAGGCCTTTCTGCGAACCGTGGAACGGCTTTCCCGTAAAGGGTTCAATCATCTGAAAATTTATCTGCTTGTGGGCTGGCCTGGGGAGACCGACGCGGACTGGGAAGAGTTCGGCCTGTTCCTGCGGGAAGTGGACCGGGTCCGGGTTAGTGGCGGCGGGCGAGGCAAAACCAACCTGAAGTTGATCACCCTGGGGCTGGGTTGCTTGGTGCCCAAACCCTGGACGCCTTTGCAATGGGCGGCCATGGCCGATGAACAGGCCTTCAAGGATCGAATTTCCCAAGTCCGTAAGGCGACCAAAAGCATGACCGGGGTTCAGGTCCGCTCGGACGCTCCGGGGTTGGCCAGGATTCAAGGGCTCTTGGCCCGTGGTGACGAGCGGGTTCACGAGTTGATCCGGCTTGCCGCCGACCTGAAAGGTCGTGAACTGGAGGTGTGGACCGCGGCTTTGGCACGGTGGCCGGGCGATCCGGCTTGGTATCTGGACCGGGAACGGGCGCGGGACGAGGTTTTTCCGTGGGAAGTGATCGATCCGGGGGTGGACCGGGAATACCTATGGCGGGAATGGGAAAAGGCCGGGACGCGACGCATGTCGCCGCCCTGCCCCATGGATTTCGCCCCGGACGGACTTCAGGCTGGGTGCCTGAAGTGCCGCCGGTGCGGACTGCAAAAAAGGCTTCAGACCTGAAGCCAGACTACACGCCTCAGGAAAAGCCTCTTCCCGGAGCGCATCCGGAGCTCGGAGCAAAACTGGAGGGCGAGGTTTCAACGAAGGGTCCGGACGTGGATGCACGGCAGACGGACATGACTTTCACGGCTTGTCCCGAGCCACACTTCGGGCAGAACTTGGTTTCCTGGTCCGAAAGCCGGGCCAGTTCCTCGAAAACATGGTTGCACTGGGGACAGGCGTATTCGAAAATGGGCATGGGCGTGCTCCTTGGGATTAAGAGTGACGGTAGATCGAGGCAGCGGTGCGCCCCGGCCCAGGTTGTTTACTTTGCAGGTTCGAATATTTCAACTTCCATGAACGCCCAAAGGATGATCCAACGTTGACGAGGTCGTGGCATGCGTCTTTGCGTCATTAATTGCTCGCTTCAAAAAGAGTTCCAATCCTTGGGACATACGGTTCTGGGGCTGCACCCCAAGCCTGGGATTCACGATCTGCCCCGCCTGCTGGAAGAGCATCGCTTCGAGCCGGACGTGGTGATTCAACAGGAAAGCCTTGGCCCGCGGGTGCTTCTGAAGGGCCTGGGGAAGGTTTCCGGGCTCAAGGTCTTCTGGTCCATTGACACGCATTTGAATGTTTTCTGGCAGATGGAGTACGTCCGTCTGTTCGATTTGGTCTGCTCCACGCAACGGAACTGGAGCGATTCTCTGCAAAAGCTGACCAACGTCCCGGCATTCTGGCTGCCATGGTTTGGACGTCGCCTGTCTTGGAAGGGGTGGAGTCAGCGGCAGCGTGCGGTCTGTTTCGTGGGCCGGGTGACCGAGCATCGTCCTTCCCGGAAACGATTCGTCGATTTTTTGCGCCGCGAGTTCCAAATGGAACTAATCCAGGACGTCTCTTTTCAACAGATGCTGGAGGTCTACCAGGAAACGCAATTGGCGCCTAACGAGTCCATTTTCGGGGAAATCAATTTCCGGTTGTTCGAGGCCGCGTCCTGCGGATGCCTCGTGCTCAATCCTTCCGGGATTCCAGGGCTGGAAGAAACCTTTGCACCGGACAGAGAAATCGGGGTATTCAGCCACGCCCTGGAACTCAAGTCCAAGATCAACCATTACTCTCGTAATGAACGTTTGGCTGAACAAACAGCCAAGGCGGCCTGGGCCAGGATCCAGGAAGAGCATCTGGCGATCCATCGCGCGCAAAAGCTGCTTGAGACCGCAACCCAAGCCCCGGCCAGATCATCGACGTTGTCCGAACCTCCCGCTCTGCCGTGGGCATTGACGCTGTATCGCCTGTGGCAGGCTCGGCGGGCGCCCCTGGGCGAGGAAGGCTTGCGTCACCTGTTGCTTGATCTGCCCGAGTCTCCACGCAAGCGAGAGGCTTTGTTGGGTTTCTGGTTGGGGACGTACCAACGGGGTTTGGTCCTTCACGACCTCAGGGCGCTACTCCAGCCCGACCTGCCTTTTGAAAATGACCTGGCACTCGCTCGGACAGCTTCCCTGGCGGCCTTGCATCTGGGAGAACTCGCCTTGGCCAAGGCTTTCTGGATGCGCCATCAAAAGCTTTCCGGGCGTTCTCCCAGACCCCCCCTGAGTCCGCTGGATATGTATTGTTCCTGGGCCGGAACGTTTCAGCGACAGAACCTGCTGTCTCGGCCCGGGCTGCCTTTTGACCACGAGCGCCATCTTCCCGAATCCGCCCTGGAATGTCTGATCCTGGCCCATCGTCTGGATTCCCGGAACATGACCGTTTGCCGGTCCATGGACGCATTGCTGGATAAGCAACCGGGCTTTGAACCGCTGCGGCTATCCTTGCTGTCCCATCTCACTCTGCATCAACCCGGTAACTGGCTGGCGGGGTTGAAACTGGGTCTGGTCAACCTCCAAGGGTTCAGGCTAGAAGAAGGTTTGGAGGAGTTGCTTCTGGCAGCTTCGAGGGCCGAACAGCACAGTGAAACGCGAAAATTCAACAACGCCCTGGCCACGGCCGACCCGGACGGCTCGATCCGCGCGGCCCTGGGTATTCAACCCGGTGCATAGCGATTAATCCGATGCCTTTGTCTCATGCTTGAACTGCTGCGCATTCGCAACCTCGCCCTGATCGACGATCTGGAACTTGAATTCGGTCCAGGCTTGAATGTGATCACCGGTGAAACCGGGGCTGGAAAATCTTTCATCCTCCGGGCTCTGGATTTTCTGCTTGGTGAAAAGCTGGCCGTGAACCTTGTGCGTCCGGGCCATGACAAGGCACGGGTGGAGGCGGTTTTCGTTAGCGGTGAGAATGGCTCCTGCGCCGAAACGGTGATCCGGCGCGAACTGTCAGCGCAGTCCGGTCGTTCTCGGGTCTGGGTCAACGATGAACTGGCTTCCCAGGAGAGTCTGAAACGGTTGCGTTCCAGGTTGATCCTTCACGCCAGCCAACATTCTCAGCAGCAACTCCGCTTGCCCTCCTTCCATGCCCGCCTGCTGGACCGGTTTCTGGAACAGCCGGAATTGGTCCGGGAAAAGGATCGCCGCCTGGCCGCGTTGTCCACCCTGGTGGATCGCCAACGCGAATTGGAAGAGCGCTTGCGGGATTTGCTGGAACGCAAGGATCTTCTGGAATACCAGCGCTCGGAAATCGCCAAGGTTGATCCGAATCCCGGGGAAGAAGAAAAATTGGAATCGCGCAAACAGGTCCTGCGCGACCAGGCCCAGGCCCAGCAACACGTCGATTCAGCCATAGAACTGCTTTGCACACCGGATACCGGCCTGCACGACGCCCTGGGAAAGTTGCGCAAGGCCGTACTGAATCTGGAAAGCACGGTTTCACCGCGAATTTCGGAGACGGTTTCAGGGGCTGCGGAGGTGGAGGCGGGTGAAGCGGCTCCAAAGCCGGTTTCCGAGGCCGAAGCGCTGCTTCAGTTTGGCGAGCACCTCCACGACTTGGAGCGCCGCCTGCGCGGCAGGGCCAGGACCCAGACCGCCCAGGGAGAACTGGAATCCATCGAGGCCCGGCTCTGGGACCTCTCTCAACTCAAACGCAAACTGAAACGCCCACTGGAGGAAATCGTCCGCCTCAAGGAAGAAGTGGACGCCAATTTGTCCTATCTGGACGCTTCCGGGCTGGACCTGAAGCAATTGGAGCGCGACATCGAAAAGGCGCGAAGCGACCTGGCCGAAACCCTGGCCGCGCTGGACGCGGATCGACGACGTACCGCTACGGACGTCGGAGGACGCTTGGGCAGAGACTTGCGGGACCTGGGCTTTTCCGAACATCTGAATATTGAATTCACCTTCGCCCCCCTGGAAATCTTTCCCGGTCTGACCGAACACCGCCCTCGCTTGCTCTGGGCCCCCAACCCCGGTCAGCCCTTCCAACCCCTGGAGGAAATTGCCTCCGGCGGCGAGCTGTCCCGCGTGCTCCTGGCGATCATCGGCCTGATGGCCGACGCTGACAATCCAACCCTGATCTTTGACGAAGTGGACGCCGGCATCGGCGGCATGACCCTGAACAAGGTCGCCGACCGCCTGCGCTCCCTGGCCTCGGTGCAGCAAGTCCTGGTGATCACCCACTGGCCACAGCTGGCGGCCCAGGGCGAGATACACTTTCAGGTCCGCAAGGAAGTCGTGGACGGGGCCACCTTTACCCGCTGCACGGTCCTGGAAGGGACAGCCAGGGAAGAGGAACTGCGGCGGATGACCGGTGGCGGATGGAGTGTTGAGGATGACCGCGGTGAATGATATGTTCCCACTGAATATTGGAAAAATGACACATAATGATGCAGACGATGCCGGGAATTTTCGAACGACTATTTTGCCGTCACGACTGAACCCTGAAGATAAGGAGAGCCCCCATGCCCAACCAATTGGACCAACTCAAGGCCCATTCCATTGTTGTCGCGGACACGGGTGATTTTGCCAGCATCAAGGAGTATCAGCCCCAGGATGCCACCACCAACCCCAGTCTGATTCTCAAGGCCGCGGGGATGAAGGAGTACGGGGATATGGTGGACGGGGTCATAGCCCAGGCACGGGGTGACGCCGGATCGACGGAGGCTTTTTTGGCTGAGGCCATGGACAAGCTGTTCGTGGCCTTTGGCGTGGAAATCCTGAAGATCGTGCCGGGGCGGGTCTCCACCGAGGTGGACGCCCGGTTGAGCTTTGACGTGCAGGGCTCGGTGGACAAGGCTAGGCGACTGATAGAGCTGTACGAGCGGGCCGGAGTGGATCGGGAGCGGGTGTTGATCAAGCTGGCCGGAACCTGGGAGGGGATCGTCGCCGCCAAGGTCCTGGCCAAGGAGGGCATCCGCTGCAACATGACCCTGCTGTTTTCCTTTGCCCAGGCCGTGGCCTGCGCCGAGGCCGGGGTGCAGCTGATTTCCCCCTTCGTGGGCCGGATCATGGATTGGTACAAGAAGCATGAGGGTCGGGACGGATACGCCCCTCAGGACGATCCCGGCGTCCACTCCGTGACGCGGATCTACAACTACTACAAAAAACACGGCTACCCCACCGAGGTCATGGGGGCCAGCTTCCGCAACGCCGGAGAAATACTGGAGTTGGCCGGCTGCGATCTGCTGACCATCAGCCCGGACTTGCTTCGGGAGTTGCATGACGGCCAAGGCACGCTGGAGCGCAAGCTGAGTCCCGAATCTGCGCAAAGCCTCGGGGAGGAGAAGCTGTCCCTGGATGAAAAAGCCTTCCGCTGGATGCTCAACGAGGATCAGATGGCCACGGAAAAACTCTCCGACGGCATCCGCCTGTTCGCGGCGGACGCGGTCAAGCTGGAGCGGATGATCCTGGACAAGGGCTGACCTTGTAAAAAAATCGGCGACGACAGGGGCGTCCGCGATACGCCCCTACCTTCCAAAGCCTTCCATGATCTCTCCATCCGGGGCCGAGCCGAAGCCCAGGGAGAGGAGGAAGCGTTCGTCCTCGCTCCATCTGGACCGGATCTTGACCCAGAGTTCCAGATAGACCTTGGTTCCCAGCAATTCTTCCAATTCCAGCCGGGCGTTTTGTCCGATCTGCTTCAGGTTGCGGCCCTGCTTGCCGATGACCATGGCCTTGTGGGTGTCCCGCTCCACGAAGATCACGGCGTGAATCCGGGTCAGGCCGGGCTTGCTCGTGTCGTCCCAATTTTCGATGTCCACGGCGGTCCGGTAGGGCAGTTCCTCGTGCAGGTTCAAAAAGAGTTTTTCCCGGATGATTTCCGAGGCCATGAACCGCACCGGCACGGTGGAAAGCTGGTCTTCGGGAAACAGGGGTGGGCCCAGGGGCAGGGACTTGGCGATGCCGGCGATCAGGGTCTCCACGTTTTCCCCGGTGGTCGCGGACAGGGGGATGATTTCAGCTTCCGGCCACGTTCCGGCGATCTGCTCCATCAGGGGCAACAGCCGCTTGCGATCCTTGACCCTGTCGATCTTGTTCACCGCGACCAGCAGCGGCTGAGGCAAGCGAACCCGTGAACCGTGCAAAGGTTGGAGGTCCTCGGAAAAAAGGTGGGGGCGGTCCGTGTACAGCGCTCCATCCAGGACGATCACGGCCATATCCGCCCGGGCCAGGGCCTGCCAGGCGGCCTTGAGCAGAAAAGAGTTCATCTTGCCCCGCAGGCGGTGCAGGCCGGGGGTGTCCAGAAACACGACCTGCAAGCCGTCCCTGGTCAGAATTCCGGTGACCTGGTTGCGGGTTGTCTGGGGTTTGGGACTGACGATGCTCACTTTCTGACCCAGCATGGCGTTGAGCAGGGTGGATTTTCCGGAGTTGGGGGGGCCGAGCAGGGCCGTCCAGCCGGTCCGGAAGGTATCCAAGTCGTGCGCTTGGTTCGTTTTGGTCAGGTCATGGGGGACGGAGGTGTCTTGATGGGACATGGTTTTTTCCTTGTGTGGCGAAGGTGGAGTCGTGATCGTGTCATGGCGATTTATGGAATTCATTGTATCCAGAAATCGTCACCCTCACCCTGGCGGAGAGGGAGGTGAAGGATGTTTTTTTCGAAAATCTCCTCATAGGTTTGGTGTCGCGGCGGCGGCCTGGAGCCAGACCAGCTCATCCAGTTGGCGGACGATGCGGCCGAACAGGCCGCCGTATCCGGGAAAGCGGCCGATCAGCTCCCGGCGTTGTTTCTGGACCTGGTCGCAGGCGCTGCCTTCCGGGGAAGAAGGCGTACGCTGCATGACCAGGCGTTCGGCGATGAGGTAGGCTTCCATTTTTTTGCGAAACTCGTGAACCAGGGCTTCCATGTCATCGGCGTGACGTGTCCAAAGGGCCTCGGTTTCGGCATGGGGCGGCAGGGAGCGAATGGTCTGAACCTGGGCGTAGAGGGTGGTCAGTACGAAGCCGGGGATGCCACGCCGCCAGCCCAAAAGCCAGGGGTGCCGCCAGAACAGGAGAAAATGCCGCATGCCCAGGGCGATGATCGCCTCCAGGTGAGCGGCGATACGGGCCAGGCGCGGATCATCCCAGACGATGGGCGTTTCAGCGAAGTTCCAGGCCGGAGCGGTCCGATTTCCGAAAAGACACGGGGGTTGCCCCATAAAGAAAGAAAGCATATGGCCCAGCCAGGAATTGGCCGCCGGGGAGTTGGGGGTTTCCAGATGGGCATAGCTCAGGATATATCGCCCCGTTCCGGCCGGGCCCGTGACGATGCACGGTTCGTCGCGAAGCCGTTCCGGATCCAGGTTGATCCCGTAGAGCCGTTCCCAGGCGGAGCGCTCCGGTGCAGCCACCTGCTCCAGGGCCAGGTCGGAAACCCAGAAGTCCGGGCCGGGGCGGACATAGGCGGCCAGAACCTCGATGCCCGTGGTCGTGTCCTTTGGGATGGCGAACTGGGAAGGCCACCAGACCGGAAGATCGATCAGGGTGGGGATGTCTTGCGGAACCAGCGGGTGGCCTTGTTGAGGCGCGCAAGCCACCGAGCCGCTGAAGTTGGGCAGACGCTGGGCCATAGGTTTGCGGCATAAGGGACATACTGCCAGCCCGTGGTTGTCAGGCAGGGCTAGGCCCGCGCCACCGCACAAGCCGACGTAGACGCCGCCGGAACGCAGATAGTCGCCCACGGCCTTGCGCCCGTCCGGCCCCAAGGCTTCGGCCTTGAATCTGGCCCATCCTCCGGGTACGAACAGGGCCGCCGGAGGCTGGTCGCGCAGCAGGCCCGCCGCGATTTCCGAGGCCCTGGCCAAGCGCAAGGGGACGCCCCAGGCGGCCAGGCACCTCCAGAGCAGGATCGCCCAAAGATGCGACTCGTCCCATAAGAGACAGATGGAGCCCGATCCTGGGCCTGAGCCTGAGCCCGTGGGGCGCGGAAAGTGCCTTGTTCCCAAAATTTTCATGTCGGGGGCGTCCATGGGCTGGTGGAGTACCAGGACCGCCGACGCGAAACAAGCCATGGCAGTCCACTTGAGTGTAAAACAAGTCCTAATTCAGCAGGCCGTTCAAAAACCTCAAGTGCAAGGAACAAAAAAAGTTCAAGGTCGAAGCGTATGTGTTGATACGTGAGAGTTTGAACTTTTTGCAGTGACGCAGCAATTGGGAGTTTTTCAACGGGCTGCCGCCGTTCACGACGAATGAGAGGGAGAAGACATCCAATGACCGAAACCAAATTGTCCAAGGGGTACGAACCCCGTGACGTGGAAGCCAAATGGCTGGAATACTGGGAGGAGCAGGGTACGTTCACTGCTCCGGCCCAGGCGGATCGACCAACCTATTCCATGGTCATCCCGCCGCCCAACGTCACGGGCTCCCTGCACATGGGTCACGCCCTGAATCTGACCCTCCAGGACATCCTGGCCCGGTTTCATCGCCAGCAAGGCCGTGACGTGCTTTGGGTGCCGGGGACCGACCACGCCGGGATCGCTACCCAGAACGTGGTGGAAAAATCACTGGCCGCTCAGGGCAAAAGCCGGGAGGAACTGGGCCGTGAAGCCTTCGTGGAGCGGGTCTGGGCCTGGAAGGAGGAGTACGGCGGCAAGATTTTGAACCAGGTGCGTCGTCTGGGGGCTTCGGTGGACTGGACCCGGCTGCGCTTCACCATGGACGACGGGTTGTCCAAGGCCGTGCGGGAGGTGTTCGTCCGGCTGTACGAGGAAGGGCTGATCTACAAGGGCGACTACATCATCAACTGGTGCCCCCGGTGCCATACGGCCCTGGCCGACCTGGAGGTGGAACATGCCCAGGCCGACGGTCGACTGCATGCCATTCGTTACCCGTTGGCCGACGGCTCCGGAGGCCTGACGGTGATGACCACCCGGCCGGAAACCATGCTCGGCGACACCGCGGTGGCCGTGCATCCCGAGGACGAGCGGTTCGCGCACCTGGTGGGCAAGGAGGTCATCCTGCCCCTGGTGGGCCGCAAGCTGCCGATCATCGCCGACGCCTACGTGGACCGGGAGTTCGGCACGGGCTGCCTGAAGGTCACCCCGGCCCACGACATGAACGATTTTGAACTGGGCCGACGCCACGATCTGGCCGTGGTCAAGGTCATCGACGATCACGGTCGGATGAGCGCCGAAGCCGGGATGGAGTACGCCGGTCTGGATCGCATGGAATGCCGCAAGCGCATCGTCGCGGACCTGGAGGAAAAAGGGTTTCTGGTTCGCGTGGAAGACCACCCGCACAGCGTGGGGCATTGTTACCGTTGCCGGACAGTGATCGAGCCCGCGGTCTCCAAACAGTGGTTCGTGGCCGTAGGGCCTTTGGCCGCCAAGGCCCGCAAGGCCGTGGAGGACGGGCGGACGGCGATTTATCCCCGGCAGTGGGAGCGGACCTATTTCGACTGGCTGGACAACATCCGGGACTGGTGCATTTCTCGTCAGATATGGTGGGGCCATCGTATCCCGGCCTGGACTTGCCAGTCTTGCGGCGAGATGATCGTCTCCCGGGAAGATCCAAAAAGCTGTCCCAAATGTCCGGGCAAGCTTGTCCAGGAAAGCGACGTGTTGGATACGTGGTTCTCCTCGGCCCTCTGGCCCTTTTCGACTCTGGGCTGGCCGGACGAGACCTCGGAACTGAAAAGCTACTATCCCACCTCGGTGCTGGTCACGGGGTTCGACATCCTCTTTTTCTGGGTGGCCCGGATGATGATGATGGGCCTGCACTTCCGCGATGAGGTCCCCTTTCAACACGTCTACATCCATGCCCTGGTCCGGGACAGCGACGGCCAGAAGATGAGCAAGTCCAAGGGCAACGTGATCGACCCTCTGACCATGGTCGATCAGTACGGCACGGATGCCCTGCGGATGACCCTGACGGCCATGGCGGCCATGGGCCGGGACATCAAGCTGTCCGAGGACCGGATTCAGGGCTATCGGTTTTTCGTGAACAAGCTTTGGAACGCAGCCCGCTTCGCCCTGATCAACCTGCCCCAGGACGGAGCCGGGGACGTGCTTCCCGCTTCGGCGGACCTGGATCTGCGCCACCGTTGGATCCTGACCCGTCTGGAGCAGGTCAAGCAGGAAAACGCCGCGGCCATCACCGAATACCGGTTCAACGACGCGGCCATGGGGCTGTACCAGTTCATCTGGCATGAACTCTGCGACTGGTATCTGGAAATGGTCAAACCGGATCTGCCCGGAGCCGTCCAGGCTGAAAAAGGTGAAGCCCAGGAACAGAATAAAGCCGAGTCCCAGGCCACGGCCCAGGTTTGCCTGCAAACCGTGCTTTCCGAAGTGCTGCTCCTGCTCCACCCCGTCATGCCCTTCGTGACCCAGGAAATTTGGAACTCCCTGCCCGCCCGCGGCGCCAGAGCCAATCTGGCCGCCCAACCCTATCCTCCGGCTCGGCCTGGCCAGTTGGACGAACAGGCCTTGCGGGACATGGGGCTGATTCAGGAGGTCGTGGTCAGCGTGCGCAACATTCGGTCCGAACTCAGCATTGGGCCGTCTCAAAAACTGGACGTGCTGGTGCGTTGCCGGGAGGCCTCCCTGGCCGAAGTCCTCTCGACGAACCGGGAGACCATCGTTCATCTGGCCCGTCTTGAGGGATTTCAGGTCGAAGCGGACCTGAACCCGCCCAAGGCCTCGGCTTCCGCCGTGGTTCAGGGGGTGGAAGTGTTCGTGCCCCTGGCCGGGGCCGTGGACTTCCAGACCGAACTGGCCCGCCTGGAGAAGGAATTGAACAAGGCGGCCAAGGAACTGGACATCGTCACCCGCAAAGTGAACAATGATGATTTTCTGGCCAAGGCACCGGCCGAAGTGGTGGAAAAAGAGCGGGCTAAGGCCAGGGATATCGCCGAAAAACAATCCAAACTGCTGGCCCTGCGCGAACGGTTGCAGGGGCTGATGGAGTAGGAGCATTCATGTCCAAAGTCTACCTGCTGGGCGCCGGGCCCGGCGATCCGGAGTTGATCACGCTCAAGGCCAAGCGGTTGTTGGAGAGCGCGGATACGGTGGTTTACGACTATCTGGCCAATCCGCGATTTCTGGCTTGGTGCCGACCGGACGCGGAAATATATTACGTCGGCAAGAAAGGCGGCGACCATACCCTGCCCCAGGACAAGATCAACGATCTGTTGGTGGAGCGGGCCAAGGCGGGGAAGGTCGTGGCCCGGCTCAAGGGGGGAGATCCGTACGTCTTCGGGCGGGGGGCGGAGGAGGTTGAGGAGCTTTTGGAGCACGGCATCGAATTCGAGGTGGTCCCCGGGGTGACCTCGGCCGTGGCCGCTCCGGCGTATGCCGGGATTCCGCTGACCCATCGCCGTTTCGCCTCTTCGGTGTCCTTCATCACCGGCCACGAGGACCCGACCAAGGCCGAGAGCGCTCATGACTGGGAGGCTTTGGCGCGAAGCACCAGCACCCTGGTTTTTTTCATGGGCGTGAAGAACCTGCCGGAAATTTCGGCCAATCTGATCAAGGCCGGACTGCCCGGAAGCACCCCGGCGGCCCTGGTCCGCTGGGGAACAACCTGCCGGCAGCGCTCGCTGATTTCCACATTGGCCGATATTGCCGAGGAGTCCCAAAAACAGGGGTTCAAGCCTCCATCCTTGTTGGTGGTGGGCAAAGTGGTTTCCCTGCACGACAAGCTGAACTGGTTCGAGCGGCGACCTCTGCTGGGCAAGGGCGTGGTGGTCACCCGCTCCCGGGAGCAGGCCAGCGACGTGGTGGCCACCCTGGAGAACCTGGGAGCCTGTTGCTATGAGTTTCCGACCATTGCCGTGGAACCCATGAAGGATGCGGCGCCCATTCAGGAAGCCGCCGGACGGCTGGGCGACTACGACTGGGTGGTCTTCACATCGGTCAATGGCGTGCGCATGTTCTGGGACGTGCTGGAAGGCCAGGGGCTGGACGCCCGGGCCTTTGCCGCAACCAGGGTGGCGGCCATTGGCCCGGCCACGGCCGAGGGGCTGGCTGGGCGGGGCATCCGGGCCGATTTCGTCCCGGAAAAGTACGTGGCCGAGGACATCGTCCAGGGGCTGCTGGCCAGGGACGTAGTCGGCAAGCGGGTGCTGATTCCCAGGGCCGAGCTGGCTCGTGAAGTCCTGCCCGAAGAATTGCTCCGGGCAGGAGCCCAGGTGGAGGTGCTGCCGGTGTACCGGACACTGCCGGTGGCCAAGGGCGCACAGGACGTGACGACCGCCCTGGAGAACGGAGAGATTCAGTACATTACGTTCACCAGTTCCTCCACGGTGACCAACTTTTTCGCGGCCATCCGCCCGGACTTGATTCAAAAGCACCGCGCCGCGCTGAAACTGGTCTGCATCGGGCCGGTTACCGAACGCACCTTGCAAAACCATGGCTTTCAGGGCGACATTCAGCCCGAGGACTATACCATTCCGGCCATGGTTCAGGCCATCCTGGATCATGCCGGTCAAGGCCGCTCCGGGGGCGCGGGGGCATGACCCTACCCATTGGCGTGCTCATTTCCGGAAGCGGGTCCAATCTCCAGGCCCTGATCGACCGGATGGAAGCCGGGGTACTGGATGTGACCATCCAGACAGTGATTTCCAACATCCACGGAGTCAAGGGGTTGGAACGGGCAGCGAAACATGGCATCTTCTCTCAGACTCTGTCCCATCGGGACTATTCGGACCGGGAGTCCTACGACCGGGTATTGGTCCGCGCCCTACGCGACGCCGGGGTCCAGGCCTTGGTCCTGGCCGGATTCATGCGTCTTGTGGGGCCGGAACTCCTGGCCGCCTTCCCTGGGCGGGTGCTGAACATCCATCCGGCGCTGCTGCCGTCCTTTCCCGGGCTGCACGCCCAGGACCAGGCCGCGGCGTACGGAGTCCGTTTGGCCGGATGCACGGTGCATTTCGTGGATGAAGAGGTGGACCACGGCCCGATCATCATCCAGGCCGCGGTCCCGGCCTTGCCCGGTGAGGAGGCCGAAGCACTGGGCGGCCGCATCCTGGCTTTGGAGCATCGTATTTTTCCTCAGGCCCTCCAATGGCTGGCCGAAGGCAGGCTGGACGTCCAAAATCGTCAGGTGGTGGTCCGTCCCGGAGAGCGACCCTTAGCCACCAGGAACGACCTGCCGCCGTGTCTGGTTTTTCCGCCGTTGGAAGAGGGGTTTTAGGGAGAACGAACATGAGCGAATTTGAGTTTGAACTGTCCCAGGCGGAGCGGGATTATCTGCGGGAGTTGGCCCGGCTGAGCATTGCTTCCCGGTTTGACGCGAACGTGATGCTGCCGAAGCCGATTTCGGAAAAGCTGGAGCAGCCATTCGGCGCGTTCGTGACCCTTAAGAAGCAAGGCCATTTGCGCGGGTGTATCGGACATGTCATCGGCGACCAGCCGATCCGGGAAACCATCATCCGCATGGCCGCGGCCGCGGCCTTCAACGATCCCCGGTTTCCCCCGGTGAACAAGGAGGAACTCACCGATCTGAGCGTGGAGATTTCAATCCTCAGCCCGCTGGTCCCCTGCGCTGCCGAGGATGTCGTTCCGGGCCGACACGGACTGCTGGTGCGCCGCGGCCCGCATTCCGGCCTGCTTTTGCCCCAGGTGGCCGCGGAACACGTCTGGGACCGGGAGACGTTTCTAGCCCAGACCTGCCGAAAAGCCGGACTCCCCGGCAATGCTTGGCAGCAACAGGGCACGGAGATATTTTGCTTCGAGGCGGTCATTTTTTAGCTGACCGGCAAGGTCGTTTCAGCGTTGCATGGAGGGTTTGTCATGAATTCTGATCACACCCAGTCCCCTTTGATCCTTATCGTTGACGACGAGGCGGTGAACAGGCTGATTCTGGAGTCCAACTTGAAACGGCAGGGGTTTCGGACCATCTCCACGTCGTCGGGTCAGGAGTGCCTTGATCTGGCCCGACGGGATCAGCCGGATCTGGTACTCCTGGACATCATCATGCCCGGAATGGACGGCTTTCAGACCTGCCAACTCCTCAAGGACGCTCCTGAAACCCGGGACATTCCAGTCATCTTCCTCTCCGCGCTCACGGATACCGGCGTGAAGACCAAGGGGTTCGAGGCCGGCGGGGTGGATTACGTCAGCAAACCCTTTGACGCCAAGGAACTCCTGGCCCGGGTGCGCACGCATCTGACGTTGCGCAATCAGGAACGACAGCTACGGGTCTATTCGGAGAAGCTTGAGGAGATGGTCGACGAGCGGACCACCAAGCTGAAGCAGGCCGAACAGGAGCTGCAACGCAATTACGACATGCAGACCGCTTTGAATCAACTGCTCCACCTTTCCTTGCAGGAGCTGCCCTTGGAGGAACTGCTGCAACAGTGTCTGGACAGCATCCTGGGCATTTCCTGGCTGACATTGCAGAATCGAGGCTGCGTCTACCTCCAGGAGGACGAAGGAAGCGTTTACCGCATGGTGGCGCAGCGCAATTTGCCGGAACACGTTCAGGACCAATGCGCGACCATCGTTCCAGGAGAGTGCGCTTGCGGAAAGGCCATCGAGGAACAACGCGTTCTGGTGGTCCCGGATGAGGATATCGAGCACAACAAGCTTGCACCGGAAGGCGTCGAACCGCACAGTAATATCTGCGTTCCAATTCGATCCCAGCACGCGACATTGGGAGTTTTGAACCTCTATGTCCATCGGGGTGCTCGGATGACGCAGCCGGAGTCGATCTTTTTCGGGGCCGTGGCCAACACCCTGATGCAGATGATCCTCTACAAACGGGCCGAGCAGCGCATGCTGCACCATGTCCTTCACGAGCCGCTGAGCAACCTGCCCAACAGGACGGCCTTGTTGGACGGCCTGAACATGGAGATCAAACAGGCCCGCGACGTGGAAGGCTATCGATTCGCCCTGGTGTTGATTAATCTGGACCGCTTCAATCGGTTCAACGAAAGTTTGGGTTACGATCTGGGCGACAAATTGATCCTCTCCAGCATTCAGCGCATTCTTGATGAACGCAAGGCGGACGAGGACGTCTTTCACTTGGGCGGGGACGGGTTCGCCGTTTTGAACCGTCGGTTGCAAGAGGTTGCCGATCCGCTGCTCCTGGCTGAGCGGATACTGGACAGCCTGAAGCACCCGCATCAACTTGACAACCATGAAATCCAGACCTCGGCCTCGGCCGGGGTGGTGCTCTCCGATGCCCGGTACAATCAAGGCGAGGATCTGCTACGGGACGCGGACATCGCCTTGCATTTGGCCAAGTCCCGTGGGCGGGGCCGGTTCGAGGTCTTCAGCCATGTGATGCACGAAAAAGCCAGGCAGACCATGCAGACCTTCATGGATCTGCGTTTGGCCCTGCAACGGGACGAATTCGTCCTGTTCTATCAGCCCATCATTTGTCTGACCACACGACGGATTGTTGGGGTGGAGGCGCTGATTCGTTGGATTCACCCCGTCCGGGGCATGATCAGTCCCGCGGAATTCATTCCCTTGGCCGAGGAGACCGGATTGATCCTGCCCATGGGGCGCTGGGTCCTGGGAAAAGCTTGCCTGGATATGCGCGATTTCACCGGGAGCAAAGATTCGCCGAACTCTCCGAAGCCGTTCATGGTCAGCGTGAACTTATCCGGAAAGCAGTTCGCCCAGTCAGATCTCTACGAGCAGGTGGAGGCCGTACTCAAGGAGACCGACTTTCCTCCGGAGTGCCTCAAGCTGGAAATCACGGAAAGCGTGGTCATGGAAAACGCCGAGGCGGCCACGCGGATTCTGGCGCGCCTCAAGCGCCTGAACATCAAGATTGCCATCGACGACTTCGGCACCGGCTACTCGTCTCTCTCCTATCTGCACCGCTTTTCCGCGGACATTCTGAAGGTGGACCGCTCCTTTGTCAGCCGGATGCATCTGGGCGGCGAAAACCTGGAAATCATTCGGACCATCGTCACTCTGGCCCAGGCGTTGAAGATGGAAGTGGTCGCGGAAGGCGTGGAAACAGAAGATGAGATGAAAAAATTGGCCGCGTTGCGCTGCGACTACGCCCAGGGGTTTTATTTCGCCAAACCCATGCCGCTGGAGCAATTGCGCGAAGGGACGTTGGACGGCCTCTCTCAGGGGGATCAATCAGCGGCCAAGGACAGGCGGGACGGTCCGCTCGATCGGCGTGAAACCCCAGGACGCCGTGATACGGACGGGTGATCCCGTTTCTATTTCCGGCCATTATTTCGGCTTGCCCCAATGGGCTATGCGGGGTAAGGAAACCCCCTCATCATGATTGACCAGAAAAACATTCGCAACTTCAGCATCATCGCGCACATTGACCACGGAAAATCCACCCTGGCCGACCGCATTCTGCAGATCTCCGGCCTCGTGGACGCCCGCCAGATGAAAGAGCAGTACCTGGACCGGCTGGACCTGGAGCGGGAGCGGGGCATCACCATCAAGGCCCAGAGCGTGCGCATCCCCTATAAGGCCAAGGACGGACGCGAGTACATCCTGAACCTGATCGACACCCCCGGACACGTGGACTTCAGCTACGAAGTCTCCCGCAGCCTGGTGGCCTGCGAAGGCGCCCTGCTGGTGGTGGACGCCTCCCAGGGGGTCGAGGCCCAGAGCTTGGCCAACGCCTACTTGGCCCTGGAAAACAACCTGGAGATCATTCCGGTCCTGAACAAGATCGACCTGCCCAGCGCGGAACCGGAGCGGATAAAGACCGAGATCGAGGAAGTGATCGGCCTGGACTGCCGGGACGCGCTGATGATCAGCGCCAAGACCGGGCAGGGTGTTCCGGAAGTTCTGGAACGGATCATCACCGACCTGCCGCCGCCCAAGGGTGAAGAGAACGCCTCGCTCAAGGCCTTGATCTTCGACTCCTGGTACGACACCTACCTCGGGGTGGTGATTCTGTTTCGGGTCATGGACGGTCGGATTCGCAACGGTCAGTTCATCCTGCTGCATTCCAACAAGGCCAGGTTCGAGGTCACCAAGCTGGGAGTTTTTTCCCCCGAGCCCCTGGCCGTGGACGAACTCGGACCGGGCGAGGTCGGCTTCCTCTGCGCCGGGATCAAGAACCTGACCGACGCCCGGGTCGGTGACACCATCACGGACCCGGACAATCCGACCCTCACGCCCCTGCCCGGGTTCAAGAAAATCACGGCCATGGTCTTTTGCGGGATGTATCCGGTGGAGCCCAATGAATACGGCTCGCTCAAATATTCCCTGGAAAAGTTGCAGCTCAACGACGCGGCCTTCTCCTTTGAGCCGGAAACCTCTCATGCCCTGGGATTCGGCTTCCGCTGCGGCTTTCTTGGGCTGTTGCACATGGAGATCATCCAGGAACGATTGGAGCGGGAGTTCCAGGCCCGGCTGCTGGTCACCGCGCCCTCGGTGATCTACGAGGTCAAGACCTTGGAGGGCGAGACCCTCTCCGTGGACAATCCCAGCAAGCTGCCCCCGCTGAACAAGATCGAATTCATCGCCGAGCCCTACGTGCACATGGAGGTCCACGTTCCCAATGAGTATCTGGGCGCGGTGCTGGCCCTGTGCGAGGAGTGCCGGGGCAAGCAGAAGGATCTCCGCTTTCTGTCCTCCACCAGGGTCATCGTGACCTACGAACTGCCTTTCGCGGAAATCGTGTACGATTTTTTCGACCGGCTCAAGTCCGTAACCCGCGGCTACGCCTCCCTGGATTACGAGTTCATTGATTTCAGGCCCTCGGAACTGGTCAAGCTGGACATCCTGATCAACAACGAAGGCGTGGACGCCCTGTCCATCATCGTACACAAGGACAAGGCCTACGCTCAGGGACGGGAACTGGCCAGCCGCCTACGCCAGGTCATTCCCCGCCAGTTGTTCGAGGTGGTCATTCAGGCCGCCATCGGGCAGCGGGTCATCGCCAAGGAACGCATCGCGCCGATGCGCAAAAACGTCACGGCCAAGTGCTATGGCGGCGACATCACCCGCAAGCGCAAGCTTCTGGAAAAGCAGAAGGAAGGGAAGCGGCGCATGAAACGGATGGGCAACATCGACATTCCCCAGGAAGCCTTCCTGGCCGTGTTGCGCAAGGAATAGGACATTTAAGGAGTCTTCATGAACCCCCGCTGGCAAACCGCGCTCAAGGAATATTCCGAGGCCCTGATCATCGCACTGATCCTGGCTTTGATCATTCGCACGTTCATCATTCAAGCCTTCAAGATCCCCTCCGGCTCCATGCTGGAGACCCTGCAGATCGGAGACCGCCTGTTCGTGACCAAATTCGCCTACGACATCAAAGCACCCTTCACGGACTGGAGCATCCTCTCGACCCAGGACCCTGAACACGGTGACGTGATCGTCTTCCGCTACCCGGAGGATCCGTCCAAGGACTTTATCAAGCGCGTGACCGCGCTACCCGGGGACGAGGTGGAAGTGCGGGATCAGACCCTGTACATCAACGGCGAAGTGGTGGACGAGCCCTATCTGACCCTGCACCCCGGTCCGACACGGGTCCATTTCGGGCCGCGAACCGTGCCCGAGGATCACTACTTTGTCCTGGGCGACAACCGGTTTAATTCCCATGACTCCCGGTTCTGGGGGTTCGTGCCTAGGTCGCAGATCCGAGGCAAGGCGTGGCGGATATACTGGTCCGCCAATCCGCGCTGGTTTTTGAGCGACGTACGCTGGAACCGGGTTGGCCAGCGGATTGAGTAGAGCTGTTTCGCGCATGTCCAAATCCCTGGCTACCACCCTGGGGGAATACGCCAAGGCTATTCTCCTGGCCGTGGTCCTGGCCCTGCTGATCCGGTCCTTCGTGGTCCAGGCCTTCAAGATTCCCTCTGGCTCCATGCTGGATACCCTCCTGGTCGGCGACCATCTCCTGGTCACCAAGTTCGCCTACGACGTGAAGATTCCGCTGACCGGGGCCGTCATTGAGTTGGACGAACCGGAGCGCGGGGATATCGTGGTGTTTTTGTTCGGTCAGGACGTTCCCGTCTTTACCGAGGAGCCGGCCCGGTGGTTGCAATGCTCCCTGCCCGGTCTGGCCGACGAGGCCTGCCCCCAGGACTTCATCAAGCGTGTCGTCGGCCTGCCCGGCGACATCGTGGAAATCCGTCGGAAACGAGTTCTGGTCAATGGGCGCGAGCTGGACGAGCCCTACGTCCAGTTCCGGGACGCCACACTCCGCGACGTCCAACCCAGAGATCGTCTCGGCCCGCTCAAGGTTCCCGAGGGTAAATACTTCGTGCTGGGCGACAACCGTGACGAATCGTTGGATTCCCGGTTCTGGGGGTTCGTGGATCGGGAGCGGATCAAGGGCAAGGCTTGGCGGATCTACTGGTCCTGGGAGGCGGGGAAAGGACCCCGCTGGGAGCGGGTGGGCCGCATATTACAATAAGCCGACGACCTAAACGGGAGGACCATGCTGGCCAAAATCGCCACCACCGCGCTGATGGGCATTGAGGCCTTTCACGTGGAGTTGGAAGTGGATTTCGCCCGCCAGGGCATGCCTTCGTTCACCATGGTCGGCTTGGCCGAGGGCGCGGTACGGGAGAGCAAGGAGCGGGTTTTCGCGGCATTGAAGAACACCGGCTTCAAGCTGCCCCCGGCCCGGATCACCGTGAACCTGGCCCCGGCGGACATGCGCAAGGAAGGCAGCGCCTACGACCTGCCCCTGGCGGTGGGTCTGCTCACCGGGGTGGAAGTGCTGCGCCAGGAACAGGTTCAGGACTTTTTCCTGGCTGGCGAGCTGTCCCTCAACGGCGAACTCAAGCCCGTGTCCGGCATTCTTCCGCTGGCCTTGAAGGCCCGGGCCCAGGGAGCAAGAGGGCTGATCGTCCCCGCGGACAACGCCCAGGAAGCGGCGGTGGTCAAGGAATTGTCCGTGTACGGGGCGGAGAGTCTGGCCCAGGCCGTGCGCTTCCTGCTGGGCGAGGAAGCCATCCCCGAGGCGGTCTGCGATTTGGACGAACTCTGGAAAAATCGCACCAAGTCGATCCTGGACTTCAGCGAGGTCAAGGGCCAGGAGCACGCCAAGCGGGCCATTGAAATCGCCGCCGCGGGAAATCACAACCTCCTCTTCCTCGGCCCTCCGGGGAGCGGCAAGACCATGCTGGCCAAACGGCTGCCTTCGATATTGCCGGCCCTGGAGTTCGAGGAAGCCCTCGAAGTGACTAAGATCTACAGCGTGGCCGGGATGCTTTCCAAGGACCAGCCGCTGGTGGTGATTCGTCCGTTTCGCTCCCCGCACCACACCATTTCCGACGCCGGGTTGATCGGCGGGGGCCACTACCCCAGGCCGGGTGAGGTCTCTCTGGCCCATCGCGGCGTGCTCTTTCTGGATGAACTGCCGGAATTCAAGAAGCATGTCCTGGAAGTGCTGCGGCAACCTTTGGAAGACGGTTTGGTGACCATTTCCCGCGCCGCCATGTCCCTGACCTATCCAGCGGACCTGATGCTCGTGGCGGCCATGAATCCCTGCCCCTGCGGCTACCTCACCGATGAACAGCACCAGTGCACCTGCTCGCCGCAGCAGATCCAGCGCTACCGCTCCCGCCTCTCCGGGCCGCTTCTGGACCGGATCGATCTGCACGTGGAAGTCCCGGCAGTACCCTACAAAGAACTCCGCAGACAACGTGGCTCCCGCGATTCCGCGGCCATGCTCGAAAGCATCGAAAAGGCCAGGGCCTTGCAGTACCAACGCTTTCGCGACTCTCCCCTGCTGACCAACAGCGACCTGGATGGAAAGTGGCTGAATTCGTTCTGCCCGCTGGGCGACGCGGAGCATCATTTTCTGGGGGCCGCAGTGCAGCGATTGAGCCTCAGCGCCAGGGCCTACACCCGCGTCCTGCGCATCGCCCGGACCATCGCGGACCTCGAAGGGACGGAGACGCTGTCGTCCGACCACTTGGCCGAGGCCATCAATTACCGCACCCTGGACCGACAAGCCCAGACGTGGTCCTGATGGGGGCCTGATCCGGATAAAGCCAGGGATTGGCCTGGAGCTTGCGCTATAAATCGGTTCAAAATCTTCCCCATAACCAAGTGCCGCCCATGACCTCAGCCCTGAGCATCACCAATTTGAGCACCATCCAAAGCCTTTTGGGGGATGCCCAGGATTTGCGCGCCAAGTTGATCATCTCGCCGGATCGAGAGCACGGCGGCCGACTCGACGTCACCGGCGTCCTACGCGAAATAGGCGTCAATGATCTGATCATCGAGATATCCGGGCAAAGTGCCAACCCAGCCTGGGTCGGACACAAGGTTATCTGTTACTTCAAAGCTCGTGACCATGTCAGGAAGACGGACATCTTTTACAATTTCACTTCTCCGGTTCTGGATGTCGCCGGCTCCAGTTCCAACTCCATTCTGGTCTTGGAGAAACCCTCCGTACTGGACATCGGCCAACGCCGGTCAAATATTCGTCTGGATCCAGCCACGGGCGACATTCTGAACTTTTCGCTTTGGGAAGAAGGAAAGATGGTCTTTCGGTGCCCCAAGGCCGACCGAGCCAAACTGCGTCCGCCCATCGTCGGAGGGCAGCACTTCGAACAAGGCTTGGTAATCGTTCAAGACGTTTCCGCGGGTGGTCTTAGGATACGGCTGACCGCGAAGCTACTCAAAGACATTTCCAACGAAACCCTTTCGGAAAATAGGGGGGCCGCCGCGGAGGGCAAGTCGGAGAGCCCTGCCGCGTGGGCCAAAGGTGATAGACTGGTCATCTGGCTTGTCTTGAGCGAGCAGGCCGATAGCGGCCATCAGGTCGTTTGGCTGAAAGGGAGAATCACTTACGGACGAAAAGATTATTTGAACAAAGACATGGAAATCGGGGTGGAATTCACCCACCACGGGAAAAATGACCCGAGCGGCAAGATCGTCTGGAACCCGGTGCGTGAGAACGATATTCAGGAATTGGGAGCCTGGGTCTATCAGCGATACCTAGAACGATTTCGTCGAGGAATCGTTTAACGGACCTCTTTGAAGACGGAACCTATCCTTGCGATCTCATGAAAAAAGCCGCGCAAGAATGAGAACTTGCGTGGCTTTTTATGAGCAAAGAGGGGCGTCGTGCTGGGGGAACATTCGGTCGACTCCGGGGAGCGGGAAGGGTAGATTGAAAAGATGGCCTGGAAGCGAGGAAAAATCAGATTCGCAGGCCGGTGTTGCGAATGACTTCCAAAAGCAGGCTTTTGTCGATGGGTTTGACCAGATACGAGCTGGCGCCGCCCTTGTAGTAGGCATCCACGACATTTTTCGGATCACCCAGGGCCGTGAGCATGATCACCCGGGTTTCGTCCTTGGGGCTGATGTTTTGGGAGCGTTCGTATTCTCTGATTTCCATCAAGGCTTGTTGGCCGTCCTTGATGGGCATCATGATGTCCATCAAGACCAGATCGTAAGGCTGTCCTTCCTCGTAGGCCATTTTGAAAGCTTGAACCGCTTCTTCACCATTGACCGCCAAATCGCACTGCGCGTAGGGCTTGACGATCCGCTGAAGCATCAATCTGCTGGTAAAGTCGTCCTCCACGATCAGAAAGCGCATATACCCACCTCGTTGGTTTTCTCGTCAGTCGAGCATGTTGATGGAAAAGAGCCCTACCCCATGTCTTACCCTGCCGCAAGCTGGTAGGCATTTTTCGCATCTCGTCGGGAAAGCGTGGAACAGTTCGGACACAAAAAAACCCCGTCTGTTTCAGACGGGGTTTGATTGTCATGGCTCCCCGGGACGGACTTGAACCGCCAACCTAGTGGTTAACAGCCACCCGCTCTGCCGATTGAGCTACCAGGGAATGCGTTGAAGGAAAGGTGTTTATATCAGGCTCTTCCTCTCGTCAAGTGATGGAGACGGAGAAGGGAAATTTTTCATCTTTGGTGCATTCGGTCAAAACGACAAGAATCGTCGCCGCGAGGTGAAACAAAGGGGAGGCCTGGGCCTCGATCATCCGCCTTTGCAGTTCGCCGACCCAAGACGAAAGCATTTGGCGGGCGAATTCGGAGGGTGATTCGCCAGGTGACCCGCCAAGTGACTCCATGGGCGCGGAACTCGTGGCGCACAAGTCGTCCGTTGATGAGTCGGGCGATGAAGTCGGCGACAAAGCCCGTGGTGGATGATGTTCCGGGATAAGGGCCATCAGGTAGGCCAACTCAATGGCAATGTGATCCGGAGGCATGCCCAGCGACGCATCGACCTTCAGGCCGGCCCGGTCCAGTCGGGACTGCATGGCCACGGCCGGTTCGCCCATCATCAGGCCTTCGCCGGTGTAACACGACTGGCTCAAGGGGACGCCCGCGCCGCCGCGATGGTTCACGAACAGCCGGACGTACTCCGCTTCCAGGTTCTCGGGCGTCATGTCCGGGGCTTGCTTGTCGGCCAGGGCGAGCACGTGGTCGGCACGGTCGAGCAGGACGCCGTCGATCAGCCCTCGGGACTCCAGGAACAGGAGGATTCCGGCCAATTTAGGCAGGCAATCGGTTCGGACCTGGGACCACTGACCCCCGTCGGCTCCCCGGAAGACCCAGGCCACGGCCTCCAGTCCCCACAGCAATGTGCGGCGTGCATCCTCACTCATTTTGAAAATACCTCGTGAAGGTTTCTGGGTTCAGGGGGTCAACGATTGAAAGATGTACGGTACGGTGCTCCTGTCGCTGACCCCCTGAGCCGCTGTGATCACCCCCAACCTAAATCTTTCGATCAGGCAGAATCAGGTTCAAGACAATGCCCGCGATGGCCGCCAGGCCGATGCCCTTGAGCACGAACTCGCCGGTCTGAAAGGCCATGCCGCCCATGCCGAAGACCACGATCACGGAGATGATGATCAGGTTGCGGGGTTCCATCAGGTCTTCCTTGGCCCGGACCAGGGTGTTCAGTCCAACCACCATGATTGCCCCGAAAAGCAGGACCAGGATGCCGCCCATGACCGGGACCGGGATGGTTTGCAGCAACGCGCCGAGCTTGCCCACGAAGGCCAGAACGATGGCGGCGATGGCCGCCCAGGTCATGATCGCCGGGTTGAAGGCCTTGGTCAGGGCCACGCCGCCGGTGACTTCGGAATAGGTGGTGTTGGGCGGTCCGCCCAGGCAGGCGGCCACGGAGGTGGCCAGGCCGTCGCCGAACATGGTCCGGTGAATGCCCGGGTCCTTGACGTAGTTTTTGCCGGTCAGGCTGCTCACGGCCAGGATGTCCCCGAAGTGTTCGATGGCCGGGGCGATGGCGATGGGCACGATGAACAGTACGGCCTGCCAGTTCCATTCAGGAAGAACGAAATTGGGCAGGGCCAGCCAGGGGGCCTCCCGGACCGGCGTGAAATCGACCAGGCCGTACAGGAGACAGAGCACATATCCCACAATGATGCCGAACATGATCGGCACCAGGCGAAAGACGCCCTTGCCCAGCAGGGTGACCACGATGGTGGTGGCCAGGGAGGCCAGGGCAATGAACAATGCCAAGCCTTCGCTGATCAATTGGATGGAACCGTCCCCGGTCTTGCCCAAGGCCATGTTCACGGCCACCGGGGCCAGGATCAGCCCGATGACCATGATCACCGGTGCATAGACGATGGGCGGCAGGACGCGCATCAGGATGCCCGGCCCCTGCCATTTGATGAACAGTCCCAGGACAACGTACACGAGGCCGGCCGCGGCCAAGCCGGACATGGTAGCCGGAATGCCCCAGGTCTGGACGCCGAACATGATGGCCGGGATGAAGGCGAAGGAGGAAGCCAGAAACACAGGAACCTTGCCCTTGGTGATGATCTGAAACAGCAATGTCCCGACGCCGGCCGTGAACAAGGCCACATTGGGGTCCAGTCCGGTGAGCAGCGGAACCAGGACCAGGGCGCCGAAGGCGATGAACAGCATCTGGAGGCCCAGAAGGCTGTCTTTGAGTCGAAAATTGTATTCAGGCGTGGAAATCGTCGATGTCGTTTGTTCCGTCGTCATGATGGCTCCCTCAAGATTATTTGGTGCCGAAGATCTTGTCTCCGGCGTCTCCCAGTCCGGGCAGGATGTAGCCTCGCTCGTCAAGGCGTTCGTCCACGGCCGCCAGATAGATTTCCACGTCCGGATGGGCCGCTTCCACCCGGCGCAGACCTTCTGGCGCGGCCACCAGAAAGACGCCCTTGATCCGACGACAACCGGCTTCCTTGAGCAGATCGATGGTGGCCAGCAGCGTCCCGCCGGTGGCCAGCATCGGGTCCAGGATCAAGGCCATTCGTTGCTCGATGTTCCCCGCGGTTTTGACGTAGTAGCGCACCGGTTCCAGGGTTTCCTCGTTGCGGTAAATACCGATCACACTGACCTTGGCCCCAGGAATCATGTCCAGCACGCCGTCCAGCATGCCCAGGCCGGCCCGGAGAATGGGTACCACGGTGATTTTTTTGCCCTTGATCCGCTCCACTTGAACGGAGCCGCACCATCCCTTGACGGTCTTGGGTTCCGTAACGAGGTCCTTGGTTGCCTCGTAGGTCAACAGTCTGGCCAGTTCCGAGGCCAGTTCCCGAAAATTCTTGGTGCTGACGTCATGCTGACGCATGACGCCAAGTTTGTGCTGTACGAGCGGATGGCGAACCACATGGACGGACACGGGCACCTCCTAAGGAGTTGGTGGGATTCTGGACTGGATGGACGCGAAAATCTCCGACTCTTAATCCGTATTGAAAACCCTGGTCAAGCTGAACGTTGCGGAGCTGCTGGCCAGTGTCGTCGATTTCTTGACGAATCGGCGGACTTGGCATACGCAATCACGTTGCGTTTCGGCTGATCGCGGACCAAATGCGCCCAAACTCGCAACGACTCGTCGCATTCCGTGGATGGCTCCATTCCGGCGTTGGATACCCGCTCTTAATGAGCAGAGCTTCTCTTGTCATGCCGTTAAACGTCATCAGCCCCTTCTTCCGCTGTTCCCGAATCACCCCATCATGGTCCACGACCATGAACAACTGAGGAATGATCTTGACTACCGAGCAGAACCAAAACATGAGCCAGCTCCAAAAGCAGCGACTGGAGAAATTCACCCAGCTTCAGGCGTCCGGAGTGGCCCTGTATCCAAACGATTTTCGAAAGAACACCGAACTGGCGCGGATCAAGGCCGCGTACGGAGACCATGACGAGGCGGCCCTGGAGGCCTTGGAAAAGACCTTCGCCGTGGCCGGACGGGTAATGAGCCAGCGGTCCTTCGGCAAAGCCGCTTTTCTGCACCTTCAGGACGCCACGGACCAGATGCAGGTTTTTGTCCAGCGCGATGCCGTGGGTACGGAAAAATACGCGCTCTTCAAGAAATTCGACATCGGCGACATTGTCGGCGTACGGGGCCGTCTGTTCCGGACCAAGACCGGCGAGCTGACCATCAAGGCCGAAAGCGTGGATCTGGTCAGCAAGGCCTTGCGTCCTTTGCCCGAGAAGTATCACGGTTTGAAAGACGTGGAGGTCCGCTATCGCCAACGCTACGTGGATCTGATGGTCAACCCCCGGACCCGGGAAATTTTTCAACGCCGGACCCAGATCGTCCGCTTTCTGCGTTCCTACCTGGATAACGAGGGCTTCATGGAAGTGGAGACGCCGATGATGCAGCCCATCCCCGGCGGGGCCACGGCCCGACCCTTCACGACCCATCACAAGGCCCTGGACATGAAGCTCTATCTGCGCATCGCTCCTGAGCTGTACCTGAAACGGTTGCTGGTGGGCGGGTTTGAACGGGTCTATGAGATCAATCGTAATTTTCGCAACGAGGGCATTTCCACCCAGCACAACCCGGAATTCACCATGCTGGAGTTCTACTGGGCCTATGCCGACTACCAGGACTTGATGGACCTGACCGAACGGATGTTCGCGGATCTGGCCCGGACCGTCACGGGAAGCGAGGTGGTTCCGTATCAGGGCGAGATGATCAACCTGGGCGGCTCCTGGCAGCGGCTGACCTTTTTCCAGTCCCTGGAGACCCTTGGCGGGCTGCGGCCGGAGCAGTATATGGAGTACGACCAGGCCAGGAGCCTGGTGGTCAAGCTGGGAGAAAAGGCCCATGTGAATGAGAAGCTGGGCAAGCTCCAGGCCAAGCTGTTCGATCTATTGGTGGAGCCCAAGCTGATTCAGCCCCATTTCATCTATCACTATCCCACGGATATTTCTCCTCTCTCCCGGCGCAACGAGGACGACCCCCAGGTCACGGACCGCTTCGAGCTGTTCATCGCCGGCAGGGAGATGGCCAATGCCTTTTCCGAATTGAACGACCCCATGGACCAGCGCGGCCGCTTTGAGGAGCAGGTCAAGGAGAAGGAGGCCGGAGACGAGGAAGCCCACTTTATGGACGACGACTATGTCCGGGCCCTGGAGTACGGCATGCCACCGGCAGCGGGCGAGGGCGTGGGCATCGACCGTTTGGTGATGCTGCTTACGGACAGCCCTTCAATCCGTGAAGTCATCCTGTTTCCGTTGCTGCGTCCGGAGGTCGGCCCGACCCCATGAGATTCGAGCGCTTCATCGCCCTGCGCTACCTTCTGACCCGAGGCAACCATGCCTTCATCTCCGTCATTTCCTGGGTTTCCGTGCTTGGCGTGGCCCTGGGCGTGGCCGCCCTGATCGTGGTTCTGGGGGTGATGAACGGTTTCAGCAACGAACTGCGCGACAAGATCCTCGGGGTGAACGCCCATATAGTGGTCACCAGTTTGGAAGGCGTGATTCGGGACTATGATCATCTGACCGAAAAGGCAGCCGCGGTTTCAGGGGTCGTTGGGGCCATGCCCTTCGTCTATTCGGAAGTGATGTTGAGCACGAGTATGGGCGTCAAGGGCGTTGTGCTTCGCGGGATTGACCCCGCTGCCGCTCATGGCGTGATCACCTTGTCCCGTGACCTGATCATGGGCGATGTCCAGGATTTGGTGGACGACCCCGCCGGACGGGGAATCTTCGTCGGATCTGAACTGGCGGGGAGACTCGGGGTGCGGGTTGGTTCCGAAGTGAATCTGCTTTCCCCCGCGGGGCAGCGCTCCGCGGCCGGCTTTGCCCCCAGCGTGGAAACCTTCGTGGTCCGGGGGGTGTTTCGGACCGGGATGTACGAATATGACTCCTCCCTGGCCTACCTGACCATCCCCGCGGCCCAATCCGTATTGGGGTTTCGCGGCGATTTAGTCACCGGCCTGGAAGTCCGGTTGCGCGACGTGGACGCCGCGCCCCGGGTCGCCCAGGAGCTGGAACGAACCCTGGGCGGTTTTCCCTTGCAGGTCCGAACCTGGATGGAGATGAACCAGAACCTCTTTGCCGCGCTCAAGCTGGAAAAGGCGGCCATGTTCGTGATCCTGGTGATGATCGTCCTGGTCGGCTCCTTCAGCATCATCACCACGCTGGTGATGTTGGTCATGGAGAAGACCCGGGATATCGCCATCCTGGCCTCCATGGGCGCGGGGCCAAAGCGGATCGCCCGGATATTCATCTTCCTGGGCACGATCATCGGGGCCGTGGGCACGAGCCTGGGCTTCGCCATCGGTTTGCTGCTCTGTTTTCTGCTCCAGCGCTATCAGTTCATTCAACTGCCCATGGACGTCTATTATCTGGATCACCTGCCGGTGCTGCTCCAATGGACGGACATGGCCATCATCGCCCTGGCGGCGATGGGAATGTGTTTTTTGGCCACGCTCTATCCGGCCCGCCAGGCGTCCCGGTTGCAACCCGCCGAGGCTCTGCGGTATGAGTGACGCATTGTTGCTTGACGTGCGCGGACTGGGCAAGGAGGTACTCAGCGCGGCGGAGCGGTTGGCCATCCTCAAACGCGTGGACTTCACCCTGCGGACCGGGGAAACCGCGGCCGTGCTCGGTGCTTCGGGATCGGGGAAATCCACCTTGCTGCACATCCTGGGGACCCTTGACCAGGCCACCTCCGGGTCAGTTTATTTTGCCGGTCGGGACACGACCACGTTGACCCGGACTGAAAAGGATCGACTGCGTAACGAGAGCATCGGCTTCGTATTTCAGTTTCATCATCTGTTGCCGGAATTCTCCACCTTGGAGAATGTGGCCATGCCCGGGCTGATCGCTGGACGATCCCATGCATGGTCCCGACGCGAGGCCGAGACCATGCTGGACATGGTCGGCCTAGCGGACCGAGGTCAACACCGGGTGACCACCCTTTCCGGCGGCGAGCGTCAACGGGTGGCTATTGCCCGGGCGTTGCTGCTCAAGCCCAGGCTGGTCCTGGCGGACGAACCCACCGGGAACCTGGACGAAGAAGCCGGAGAAAGCGTGAAGCGCGTGCTTTTGGAACTGAATCAAACCCTGGGAACGAGCTTGGTCGTCGTGACCCATAATCACGATCTGGCTCAAGCCATGCGACATCGATACGAGTTGCGTGGCGGTGAGCTGTTTTCCTTGTAACCTTGGCGCCCCTGCGAGGCATATTATGATCCCCAAATTTCGTCTGTTTTCGCTCAAGTCGACTCGTCTGGGACCGATAGGCGGCGTTCTCCTCGCCATGGTCTTGTTTTCCGTGTTTTGGTTTGTCACGCCATATCAGGCCGCGGCCCAGACCGGTTCCGCCACAAAACTGATCGTCCTGCCCTTTGAAATCAACGCTGCTCCCGACCTCGACCATCTCCATGAAGGACTTCCGGAGCTGTTGCGGGACCAGCTGCGGGCCAACGGTTTCGAGGTTCACCCCGGAGACCAGACCTCGCTACTGTTGCGCGACCAGGAATTGACCGAGTTGGACTTGTCCGCGGCTCGGGACATGGCGCTGCTTTCCGCGTCCGCGCACGCCATCTACGGGAGTTTCAGCCAGATAGGCGAAAACATCAGCCTGGACGTGCGGTTGGTGGAGGCCTTTGGTCTGAAACCGGCCAAGTCGTTTTTCGTGGTCCGGGACGGGTTGATCAATCTGCTGCCCGCGGTGGAAGAGTTGGCCGAGTTGGTCACCCGCGAGTTGCGCCAAGTGGAGACCATCGCCGAGATTCTGGTGGAAGGGAACCAAACCCTGGGATCAGACGTGGTCCTGCTGCGTATTCGCAGCCAGAAGGGGGACATTTATGATCCTCAGGTGGTCAACGAGGATATCCGACGTCTTTTTGAACTGGGCTTTTTCGACGACATCACCATCCAGGTAGAGGACGGGCCCAGCGGCAAGATCCTGACCTTCGAAGTCACCGAGCGTCCTCGAATCCAGGCCATCAGCGTGGTCGGAGCCAAGGAAATCAAGGAAGGAGACATTCTCAAGGCCATCACCACCCGCTCGGGAAGCATCATCAACCCCAGGATATTGTCCGACGACCTGGGCAAGATCAGGGAATTGTACCGGCAAAAGGGGTACTATCTGGCCCAGGTGGACTACAACCTGGAACAGACCGATCCTCGTCAGGCCAGGCTGAACATCACCGTTGATGAAGGCAACCGGCTGTTTATCCGCGATATCGTCATCGAGGGGGCCGAGTCCCTGAGCCAGCGGGAGTTGCGTAAGGAATTGGTGCTTGGCGAGCGGGGGCTTTTTTCCTGGCTGACCGGTACGGGAATCTTGCGGGAGGAATTGTTGGAACGTGACGCTGCGGCTTTGGAAGCCTACTATGCCAATCGCGGTTTTCTGGACGCCCGGGTCGGCCAGCCGGAAGTGGAGTACCTGGAGGAGGGCATCCGGATCACCTTTAAAGTTGAAGAAGGCTCCAGGTACAAAGTCGGAACCATCGGCTTTCGCGGCGACCTGCTGGATCCTGAAGAAGAACTTTTGAAGTTGATTTCCCTGGACGACCTCCAGGCGCGAGGCACGTATTTCGACCGATCCGTCCTGCGCCAAGATCTGCAGAGCTTGGCTGACCACTATACCGAGTACGGATACGCCTTTGCCCAGAGCGACGCCCAGTTGGACATCCAGCGGGATGAACTGCTGGTCAACGTGGTCTACATCCTGGATAAGGGCTCTTTGGTCTACATCCGTCGCGTACTGATCGAGGGCAATACGAAAACACGGGACAACGTCATCCGTCGGGAGATGCGTCTCGGGGACGGGGATTTGTTCAGCGGCGCCAAATTGGCCCGCTCCAATGAACGGCTCGTGCGGCTGGATTTCTTCGAATTGGTGGACATTGAAACGCTGGCCACGCCTGATCCCAGCGAGTTGGATCTGAAGGTCACGGTCAAGGAAAAGCCCACTGGGATGCTCAGCGCCGGGCTTGGCTATTCCAGCCTGGACAAGGTTTTCGTTTCCGGCACGGTCCAAGAGCGCAATCTGTTCGGCAGGGCCTACAACCTGTCCTTTAGAGGCACCTTCAGCGGTCGCAGCACGATCTACGACCTCAGTCTGACCAATCCGGCCTGGCGGGATTCGCTTTTGGGGGTGGGGGCGGACCTCTATTACTGGACCCGGGATTACAAGGATTACGACCGGAAGGCCGTGGGCGGTCGGTTTCGGCTGTCCTACCCGCTCGGAGAGTACACCAGGCTGTTCTGGAACTACCGACTGGAGCGGTACACCATTTCCGACGTCAAGGAGAACGCGGCCCAGCGCATTCGGGACGCCGAAGGCACCAAATGGGCCAGTTCCACGTATGCCGCCGTCAGCAGAGACACTACGGACAGGATCTTCAATCCTTCCCGGGGCACTGTGAACACGCTTTCGGTCCAGTATGCCGGCGGCGCGTTGCAGGGCGACGACCACTTCATTAAATCCTCTTACGATTCACACTTCTACTATCCGCTTTTCTGGGGCACGGTCTTCCACTGGCGAGGTCAGATCGGCTTGCTGTTCGACAACGACGGCAAAGAGGCCCCGGTTTTTGAACGGTTCTATCTTGGCGGAATCGACAGTGTCCGCGGCTATCCGGGGATGGAGATCTCGCCTCGGGACCCGGAAACCAACGACCGAATCGGCGGTACGAAGCAGTTTTTCACCAATTTCGAGTACATGTTTCCTTTGAACCAGGAGATGGGCTTGGTCGGCCTGCTCTTTTTCGACGCGGGTAACGTCTGGGACCATGGCGAGAGCTTCGGGTCCGATCTGTATAAGAGCATCGGTGCCGGCATTCGCTGGTACTCGCCTCTGGGACCATTGCGTCTGGAATACGGTTATGGACTTGATCGCCTTGAAGGCGATCGCCAAAGTGGAATAGAGTTTACTATTGGCCAAATATTCTAGGATCATCACGAAAGGCTGTTTTTCGTCACTTAACCAATCAGACAACAATTCAAGGAGTCAGTATGCGTTTGTGTTTTCGTGCGTTGCTCGTCGCGGCGCTGTTTTTGGCGGTCGGAACGGCCACTCCGGCCTGGGCCCAGGTCAAGGTCGGCATCCTGGACATGCAGGCGATTATCGCGGAGTCGGTTCCCGGCCAGGAAGCCATGAACGAGTTGCGCACCCGGTTTGAATCCATGCGCACCGAATTGGACGCGCAGAACGAGGCTATCGGCAAGCTGCGTGACGAGTTGCAGCGCCAAAGCATGGTCCTCAGCCAGGAAGCCCAGCAGGACAAGGAACTGGAGTACCGCCGGAAGGTGCGTGACTTTCAAGACCAGTTTCAGTCCTTTCAGATGAAGATGAAGGGCGAGGAGGATCGTCTGAGTGAGCCAATTCTGGAGCTGCTGATCAATGTCATCAACACGTACGGCAGACAGAACAACTTTACCATGATCATCGACGGCAACGCCTCCGGTTTGGTGTATGCCGACGAAGCCGTGATCATTACCGACGCAGTGAAAGAAGAGTTGAACAAGGCTTGGCGGGCCAGGTAGCCGCCATGGCCTATACGCTCTCCGAATTGGCCGGTTTACTTGGGCTGTCCATGCAGGGAGCCGACCTAACCATTCACGGGCTGGCGGGCTTGGAAAGCGCGGGAGCCGAGGAGCTGAGCTTTCTTGCCGGATCGAAGCATTTGTCCCAACTCCGAACGACCAAGGCCGGGGCGGTGATCGTCCCGGCCGAGTTTGCGTCCGAGGTCGACTCGGGCCTGATCAGCGCCAATCCATACCTGGACTTCACGCGGGCTTTGCGCCTGTATGCCGTCCCACAAGGCCGACTTTCCGGCCTCAGCGAGGCGGCCTGGATTCATCCGGAGGCCCGTGTGGATTCCTCGACGACCCTCTACCCTCACGTCTTCGTGGGGCAGGGCGCGGAAATCGGAAAGGACTGTCGGCTGTTCAGCGGCGTGTATGTTGGCGAGGACTGTCGGATCGGCCAACGAGTGACCATCTACCCCAACGCCGTGCTCATGTCCGGGACGGTGGTGGGCGATGACGTGATCATTCACTCCGGTGCCGTTTTGGGCAGCGACGGGTTCGGCTACACTCCCGGCCCCCGAGGTCTGGAAAAGGTGCCCCAGATCGGCAACCTGGTGATCGAGAACCACGTGGAGATCGGGGCCAACACCACCATTGACCGGGCCACCTTGGGGACCACCCGAATCGGCGCCGGAACAAAAATCGACAACCTCGTGCAGATTGGACATAACGTGGAGATCGGACCTCATTGCATCCTGGTTTCCCAGGTGGGCATCGCCGGGAGTTCCAAGCTGGGCGAGCGGGTCACCCTCGCCGGCCAGGTTGGTGTGGCCGACCATCTGCATTTGGGCGATGGCTGCCGGGTCGGAGCCAAGTCCGGGGTGAACCGATCCCTTACCGGAGGCCAGGATTATCTCGGTTCTCCGGCGGTGGAAGCCAGGAAGTTCCTACGCGTCGCGGCCACCTGGAATCGCCTCCCGGACATGGCCAAGCGTCTGGCAGTACTGGAAAAAGAACTCGAAACCCTTAAAACGACCCTTTCCAAGGAAGAATCATGAGCAGTACCGACCCTTCGCGTATCGATATTCGGGGGATCATGGACCTGTTGCCCCATCGCTACCCACTGTTGCTGGTGGACCGGGTCCTGGAATACGAACCCAAGGCCTTCATTCGGGCGATCAAGAACGTTACGTTCAACGAGCCCTTTTTCCAGGGACATTTTCCCGGTTATCCCCTGATGCCCGGGGTGCTGATCATCGAGGCCCTGGCCCAGACTGCCGGGTTATTGCTGATGGTGAGCAAACCGAAAGATGAACTGCACAACAAACTTTTTCTGTTCACCGGGCTGGAGCGGGTCAAGTTTCGCCGACAGGTGGTGCCCGGAGACCAACTGGAACTCCACATGAGACACGTTAGAAACAAGATGAACGTCTGGAAAATGGAAGGAACGGCCCAGGTCAACGGACAGGTGGTGGCCGAGGCGATGCTCAGCGGAGCGTTCGTTGATCGGGAGCAGGCGTGATGGGTACCCGGATTCACCCTACCGCCGTCGTCGATCCTGGTGCTGATCTGGGCCAGGACGTCCAAATCGGACCAATGTGCGTCATCGACGCGGACGTGGTCGTCGGCGACCGGACCAAGATCGACGCCCAGGCCCGCATCCACGCCCACACCCGTCTCGGAACGGACAACCACGTGCATTCCTTCGCCTTCATCGGCGGCGATCCCCAGCATGTGAAATACAAAGGCGAACCGACCCTGCTGGAAATCGGCGACCGCAACCTGATCCGGGAATACGTCACCCTGCACCGGGGTACCGTTGGCGGCGAGGGAGTGACCCGCCTGGGCTCGGACTGTCTGCTGATGGCCTATGCCCACGTGGCCCACGACTGCGTGGTTGAGGACAAGGTGATCATGGCCAACGCGGCCACTCTGGGCGGACACGTACATGTCGGAACCAAGGCCGTGCTCGGCGGATTGTGCGCCGTGCATCAGTTCGCCCGGGTCGGAGCCTACGCCTTCATTGGGGGCAAGGCCGGGATCAGTCTGGACATCCCCCCGTACATGATCGCCACGGGCACCCCGGCCAAGCTTTACGGTCCCAACGTCATCGGACTGAAGCGTCAGGGATTCACCTCCGAAGCCGTGGCCGGGATCGAAAAAGCCTACAAGATCATCTGGCGTTCCGGAAAGAAGCGCCAGGACGCCATCGAAGAAGTCCGGCAGACCTGCCCCGATTCCTCCGAAGTCGCTTTCCTGCTCGAATTCCTCCAGGGCACGACCCGGGGCGTTTCCGCGGACAACCAGCTCGCGGTCAACGGCCAGGACATTCCGCTGTATTGAGACGGAATGGTGCAGGCAGGAGGCAGGAGAAAGAATTCAGGAGTCAGAATTCAGTATTCAGAATCCAGATTTTAGACTCCTGACTCCTGAATTCTGACTTCTGAATTCTATATTCAACTGCCTGGAACGGTCTGGGGCAGAAGCAGGCGGCGATGGATTTTCTTGACCAATCGAACACGGCGGACATTCGTTCCGGGACCCTGGCGATTATTGCCGGGGGGGGGCGTCTGCCGCGGTTGGTGCTGGACGGGGCGCGGGCCATGGGACTGCGCGTGGTGGGCGTGGGATTTGCCGGGGAGACCGAGGCGGATTTGGCCCAGGCCATGGACGCGTGGCAATGGCTGCATCTGGGCCAGTTGGGCAAGTTGATCGCCTTTTGCAAGCAGCAGGGCGTCGGACGGATCGTCATGGCCGGCAAGGTGCACAAGGCCCGGGCCGTGAATTTTCGGCCGGACTGGCGGGCGGCCAAACTGCTCTGGAAGATTCGGAATACGCAGGACGACGTGCTGTTGCGGGCCATCACCCAGGAACTGGAAAGCGAAGGCTTGACCGTGGTCGCGGCCCAGGATTTCCTTCCCCACCTGAAAACCCCGGAAGGGGAGCTGACCCGGCGCAGGCCCACGCCGGAAGAACAAGCGGACATTGAATTCGGCTGGCCCTTGGCCCGGCAAATGGGCTCCTTGGACGTGGGGCAGTGCGTGGTGGTTCGTAAGCGAAGCGCCGTGGCCGTGGAGGCCCTGGAAGGCACCGACGCCACGATTCTGCGGGCTGGCGAGTTGGTCGGGCCGGGGTGCGTGGTGATCAAGGTCTTCAAGCCGATCCAGGACCCGCGTCTGGACCTTCCGGCCATTGGTCCGCAAACCATTCGGACCATGATTCAAGCCCAGGCGTCCTGCCTGGCCGTGGAAGCGGGCCGCAGCCTGTTTCTGGACCTTCCGGAAAGCCTCAGCTTGGCCGAGTCGGCCGGAATCAGCATCGTCGGGCTGGCATCATGAGGCGGTCGTCGCGTCGGCGTCCGGCAACTGAGCGACGATTCGCCGGGGCGCGTTAAAGATATTCACCCGTCCCGGACGAGCGTAACCGCCCAAGGTCAGGTCGGCTCGCCTGGCGATGTCCAGACCCAAAGAGGACGGTGCGGATCGGGAGAGGACGATGGGGATGCCGATCCGGGCGCATTTCAAGACCATGTCCGAGGTCAGCCGACCAGTGGTGTAGACAGCGCCGCCCGTGGGAAAACGCCGCAGCAGGATCGCTCCGATGACCTTGTCCACGGCATTGTGCCGACCGACATCCTCGAAACATCCCAGAAAACGCCCCTCGGCCCAGTACCCGCAGGCATGTACGCAGTGGGTGTCCTGCTGCAAGGTGGACGCTCCCAGGGTCCCGCGGATCAGCTCGCCGACCTGAGCCAGGTCCATCCGGCTCTCCGCCGCGGGCGAAAATTCCTCCTCCAGCATTCTCCGACTGATCCGGCCGGTCCCCCCGCAACCCGAAGTGATGATGGTCTCCGGGTCCGCATCCCGGTCATCAGAGCGACCCTCGGTCCCCTCACCTCCTCGATCTTCCGTCCGCGCGTACACCGTGACCCGGCCCTGCTCGCAGAGCACAACCTCCACAATGTCTTCCGGCGTGGACACATACCCCTGCCCGAAAAGAAACCCGGCCCCGAACACGTCCAGGTCCTGGGCCAGCACCATAGCCGTCCCAATGACCCGTTCATTCAGGGCGACCTCCACGGGTTGTTCCACGAGAACCCGCTCCACTGCCGCTTCCTGACCGTCACGGGCGATGATCAGCGTGGAAACGGCGACATCCAAGGGTGAGGCGTGCATGACGAGGCATATCTCCTGTATTCGAAAATACCAACGCCTTTAGCAGGTTCCCAGCAAAAGCGAAAGGACGGAATCAGCTTATTGGCGATTGACGGGGGAAAGGTCAAAAGGATAAGTGGACGGGCAGTGCCCGGGTGGTGGAATTGGTAGACACAAGGGACTTAAAATCCCTCGCTCAGAGATGGGCGTGCCGGTTCGATTCCGGCCCTGGGCACCATTTTTCAGACTCCTCGATCCTTCGCGCAAGGACGCTTTCCGCCTATTGTCTTTTTGCGGCGCGGAACGCCATATTACCGCACATACCCCTGTTCCTCGAGATAGAGCAAGACTTCCTGAGCCGCTTCGTTGGGAGTGAGTTCCGTCGTATCGATGGTCAGTTCCGGGTTCACCGGCGGCTCGTAGGGATCATCCACGCCGGTTACGCCCGTGACAAGTCCAGCCCTGGCCTTGGCATAGAGGCCTTTGCGGTCGCGCAATTCGCAGGTCTTCAGCGGCGCGCTCATATACACCTCGACGTACCCGCCGTACTGACTGATCATGTCCCGGGCGATGCGCCGGGACTGCTCGTAGGGAGCGATGGGGGCGCAAATGGCGATCCCCCTGTTTTTCGTTATTTCAGAGGCCACGAAGCCGATGCGCTGCACGTTCAGGTCGCGGTGCTCTCGGGAGAAGTTCAACTCGCTGGACAGATTGCGGCGGACGATGTCTCCGTCCAGCAGGGTGACCGGGCGGTGGCGCATGGCCATGAACTTGACGAACAAAACCTTGGCCAGAGTTGATTTGCCCGAGCCGGACAGGCCGGTGAGCAGCACGCTGAACCCCTGGCTGTGCCGTGGAGGATAGGCCTTTTTCAGCTCGACCACGACCCCGGGGAGCGAGAACCAATCGGGAATTTCCAGGTCAAATTCAAGGCGTCGACGCAGTTCCGAGGAGGAAATGTCCTTCACGGTCATGTCCGCGGTAATTTCCTCCTTGACCACGTACTGGGCCTTGTCTTCAACATAGGCTACGGGCTTGAGGGGAATCATGCGCACTCCGGTTTCCGCCTCCAGGCCGCGAACCAAATCCTGGGCGGCTCCCAGGGGATAGAAGCGCTGTTCCAAATCGTGCGTTAAGGGGTCGCCGTGGTCATCGGCGACCATGAAATGATTGCAGCCGTAGTTCTTGCGGACCACGGCTTCCCACAGCGCCTCGCGCGGACCCGCTTGGCGTCCGGCCAGGGGGATGAGACCCAGGTGCGCCATGTTTCGGGGAAAGGCCTTGATGAACTCCTGGTAGCAGCTGACCATGGTGAAATGATCCAGGTCTCCGGGGCGAAGATGGCCGACCACGGGCTGAATGAACAGACTGGCCCCGGCTTCCCGTGCCGCTCGGAGGACCATTTCCTTGTGCGCGCAGTGCAGGGGCTGGTTGGTTTGGAATCCGGCCACGTTCCGCCAGCCGCGCTGGGCAAAGAAGCGGTGCGTTTCGGATGGGGAGAGGCGCAGCTCCGGGAAATCGTAGTGCTGGGGCAGGTGCAACCCTTCCAGGCGGCCGCCCACGTACCAGTCCCTGGTTTCGGAAAAAAGCCGCTGCACGCCCGGATGCGCCGCCGGATCATCCGTCCCGAAAATGGACAGGGCCTCGGCGCGCTTGTCCGCCTTCCACGTCCCGGAAACCGTGAGGACCGCCAGAAGAAACCCTTCCTGGTCGCTTAGGGCCAGTTGCCGCCCCGGGACCAACTGATCCGCCATGACGGCTTCCACGTCCAGAACGATGGGCATGGGCCAGACCGTGCCGTCGGCAAGGCGCATCTTCTCCAGGACGCATTGGTAGTCATCCTGGTTCATGAAGCCGCATAGCGGATAAAAAGCCCTATTCAAAAGCAGTTCCAGGTCGCAAAGTTGGCGCTGGTTCAGCCCCAGCGAGGGCAGCCGCAGGGCCTCCTGTTTCAGGAATTCAACCCGTCGGAAATGGACCAGCAGGCTTTCGGCATAGGGAGAAGTGGGAGGGTCGAGATGCATGAATTCGCCTATTGTTGTTGAAATAACGTCATCCGGGAGGCTAAACATACCCGGCTTCATGCCGAGCGGCAATGGTTTTCCTTGTTTGGCCAGGGGTCTGAGTGGCCATCCGGGCGATGCACCTTACGCTTCCTCAAGGTCGAACGGCAACGAGGGGGCAGTTAAAAAAACAAAGCACGTCACCCGTAAAGTGGATAAAAAGAGAGGTTTTTATCCAAAATGTAGCACACGCAGAATGGGGAGCATTTACTGCGAATGATCAGGATGGTTATTGCCACGCGTAAGGCGGCTGAAGACCCACAGCCCTAATACAGCCCCTATTGCGTCGAAAAAAACATCATTGACTGATCCGAATCTTCCTGGGACCAGCGATTGAACCCACTCCTGGAAGGCGCCGAAACACACCGTGATGAGCAAGGCAAGGATAAATGCCGCCCTGGACGACATGTGCCTGTCCAGGGTCCAGCGCCAGAGAAAGGCCAGGAGCCCGTAGACCGGGATGTGCAGCAAATTCTGGAAAGTAGGTGGAAGCAAGAGAAATTCGAGTAGATGCGGCTCGCTGTCGCTATCTGCTGGAACAGACGCGCCGATGAGGATAAGGACCATATAAATAAGAGGTACTATTGAGCTGAGCGGTTTATTGGGTAGTCTCTGCATATGAAGGTCATTCGTCTGGGTTTCTCATCCATCATGAACCCAAATACAACAAAGTGGCCGCTTAACCCGCCTGTTTTTGCGAAGCGCGACATCAAGCGGCAACATATTCAATTGAGATGGCCTTTCATTGAGGAACGATTCCCGAAAGGATCGATCAGCTCCAAGATCCAGTCCCCACCTGCCCTGCCCTCGCTTCTGGGGATGAGCACAAACGGCCTGGAGGAAAAGCGTTCAAAGACGTATGCTTCCCCCTCGTTCTCGCCCTGGCCTTGCCGGGACAGGCGCATCTGGGCCACGCGGGGCTCTTCGGGCGTTGATTCCAGGTCTGCCATGACCAGGTATCCGTTCCCAATCTCCGGGTTGCGGATGGATTTCACCGTCACATTTTGCTCCCAGTCCAGTTCCGGCAGATCTGGAGGCCGTGGCGAGTCATTGGGCAGCCGGTACAGCGGGTCGCCGACAAAGCTTGTCAGCCAGGCCATGTGGATCTGATTCATGAGCAGGATCTCGCCCACAGGGTAGCCCTGGCGCAGGAAGGGGTACAGCACCCCCTCGTCCCAGAAGCTGTGGTTGTGGATATGCGGAGCTCCCCCGCCGACTCTGGCCGCCCCGGCCGTGATGGTGACACCCTGCTGAAGGTATTCGTGAAACCGTGAATTCCTCATGTTCCAGCCCTGGCTGGATTGAACATGGGTGGCAATGCCTCCGGGCAGAAACACCACCCCGGAATTGAAGAAACCGGTCCCAGGTGCAAGCCTGAACAGCTCCAGGACGACCCATCCTCGGGAATGCTGCAGCAGGTGCCTGTAACCGGAGTTCCAGAATGCTTCGGCCTGCGAGCCTGAGGTGATTTCACCCGTTCGCTCGGGGTCCTCAAGCAGTTCAACGCCAGGCAGCACGCCCATCTCCGGCCCGGCAAAACTCGAGCCATAGACCGCCCTGTCCACCAGCTCCATGGCCTCCACGGCATTCACCCCGTCGATGCGCATGGAAAAATACAGATGGCGCTCCGGATGAAAGGCCCTTTGGTTTGCAGTGAACCTGGGCGGGCGGACCTCGGCCTTGTCCTTCTGGTAAAGTCGAGGGTGAACGAACGGGTTGGTCCCAGGCCCCCACAATGGCCGGGCCAAGGGAGTGCGGAAAAAGGTATCGCTGAACAGCGGTTCGCTCGAGGACCGTAACGGGGTGAAGCGCATGGGCTGGACCTGTTCGCTGTGCAGTCTGTCCACGTCGTAGTACATGATCTGCAGCCGTTGGCCCAGGTCAATGAAGGAGCCGTGGTCGCGCAGCTTGTCGTTGATCCCGCTGGCAATGCCGTACGGAGCTTGAACCGTCCTGGGCAGACCGTAGGCAACCACGAAATACAGGATGTGATCCTTCAGTAATGTTCCGTCGGGCCGGGCATTGGCCGGGTCTTCCAGAAAGGCCTTGACCGGTTCTTCCACGCAGTCCAGGTAGTTCTGGTCGTCACGCACCCCGTCCGGGCCGGTGGCACTGAAGAACGCATGCTCAAAATCGGAATATTTAGCGCTCCACTCGTGCAGCGAACCCTGCTCGTCTTGGCACTGGGCCCTGGCCGTGAATTGGCCATCGAGGAACACCCGGCCATGGGCACGCACCTGCCAGTCCCCCTGTTGCTGAAGCTGCTCCTGGACCTGCACCTGGCCGGGATGCAGGCTTCGCCCGTGTTCCACCAGGAGGACCTCGGATCGGCCCGTCCCGGATTCAGGCTCCAGCCACAACCGGAGCGTACCCAGGTCCCAGGGGATTTCCGAGTCGGGCAGGATCACTTCCACCAGCCGGCTGTCGCGCATCTCGCAGGCTGATGCCGGCCTTCTTGCGCCGGGCGGCTGGTACACCACGCCGCAACTGTTGTCGCTGCTTTTTTCCTCCAAGTGATCGCCGGCCAGAAGGCTTTCCAGTAAGCGCTTGCAGCTTAGCCCCAGCAGATACGGCTTTTCCCCGGAAGCCGGATCCGTGCGCATGCGCACGTAATGCTCGGCCACGGTCAGGGAGTCCTGGCCCGCCTCGATCAGCGGATGACTGGACCGCCAATCCGCATTGTACAGAACCAGGACTTGGGAGGGGCAGAGCTGTTCCTGATAATTAGCCCCGGACAGTCCGGGTGAACATAAAAACAGGCCTCCTGAAAAAAACAGCCAGGCGATCCAGCGCCTGTACCGCCCTCTATACCTGGACATTCTCCCTCCTCAACCCACTGTGCGATCTTGCTACTTCAAGCATTACGTGACAAAAATCACTGCCAAACTCTTCCCCAATGAGCAACCGGGACCCTTCACGCCATGACCCCTGAAACCAGCATCAAGCGGCTGTTCATTTTCCTGCTGTTCACCCACGCTTGCTTCATCATCTACGGCAGCCTGGTGCCGTTCAGGTTCGAGTACCTGCCCCTGTCC
Source organism: Desulfonatronum thiodismutans (assembly GCF_000717475.1). Lineage (NCBI taxonomy): Bacteria > Pseudomonadati > Thermodesulfobacteriota > Desulfovibrionia > Desulfovibrionales > Desulfonatronaceae > Desulfonatronum > Desulfonatronum thiodismutans. The sequence goes on from NZ_JPIK01000005.1 coordinate 141,575, forward strand.
GAGGCGTGGGCGGGGTTACTAGCCGTCCTGATCTCGCCGCCGCGGCTCTATTCCAACACCAATCTGCTGGCCAACGTGCTGATCGGGATACCCGGCCCTTTCTTGTTTCTCGCTGCCTTCCACACCCGAAAAAGCCTTTTGCGCTCGCTGTTCCTGGTCCCAGCTGCCCTGGCCTACTGCGCGCTGCTGGCCGCCACGGCCGAATTTCTGCAGCTCTATTTCCCCGGCAGGATGACCCTGCTCAGTGACATCATGGCCCAGACCATGGGCGGGGCCATGGGCATTGCCTGCTGGCTGATCATCGGCTCATATACCAGGACCATGCTCCAGGCCCTGCTGTTCGAAGACAGCGGCAAAACGACCGGGACCTTTCTGCTCTTGTGCTACCTGGGCATGATCCTGCTGTTGCACGCCCTGCCCCTGGACCTGTCGGCGCGCATGGGAACGCTGTATCGACAGTTGGAGGACGGCAGGATCATTCTCGTCCCTTTCAGCACTTGGTCGTCCCCATCAGCGATCATCGCCAGTTTGCCCACGGTGCTGGCCTGGATGCCGGTGGGCTGGTTCCTGGTCAGGGTCAAGGCCTGGCCCCTGGCCGCGGCCATGCTTGTTGCGGCCCTAGGCGCCGCGTTTCTGGAATTCGTGCAGCTCTTTGTCCTCAGCCGGACCACGGACGCGACCAACATCCCTCTCGGATCGATGGGGGGGCTGGCCGGGGGCATCATTGGAAAGCTCAGCTCGGGCCCGACAGCATCCCCCGTGCCCAGGGGCACGTCCTGGCGCAACACGGCGTTGGGAAGCGCCCTTTTCCTGGCTTGGTTCGGCCTGACAATCCGCTCCTTCTGGTCGCCCTTCACCTTCCAGTTCAACAGGGCCTTTCTTACCCAGCGGGTCAACGACATCTCGCTCATCCCGCTGCATGCCTACATTGGAAAGCCGTATCTGCTCTCAGCCTTCAACATCCTGGAGGTGCTGGTTTACTTCATTCCATTGGGCGTGATCTTTTCCACCTTTGTGACCCGACATTTCCAGGGCCAGAGCGCACGGGCCGTGACCCTGCTGTTTTTCGTCATCTCGTGTCTGCTGGCCGGCCTGGTCGAGACCGGCCAGATCTTCCTCCCCCAGCGCTATCCGGATATCACGGACTGGATGCTCATGGTCGCCGGGGCCATGTTTGGTCATGTCGTGAGCAGCTTGGTCTGGAAAAAACAGATGACCTGATTCACCCTTCACAATGCGACATGCGCGGAACATGCATGAGTCGACAGCTGTTGCTATCCATCTGTACCTGGAGGCTGTTTTGGGCCGCAACAGTCCGCGGCCGAGAAGATTATTCGTCCCCTGTATTGTCCCAAGTGTCGAGCGCAGCGGGCGGTTGAAAAAAACTGTAACCTCCCTATTGGTTGGGGGCGGTTTCGAAGCCGCAAACTTCGGCCGCCCTGGCCACCCTACACGCCGACAACATCAACCAACATTTTTATCCTGGGTGCCCCCCTATCCCCATTGGCCAAGAAAAAGGGAAGCCCATGGCTTCCCTTTGTTTATAATCTCGAATTTTTGACGTGTGCGGCCTTCAGCTATCCTTGAACACCTCGTCAATGCTTTTGGCGTCCAGCAGTTTCTCGGCCCAGAGGTCGAGTTGTTCCGGCGTGGCCTTGCGGAGACGTTCCTGGAATTGGATGTCAAGGATATTTTGGCCAAAGCGTTTGGTGACCAAGCGTTGGATAATTGCTTGGCGGCCTAGAACTTCGCCTTCGACACGGCCTTCGACACGGCCTTTAATCGTTAGTCTTTCAGCTACTGTCATAAACATGCCTCCTTTTCCTTCTGAAAGGCTTTGTGTGAACATATCCTGCATTTCTTCGGGCTCGATGTCCATAACCGCAAGCACGTACCGAAAAATCTTTTCCAGCCAATGCATGGACGTGGCGTTCTCGTCCATTTGGATCACCAGGGAGATGATCTCCGCAAGTTTCTCCACGGCCTCCGGGGTATTCTTGGCTTGGAGGCAGAGCAGGACCAGTTGGAGAAGTAACTGGCCTTTGATGACCTCGTCGGTTTCCGGGGAGAAGTCGTGGAAGGCAAGGTCGAAGTTGGGAATGAAGGCGGACAGTTCTGGATCAGGAATATCTACGAGTTCGGAAAGCCGGACGGCTTGGCCTTTGGGTTTGCCGTGGTAGACCACGATCGGGATGACCAGGGGCAGGGTTTTGGCTTTTGGGTGTTGCTTGCGGTGGAGTTCCCAGATTTCGATAAGGTATCTGAGCAGTTGCAGAACCACGAACCGATCCGGGTAACTTTTGTGCTCGAAGAGGAAATAGACGAACCCAGGCAGGCCGGTGCTCAGTATAACCTGGTAGAGCAGGTCCGAATAATGTTCGGCCTGCTTTTCGTCCACGAAGCTGTCTTTGGTGATGGTCAACGTATCCAGATGGATATGATTCAAGATCTTTGCCGGAAGATAGTTGGCCAGAAAGTCCGCGGCCACCTCCTTGTGGCTCATGGTCTCCCGGAAAAACGTGTCGTGGGTGTTGTTGATCTCGCTCATGAGGGCGAATCCTAGGGCAGTGTCTTGGGCATGACAAGGGCGACAGGACTACCCGCCGACAGCACCAACCAACCGCTTCATGGAATACACCCCCCCCACCCCGCTAACCGGCGTAAACCTCCGCTCATTCTTGGAATCCAGCAGATGCTTCACTCCGTCGAACACCTCGGACACGAATTCCTTTGACCCGATGATCCCGGAGTCCGTGAAATATCGGCAGCGGTGGCGAAAGACATCGACGCGGCTGAGTCGATAGTTTCTCTTACGTTCCTTCTCCACGATCTTCATGTCGATGCCTCTTCGTTCCTTCTCCTGGCTCCTGACTCCTGACTTCTGACTCCTGTCTTCTAACTCCTGACTTCTTCCCCTAACCGCTCCGGTTTCATAGACGAACTGCCGGTATTTCCGAATAATCTCAGATGAATTGAACTCGTTCCACTCGTGCATGCCAAGGTTCAGATCGATCAGGCCGTCCCTGTTGCCGCGCTGGACCAGATAGCCCAGGGTGCTCCAGCGGTAGTCCTCGGGCTTATCCACGATTCCGGCCCGGACGGGATTCAAGTCCACATAGGCCAGAAGGTTGACCAGGGTTTCACCCTCCTGAACGATGACGCTTTTGAATCGCTCACCCCAGAAAGTCCCCCAGCGTCTCTTGCGCTTGTTATAGAACTTGGTGAAGCCCTGTTTGATGTCCTTCACAAAGGACCCGAGATTGGTCAGGCGGTTACTAAAGTCCTCGATCTGGCAAGGGATGATCCTGGCTTCCTGGCCGTAGAGCAGCTTGTAGCGCTCGGTGATTTCTTTCTCGGTCAGACCATCTGACGGGTTTACCCGGACAACCAAGTGGAAGTGGTTGCCCATCAGGCAAAAGCCAAGCAGGTCAACGAAATAGATTTTGCACAGCTTGGCAACGATGGCCATCAGGTGATCTTTCTCGGTGTCTTGGAGCGGGAAGCCGTCCAGGGCTGTTCGGGACATGATGTGGTAGACGGTCGGCTGGTCATGGCGGGTGAAGCGAGGGATGCGGGCCATCTTAGGACCTCCTGGGGCGTGGAGATTGATTGGTGAGGGTGAGAAGAGGGTTAGCGGGGAGGGCGATAAAAGTCAATTATAAACCTGTCCCCATTTATTTTTCTTCATCCCGGGTAAAGGCGGAATATTTTTCGTGGGCCTCAGCGAGTCGGGGATTGTCTTCCAGCAAGGTTTTCATGGTCGTGTCCTCCTCGTCAGAGCCTTCATGTTTAAGATAATACAACCATTTTTCCAGGGTCATATCCATATTGGCAGTCGTGAATTGAGGAAGTTCAAGGAAGTGGAGCGCAAGGTGATCCGTGAGGATGAGGCTTGGATCTCGCAGTTCCCGCGGCACGAAGCAGAGGTGGTATTTTCCCTTGAGATTGAAGAGTTCGAAATCCAGGATGTTGATGCAGCTTACAGGATACAGCTTTTTGTATTGGTCGCCTTTCATAAGCTGTGCCGCATACAATTTGGACCAGTAGTACAGGGACCTATGCTTGTAAACGCCCTTTCCTGAAGTCTGGACCTCGATGTTGTAGGTCTTGCCGTTTTCCTCAATGGCCTTGATATCAAGAATAGACTCTTTTTCCGCGGCAATGGTTTTGATGTTGAAAGGGTTCTTGATCTCAAGATCCATAATCAGTGGAAAGTCGCAGCTTTTCTGGACCGCGTTGATGAAATCCAGCAACAACGGCTTATGCTCTTCCTTGCCGAAAAGGTACTTGATGAAGATGTCGGAAGTGGGTTTTACATAGACCAATGGGTTTCTCCTTACACCTGAAAAACTCCTATATTATCATGGGAGACAGTGTTGGACGATACCCCGGCATCCACGGAAAAACAAGCGTCGGCCCACCGATTCACCGCCCACCACTACCCGCCGACAGCACCAACCAACCGCTTCATCGAGTACACCCCCTCCACCCCGCCAACCGGCGTAAACCTTCGCTCATCCTTTGAATCCAGCAGATGTTTCACTCCGTCGAACACCTCGGACACGAATTCCTTTGACCCGATGATCCCGGAGTCCGTGAAATACCGGCAGCGGTGGCGGAAGACATCGACGCGGCTGAGGCGGTAGTTTCTCTTACGTTCCTTCTCCAGGATCTTCATGTCGATGCCTCTTCGTTCCTTCTCCTGGCTCCTGACTCCTGACTCCTGACTTCTGAATCCTGAATCCTTACCTCCTCCCCCCACCGCTCCGGTTTCGTAAACGAACTGGCGGTATTTTCGAATAATCTCAGATGTATTGAACTCGTTCCACTCGTGCATGCCCAGGTTCAGATCGATCAGGCCGTCCTGGTTGCCGCGCTGGACCAGGTACCCCAGGGTGCTCCAGCGGTAGTCCTCGGGCTTGCTCACAATACCTGCCCGGATTGGGTTCAGGTCAACGTAGGCCAACAGGTTAACAAGGGTTTCGCCTTCCTGGACAATGACGCTCTTGAACCGCTCACCCCAGAAGGTACCCCAGCGTCTCTTGCGCTTGTTATAGAACTTGGTGAAGCCCTGTTTGATGTCCTTCACAAAGGCCCCGAGATTGGTCAGGCGGTTACTAAAGTCCTCGATCTGGCAAGGGATGATCCTGGCTTCCTGGCCGTAGAGCAGCTTGTAGCGCTCGGTGATTTCTTTCTCGGTCAGACCATCTGACGGGTTTACCCGGACAACCAAGTGGAAGTGGTTGCCCATCAGGCAAAAGCCAAGCAGGTCAACGAAATAGATTTTGCACAGCTTGGCAACGATGGCCATCAGGTGATCTTTCTCAGTGTCTTGGAGCGGGAAGCCGTCCAGGGCTGTTCGGGACATGACGTGGTAGACGGTCGGCTGGTCATGGCGGACGAAGCGAGGGATGCGGGCCATCTTTGATCCTCCTGGGACGTGGTGATTGGGTGGTGGAGAGAGGGTTAGCGGGAAGGGCGAGATATGTCAATTAAGAGACTGTCCCCGTTCCCTTTTGTCCCCGTTCCCTTTTCATGAAAAAAGTCAGCAAAGAGGCTAATCTGGTGAAAGTGTCTGAGTAGTATTAACTGTCTCTATTTATCCCTGAAATCAAAATGGCATTTTCTCAACGGACTGTTGACCAATAGTCAACACAGTTTTAGCGTGTGAAATGTTTTATGGCTAAATAAGCAAACTTGCTAGCAGGAATGTTAAAGTGCAAGATTTTGCTCATTAATAACCATCTTGTAAAATCAGAACCTTTGACCGCACTTAAACTGGCCGCTTGATATAATCGCTGCACTAATAGGTTTTTTAGGGTTTTATGGTCATAACTGCGTGATTGTGCGTTATTCTTGATCAATTTTTTGATCCAATTCTCAGCATTTATTAAATCATTCAAACTGAAATTGGGTTTTCGATCCACCAGCATGCCGTGGATTTCGATTTCTGATTCCGAAGGAGTCGCCTCAAGTAATTTAATGTGTCTTAGCCGAATCATATTTAAAAAATCATTTTTTTTGCTGTGAACTAGACTCTGGGTAGCACTTAACGAATGTATACGGTAAGATACTAAGGGTTTTTGGATATTGTAAAATTGGCAACCTTCCAAAAATGAAATACGTGACCAGAAATCAAAATCTTCTCCAAAAGATATATCTGTATTAAATAAACAGTTATTCATTCGAAGGAATGCAGTCCGTACACATGAAGTACTGTTCGATATGGCAGGATTTGACAAAAAAAATACTCTAATTTCATTGTCATTTTTTACCTGTAGAGGAATATTGCTTTTAACATTCTGAAAGCAACGTATTAAACCTCCACAAACTGTTATTTGTGAATTTTTTTCCATGAATTTATATTGAGTAGATAAACGATATGGGTAGCAAATGTCATCAGCATCGATCCTGAATAAATATTTTCCTCTAGCGTTATTGATCGCTACATTTGCTGCAGAAGATACTCCATGATTCTGCTGAGAAATCACTCTGATTCTTGAATCCTTATTAGCATATATAGCTATTACTTCTTCAGTTCTATCTGTAGAGCCATCGTTGATAATCAGATATTCGAAATTAGAAAAACTTTGTCCTAAAACGCTCTCTATCGTTTCTGCAATATATCCATCCATATTATATACGGGAGTATATACAGTAATTGGAATATCATTCATAATTTAGTCCATACCTAATGGTAGATAACCTTCTTCGTGCATCTTCTCACCTGTCTTGACATGTTGCCCAAATAATTCCAGGGTGAAATAGTCACTGGCGGGCTTAACGGGTCTTTCTGTCCGCTGAATCAAACCTACCAGATTGCATCTGGTAAATGTTGATTCGAAAAATTACCATCATGATGTACTCCGCCTAATGAATGGAACAATTTTTAATAAAAGTATTATCTTTTCGCGATCAATTGCCAACAAAAACAGAATGTATACAGCGCAACCAGAAGCTGTTTTCACGACAAGAGTTTGCCAATGTGGGCCGACCACCATCAAGCTCAAACTGTAAACTGTAACAATAAGTGCAATATGTGCGAGCAAAGTCGTTCTAAGATGCTTGATGATCGTTCCAAGCCCAAGATCTATGGCCTTCAGAAGAATCCTGCAAAACACTAAACACAGGACTGGGTAGATGGTGACCCACACATATATTGAAACTTCCGCGTTTACCCATAATGCTAATCCAAACATGGTCCCGCCGATAACAACTAGCTGAACAAGAACGAAACGAACCTGTTCCACGATTAGCCCCAAAGCTGTAAGGACGAGCATTGCATAGCTTTCGGCAAGTTTGAAAATGTTGGCAACGCAGAAAATCTGAAGGGGCAGGACCGCAGCGCTCCAATGTGGTCCAAGCAGGATAAGGACTGTTTCCTCGGCACAAAAAAACAGCAGGTAGAAAAAAGGAGCCAGAAGAAGCGCCTGGAGGTCGGCAACCTTTAGCGTCCAGTCGCGCATGGAGTCCATGTCACCCTTTTCGCTGGACAAATAAGGCAATAGCACCCGGTTAATTATTGCGACGATTTTTTCAAAAGGCATGTTGGCTAATTGCTTGCTAAACGCGTATGCTCCCAGGAAACTGGTAGTGGCGAGCTTGCCGAAGATGAAGACATCCACACTGGCATAGAGTTGACCGATGCTGTTTCTGAGGAAAATTTGAACCCCAAAGATCAGCAAATCACGGATTTCCCCCCACCGGATAATAAGCGTTGGTGTTATGCGACGATGGAAGCTGAAGCCTATGAGTTGAAACAGTTCAATGAGAACCCATTGGGAGGCCAGGGCCCATACGCCAAAACCTGATGCAGCCATGGCCAACACACAGCACGATGTCAGGATACGTGAACCCGTCTCTACTTTTGCAATGACGTCAAAACGCGTTTCACGGGCGAGCATGCTCCACTGAAGAGACTTGGGAGCCCCGAACAAGAAAACCAGATTCTGAAATGAGACAAGAGCAGTAAGTCGAGGATCATTGAATATCCAGGCCATACCCGGCGCTGCCAACAACCCCAGGCAAAACATGGACACGCCCATCAGAATGGAAAGCCCATAGAGTGCACGAATTTGATAGTCGGAAACGCTCTCGGCCTGGATTACTGCGGAGCTGATGCCCATCAGACTTATGGAGTGCGCAAAAACCGTGAACAGGCCGGATATGGCGACAAGTCCATAATCTTCGGGGTTTAGGAGCCTAGCTACGACAATGGTCACGCTCCAGGTAATGATCTGCCCGAAAACGCTTGTACCGCCCATCCATGCGAGGCTCCGCAAGACGGACTGTTTGCTCATCGATCAGGCCTTGAGTCGACTTGAGCAAACCCGTTGAAACATATTCCGCGACAGGGTGAAGAATCGTCCAGAAGGATGTCCATCATCTTTTGAAAATTGAGCACATACTGCCTATCAGAGAGCGTTGTCTCGGCGATGTGCCTGCCTACTTTGCCCATACGCTGACGAAGACTCTTGTCGGCAAGAAGGATGCGAAGCTTGTCCGCCAAGTCCTGCGGATCTTCGGGGTTCACGAGAAACCCGCTTCTACCGTCGGCAATGACATTGGGTATGCCTCCGACACGGGTTCCGACGCAGGGCTTTCCCGAGGCCATGGCCTCGATGAACACGCGGCCCATGCCTTCAGAGCGTGACGGCACCGCAAGAACCGTACATGTACCCAGATAGTCGGCCACTTCATCGTACGGCACGGGTTTGTGGAATTCGACATTGGCAATACCTCGCGCCCTGGCCTTCCAGCGACTCAGTTCCGGCTCCCGGCAATGCCCCATGATGACCAGCCTGATATCAGGAAATTCCTGCTGGATGATTGCAAATGCTTCTAAAAGGATATCTACTCCTTTCCGATAGAACGGATATCCCAGACAATACAAATAACAATCATCCCGCTCGGACAAGACAAATTGACTTGTCGGCACGTAGTCATGAAACATGACGACTTTTTTTCGCGACAGGATGGTCTGCCATTCCTCATACTGCCGCCGGTTCAGAATCTTCACACAATCGGCCATATGCAGTGATAGGGACCCGACCAGATTAAACAGTTTGCGCCGCAAAAATCCGACCTTGCCGCCCGCCAAGCTTAAGTCCTTAGCATCACGAATGTGCCCGTTCACCTCCACTACCAGCTTGGCACCAGAAAACAATTTCACCAGCACTCCGATGAACCCGAGGGTCAAAGGGTCATAGCTGATGACCACATCAATCCCCTCCTTTCTGGCCATGCGTATCCCACGCACAATCATGACCCATGTACGACGGAGCATCGTTAAGCGTGTCCAGGGGGCAGCAAATTGCTGGACATTCAGCGTTACACCAGCGAATTGTTCACCGTCATGAGCGATATCCCCGGTTACCAAAACGTGAAACACATAGTTTTCAGGCATTCCCTGATACCGGGAACGAAAGTGTGATGCATGCAGGCATCCGTTTGGTGGCAGTATATCAAGTATCTTCACTGTTCATTCTCCGACAAGCGAAGGACATGGAATATTCTGACAGTCTTTGGAACGGTCATGGCGCACCCAGCAACGTCAACAAATGCTCACGCAGACATTCAACATGGATTTTAAGAGAACTATGCTTCCACACTGCCGCATGTGCTGCCATGCCAACCTCGTGACGAAGCTGAGGGTTTTGAATCAAGCGCAGAAGTATATATTCAAACTCAGCTACTGAATTCGCAAAAAAACCGGTTTTGCCATCTTCCACGATCAATCGCTCAGAAGCCGTGGGATGGATGACGACAGGTAGACCAGCCGCCATGTACCCCTGTACCTTGTTTGGGTCCTTGAATTCCTGAAGATTGGAGGTATCGCGCCATCGAAAAGCAACGTCCGCATCAAGAATGTCCTTGGCCCATGTCTTGTTATCGAACATTCTATACTCAATCCAATTGTACTCACCTATCTGATCGGTGTCGTATAAAATGCGGCATCCATGGCATTCATGCATTCGCTTGAGAACCGGCACGATAGGTTCATTCTGCTTCTGATTGAGGGAAACTCCTGTCCAATACAGAACAACACCTTCTGTCTTCATAGGGAAAGGTTTGTAAACATTCTCATTTTCATCGTTGTAAATCTGTCTGGGTAGTTCAAGTGGCTTCATTCCTGCCCTGATTACAACATTACGTAGCAGCGGCGTGCAGATCATACAGCCGTCGAGCATGGCGTAGGCTCGCGACAAATAGCTTTCTGTTTTGCAATAATAGAGCCACTTGAGTATCCGCCGGACAACGTTTTTCTCATACACCGATGGATAAAGAAAGGTATCTTGATAATCCAGGATCAAGACCTTGCCTCTAACTTTGAGAGCTTTCAACATGTTCATGTCCGGAATGTATTTGATGAAAATGAGCACATCGAAGTTCATAAGTTCGTCAAGATCGAACGGTTCCCAAGAAAAAAAACCACTTTTGAACTCAGGGAAGCGATCCAGTGCAGCCGCGACTTTCACCCCAGATTGCGCAAAAGAATTCGCCCCGGTTTTTGGCCCAAAACCAACCTTGTAAACGTTTCTACTGTTCAGCATCAGCGCATCTTCCTGTTTCAAAAGATTGGTAACAGTTTCACGCATTCGCCGATCACCGCAACCACTAATACGTTGCAAGAGCCACATTCTGTCCCTAACGATGTTGGCTGCCTTTTTCGGTCATGACGTCGCACATTGCCTCAGTGATGCGAGCAACACAATTTTTCGGTCTGAAACGTTCCCGTTCGACCAGACAGCGCTCCCGCATACCCTGCAACCGCTCTGGGTCATCAAGCAGGTCACTCACAGTCTCGACGATCGACGGAACATCGTTACGCTTCAACACCATGCCGGTCTCGCCGTTGGCAACAATCTCGGGGATGCCACAGGAATCCGAAGTCACGGCAGGCAAACCGCAGGCTAGCGCCTCCTTCAGGACATTGGGGTATGCGTCATGTCTGGCAGGGTGCAGAATAAGGGATGCTGAGAGATACTCTGCCATCAATTTATCGAAGGGGACCATGCCTAGATGACGAGCGCCATCCGGAAGGGGCTCGGGTGCCTTTACACCTACGAGAATAAGTTCAAGTTCTTGCCGCTGTAAACGAAGCTCCTTGAAGGCTTTTAAGACTAAATCCCCGCCTTTCCGGAAAAAATCCGTAGCGGCGAAAATGAGTTTAGGAACTCTTTCCGTCAAGACTTGATTGGCAGCTGGGTAAGGAATTTTGCATGCAGTCGGCGCTACAATGACCTTGTGAGCTGGGAGGGCGTAATCATCAAGCATGGATTTACGTGTACGCTCACTGTAGGTAAAGACGAGGTCCTTGGCCTGAAGGGAGGCTCTCTCAAGCTCAAAAAACTGCTCCCTGAATCTTGGAAAATTTCTGGGCAACCATTCCGGCCACATTTGTTCAACCATGGCCACTGTCTGGTCATGATAAGAAAACGATGATTTTCCCCTTGAAATTATAGGCCCGAAGAGGCTACCAACCTGAAAGGTTGCATCATGCTCGGATAACCGGTTTATGGCTCTTTGAAAGCGACTTGACCTCGCTCTGAAGGATGCAGGTTTTTTTGCCTCCCATTCCAGTTGGCGATAATACTCACACCGAAGGTCTGCCGGGTGCGAAAGGAGCGCCTGAAAAAGGCAGGAGGCACCGACCAGTCGCTTCAGGAAAGGGGTATCTGCATTAATAACGCGGGTGTCAAAAATCTCTGCAAACCCTTTGTATAACCAATTCTTGCTGGTCCCGGCTTGATAGTCCTGACTGGCCCATTGATCTAGGACAAGTAGGGTGGGTTTCATGAAAAAACCTCAATCGAGAAACCTGGGCCCTGCCACAATTGCGCGCAGTTCAACCGGCTCATTTTGCAACGCTCATTGTTTGGCGGTATTTCCTGAAAGGAGTCGCGACAGGCTCGGAGTGTCGCTCCCTTGTCGGAGCCTCTTGGGCGGCTAAATCCCCAAGAGCTAAAAGTCTCTCACGGATCATGGCGATACACAACACGAAATACAAGACAATGTGATACCCCCAGGACAAAAACATGCCACCTGCAAGAAAGCTGACCAATGAAAGCCTGATCCCCCTGCCAAGCCAATCAGTGTCATCCCGCGGCTTTGCCAGCCTGAATGCGGAAAACAGCATGCCCATGAAAACGAATAAACCTGGAAGTCCCAACTCAACAGCAACCTGGAGGAAGGAATTGTGCGCAGAGCTCCACTTCCCTCCTTCGTTGATTTGCCCTTCGGCAGTAGCGAAAGTAGAGACTCCTGTTCCGGTTATCCAATTGTCCTTGAACAAAATAATTCCGTTATTCCATATATCCAAGCGTCCGTGTTTCTCTGTTAAATTGTAATCTTCTTTGAGATTGAAAAGAGAATAAAAACGCTCCAACTTATCAGCCGGAACTGTCCACGTTACAAGCGCAAAGCCAACCCCAAGAACTACAAAAAAACGGAGTACCCCTTTGACACCGCGTGACATGCCCCATGCGGCCAAGGTGACAACGCATGCAATTAATCCTCCACGGGACTGGGTTAAAATGACAACGCCCCCCCCCATGAGAGCAAGTGCATAGAGGCACAACTTGTAAAAACGTGGAATGTAATTCATCGCTGGCAGAATGAGAGCTAAGATCATGACGAAAAACAACGCTGTATCGTTGGGGTCATAAGACCAATTCGCGGCTACCTGTCCACCAACATCGCGCGGGGCAGTATAACTAATAACAATCATGACAAAAAGAGTTAGCGAAATTCCAGTAAGACTGAATCTCAAATCTTCTTTTCGATTAATCTGGCAATTGAGTGCAAGCAAAAGAATTCCAAAATAAAGAATGAAATCAGTAGTATAGAAGAATGATTGTGATTTAAATATGCTAAAAAAAACACTAAAAAACATGATTCCCAGGAAAGCTGTGAACCAGCGAAATGTTCTGGAATGCCAAAACAGCGCCAGGCGCGATCTTCCAAGGCCTCCATTGAACAACACGGTTAAAAGCAATAAGAGGGTGGTCACGAGGACAAGCCGGAGGGGCCACAAAGCCGGAAATACTTCATGAACACGCCCGAGCATAAACAGGGGGGCAATAACAATAAGCTTATCAAGGAAGCCAGATCTACGTGTTGAGAGAGGGGCGTACACAGGCATTGGGCGGCCTTACGTAATTACAGGTTTTCACAAAAATTAATATACAGCAGCGAGCAACATATTTGCAAAATTCATTCCCACCTCATGCCAAGCTTATTCTTGCCGGAATTGGTGCTAGCGTTCACGGTTGATGTTGATTTTTTTTACTTATTCCGATGCGATGGCAAAATGTAGGCACTGGAATACCTTTAGGTCAAGGGGGGGGGCCTCACTGATTTTCAATCTGTTTACAGTTAATTGCCATGTTCAGGCATATAAAACGAGTTCTGGTTTTTGGTGCAAATTTTGCTAAAGAATATAGCATTTGGCACCAGTTGATCGAGCGAACGTAGCGCTTTTCTTTTTCTTTTCGTGTCATCTGGTGAGAATATCGAGGTATTCTGGCAAGTTTTACTTGAATGTAAAAAGTAAAGATGTATTCACCCCGCGTAGGACCATATGCTTCGCAAATTTTTACTGCGCTAGCAGGGCGACGGTGTTTCAATAGCTCGCTCATAGATGCGGAAGTTGATGTCCTAGGGTCAGGTTCAAGGTCATGAACATTATTATGCGTTAAGGTTCTTTTTTGTTGGAAATAGGATTGACACGTAAACTATAGTAATGCCCTGTGTCTCGCTTCACTCCTTTTATAGTAGAATATTTGCTAAACCCGACAAGGCAGGTCCAAATGAGGATAGCTATCTCAATGCCTTGACGAACTTAGCTTTTCGTGCTCCTTTTTAAATGTGGGTGACGGACGGGGATGCACCGGCGGGGAATCCGAACTGGGGTTGCGCATGATGACATACTGTTGTGTAAATCCCGCATCAAACGTCGTTGACCCGTATTTCAAGACAGCTTAACAATAATTTTAGAAGAAATGAATACAACTACACGTGCTAGTTGTTGAAAGGGTATACGCAAAATGTCTAAAATTAACATTCTTTTTATGTTGCCAAATTTTGATACTGGTGGCTCTGAGAAATTAGTCTTTGACATTATTTCAAATTTAGATAAATCACTGTTTAATCCCGTATTGTGTGTTTTTTTTTCAGGGACATATGAAAATCTAATCAGAAACACAAGTACTCCATTTTATATAATACATGATAAATTTGTTCGCTCAAAAATATCAACGATTGCATTTCTTCACAAAATTCTTAAAAATCATAGCATCGATATTGTCAACACTCATCATAGTAGTCCCATGATCCAAGGTTTGATCCCTTTTAAAATTTTCAATTCTGTTAAGTGGATACATACGGAACATTCTCGCTTAGATCGTATCCATAGCACGACGCCTATTGTTATTTTCCTCACTAAAATATTTTTGAAATACACTGACCATTTTGTTGGGATATCTAAAGGAGTTTGTGATTACTTCCAATATGAGTTAAAACAACCGCCGGAGCACATTTCATTGATTTTCAATGGTGTTCAAATCGAGCAATTTACTCCAAACGGGGATAGTCGATTAATGTATCGAAATTCTTTCGGTATTTGTGCCAACGATATTGTGCTAGGTCTGTTTGGGAATTTCAGAGAAGAGAAGAACCACCAATGTCTTATCAAGGCTTTAGATATATTAAAAAAAATGGGTCGCAAGGACATTAACGTCATATTTGCTGGAAATGGCCCTGAGTTTGACAAGATGAAGATGCTCACAAAATCTTTGGGTTTGGAGTCCAATATATATTTCCTTGGAACTCGCATGGACATCCCAGAACTTATGAACAGTATTGATATTTACTGTTTGCCATCATTGTTTGAAGGGTTGCCTTTCAGCGCGCTGGAAGCAATGGCTGCTCAAAAGCCAGTTATTGCATCAGATGTCGAGGGAAATAATGAACTTATTACGCACAATTTAAATGGATTTCTTTTTAAACCAAATGATTCAAATGCATTAGCAAGGGGGATACTTCAACTTGTGAATGATCATGAACTATGCAATCGTCTTGCACATGCAGGAAAGCAAAAAGCGTTTGAGTTCTCTTTTGAAACAATGATTGCAAAATATGAAAAACTTTTTATCAGTATATCAAAACAATAAAATGAGGTTTTTATGAAATATATAGTTTCATCAGTATCAATATTGTTAATTTTATTTTTTATGCATTTTGCTATTAGTTCTGAATCGTATACAGTCAGCAATGAATTAAACAAAATTCATAAAACCGAAAGCTATTATATTTGGGCGAACAATGGCGAAGATAAAGTAACCAAGGATGAATTAAGGCGCGCAAAAGGTTTGGACATCGTTAATTCAATCTGGGATGGGGAAAATGTATCGTTGTTTGGCGCAAAGAATGAAATTTTAGGTTTCAACCTTGTCATCGAAGCGCCTTTGTCTGATATTAAAAATGTCGATATACATTTTGATCGTTTGGACGGTCCTGCAGGACATGTAATCACCACAAAGCGTGTCGGGAAAGAAGACGTGTTCAATTTCACTGATCGGAATATTGAACTTTTTTATATCCGCTACCTCCAAATCAATGGTGTAGGACGTCTTCTTTACGAACCATCCTATGATGAGCGGCATGTTCCGGAAAGGCTTCGCTTGCCTTTCACCCTGCCCAAGGGAAGATCCTCTGGCCTTTTTGAAGAACGTCCTGATGCTTTCAAATTTTATCCTGATATAGCCGTCCCCATTGAGGCCATCGGCAATTTCAACATATCTGCCGGCACCAATCAAAGTATTTGGATTGATATTTATATTCCCAAAAATGCAGAACCAGGAATGTACACAGGACACCTAAAACTGACAGCAAATCTTCAGTCCCCCGGGGATGTTCAAAAGATACAGGCTGTTATTCCTGTTCAGCTAGTTGTATTGCCTTTTTCCTTGCCCGATGAACCCTCTGCAAAGACCATGGTTTACTACAGCGATGAAGACATCAATGATCGCTATATGGGGAAAAAATGGCCAGAATGGCACAAAGAAAATCCTGCAATTGTGGATTTTATGGAGAACGTCTGGTATAACCATCATAAAGTTGCCCAGCGTCACAAGGTATCCCTGATAGACGATGGAATGAAGCTCGATTACAAACAATTCAGTAACTGGAAGGACCCATATACGAAACGCTGGGTGGATGTCTTGAGCGGTAATGCCTTTTCATCAGAGAAAAACTATGACGGTCCAGGTAGTGACGTATCAAGTGGAGTATATTCCGTCGGGACATACGGTTCCTGGCGAGCGCGTATTTATTGGGACCAGAACGACCGAGAGGATATGTGGAAACGCAGTGACCAGGTTGTGAAATGGTTTGAGACTGTTTTACCAGAAGTTGAATTTTTCCTCTATCTCCTGGATGAGCCTCGAAGGGAGGCCTACGCGGATGTTGAGCGCTGGGCGCAGTGGATCAAGGAGAATCCTGGCCCAGGCAACAGATTGCAGACTATGACGACAACATCTCTTCCCAGGCTAGAGGAACACATGCCTTCCGTCGACATTGGATATACCATGTGGGGCGATGCGGCCGTGTGGCAGCCAATCATTGAACGGTACCAGAGACAAGGTAAGAAATATTGGGCCTATAATGGTTGGCGACCATCGACTGGCTCTTTTGCCACGGAGGATGACGGTGTTGCATTGCGTGTTGTTGGCTGGACACATTTCAAGCATAAGGTTGACCGTTGGTTTTTTTGGCAATCTACTCATTACAAAAACTCTTCGCACGTTGCACACGAAACCAATGTGTTCCAGTCCGCATGGACTTTTGGACGCCGAAATGGACATCAACTGCCAGGAAGTGAAGAATGGCACCCAACCTTGCATCCGAAATATGGAGAGACAGGACCCGGGTACAGCAATGGTGACGGCGTACTGTTCTATCCTGGAACTGAAACCCGGTTTCCAGGGGAAAGCTACGATCTTGATGGACCTATTGCCAGTTTACGCCTCAAGCACTGGCGAAGGGGATTGCAAGACTTCGAATACCTGACCATGGCCCGCCTGGTTGATCCACAGGCGGTTGATGCTTTAGTTGAAAGTATGATCCCAAAAGTCTTGTGGGAAATCGGGGTCACGGACCCGAAAGACCCTTCTTATGTGCATACGGACATCAGTTGGTCTACAAACCCAGATGATTGGGAGGCCGCACGGCGGAAACTCGCTGATATTATCCTTGATAACAGGCCTGAAATACTTTCTATTAAAGTTTTGCAATAATATGTTGATATCTTAATTAATTTATGAATTTTTTTTTCGTTGTAATATCACAGAAAGACTTTTTATGCCTTTTAACCTGTCCATGTGAGCAACATATTACTTTGATTCAATTGCACTTAATATTTGATTTTGTTTAGGCGAATCGTGGGTACCAGCTCAACATTTCTATTATTTGGATAAAGGATGAAAATTCTTCACCTTCGAAGCAGCAATGGCATATACGGTGCAGAGGGAGTCATTCTCACGCTTGTGCGTATGCAATCAAACTTAGGAATTGATTCAATAGTTTTGGGTATTCGGAACGCCAAAAACCCTCATGTTGAGTTCATTGAAAAGGGTGTAGACGAGGGACTCGATGGACGCAGTGTTGACTGCAAGTTTGCCCTAGATTTGAATGCCATTCATTCGATTCGGAATATTCTTCAACGTGAATCAGTTGATATTCTGCATTGCCACGACTACAAAGCTAACGTATTTGGTTTGTTGGCAAGTATAGGGCTTAAAATCAAGCGTGTAACCACCAACCACCTCTGGACAGGTGAAACATTTTCGCTTCGTCTATATGAGTTTTTTGATGGATTTTTTGCTAATTTTTTCAACAAGGTGGTTGCGGTTTCTGACGCGATTGCTGCTGATGCAGCCCGGTTTTGCATTTCACAACAGAAGGTTACAACTATCTATAACGGAATTGACACCGACGTATACCATCCGTGTACTGTACCTTGTTCCTCATTGCGGAATAAATTCAGTTTTTTGCCGGAATATTTCATTCTTGGAATGGTTGGGAGATTGGCGAGGCAAAAGGGTCATGTCTACCTTTTCCAGGCCTTGCAAGAGATCATCCCAATTCATCCTAATCTTCGCTTGGTGATCGCAGGAGATGGTCCACTCAGAGGAGAGCTTGAACAACAGATAACCGCAGCAGGCCTAGAAACCACGGTTATTTTCTGTGGTATTCAGACATCCATGCCGGAATTCTACACAATGCTCGATATTTTTGTGCTTCCCTCCATTGACGAGGGGTTGCCGCTTGTCCTTCTTGAGGCTATGTCCATGCAAAAACCGGTTATCGCTACTGATGTTGGTGCGGTGTCCCGGGTTATCGCAACTGACTCAAATGGCCTGCTTGTACCGTCCAAGGATACCAAAGCGCTTGTGTCGGCAATTCTTCAGCTTATGAATAACCCTAAAAAGTCTAAAATGCTCGCACAAAATGCCCGTCTAACAGTCGAAGAAAGATTTTCTTCAAGGGCCATGGCCCGCAACTACGAAAAACTCTATCACGAGGTTCTTGGTACATAGTTCGCTACAAATGGCCAGGTCAGACATGAACATTCTTTTTTATACAAGGGACATCCCCTACCCCATAACCAGCGGACATCACATCAGGACGTTTCATTATGTCAATGCACTGTTGCAAAATCATCACGTAGTTCTCGCAGCATACGGTGATAGAAAAGAAGAGCATGCTGGTATCTTATATTTTGAAAGTTCCGGCTGTGTGGTGTACCTCATAGGACCAAGAAAAAATTTCAACAGATGTCAGCGTATTCTTTCAATTTTTGGCACACTCCTCACAACCCTGCCTTATGCTGTCAAGATGCGAGAAGATACGTCAACTCGAGAAGCCTTGGCAGAGCTTGTTAAAAAAGAAAAATTTGACTTAGTAATCTGTGACGGTATTCACCTTGCCCCAAATCTCCCTGCGAATATTGGCTGTAAGACAATACTCGATGAGCATAACATTGAATCCATGCTTGTAAAGCGCTACGCGCTAACAGTAAACAACCCCATCAAGAAATTTGCAGCCTTTGCCGAACACCGTAAATTTGTACGTTTTGAACGCCGTACCTGGGACCAATTTAACGAGATCCATGTCTGCTCTGAAGTTGACCGTGATCATGTTCTACAGAGGGTGTCAAAACCTGCTGTTCGTGTTGTCCCCAATCCTGTGGACACAGAAAAACTTCAACCCCTCGAGATCACAAAGAAGCCTTTTTCGCTCATTTATACCGGTTTGATGGGCTGGAAGCCCAATGTAGACGCTGTAATATACTTCGTGAATTCCATTTATCCTCTAATCAAGCATGCAGTGCCTGAGGTTAACTTTACGATTGTCGGAAAAAATCCAACTCCTGCTGTGCAAAAATTGGGAAAAAAAGATCGTTCAATTTCTATTATTGGATATGTTGAGGATATATCAACTTACATACTTGAACATTCTGTATTTATTGTACCTCTGCGCATTGGGAGCGGAACACGACTTAAAATATTGGAAGCGATGGCCTTGGGGAAGGCAATTGTATCAACTACTGTAGGGTGTGAAGGGCTTGACGTTCACCACGGTAAGAACATTCTAATAGCAGATGATCCCAGGGATTTTTCTTCTGCTGTGGTTCATTTACTGCTTAACCATTTATTAAACGACCTTTTGGGGAAAAACGGAAGGTTACTCGTTGAGGGAAAATATAGTGTAAAAATAATGAAAGAGTCTCTCAACAACTATGTAGATACTTTTTCTACATCGTAGCTTGTTGTGATATTATAATTTTTTATATTAATGTTGTTAATTTATTTAATATTTACACTTACTGATGTGCACAAAATTATCTGAAGTGTCGAACTGCAAGCCAGTTTTTACACTTAGTTTATTACGTATAGTTGCTGCTGGATTAATTTTTTTATTTCATTTCCTTGGATTAAGTAATTTACCCACTTATAAACTTGATTATGTTGCCTTGACACTTTTCTTGTTTATATCTGGTTGGTTTTCTTTGGGAATTTTTAAAATACCATCTCATACTTGGTTATTTAAACGTCTAAAAAGAATTATGATACCTTACTGGGGTGTCATTGTGCCTGTTCTAATAGCTAACCGTATTGTTGATTATAAAGAAACAAGTATTTTTAGCGATTTGCTTGTATTTCTTGGATTAGGTCTCTTTGTTGACAATCCTGTGTATGTAATCAGTTGGTTTATAACGTTAATAGTTTATTACTATATCTTATTATTTATAATAGTTAATGCTAAATATGTTACATTGAGGTTGTCTATTATCATTTTGGGCTATTTTGCTGCGATTCTCATTTTTAATAGCCATTGGGCTTATTATTTTGGTTTTTTTATTGGATTAGCATCTCATATTATTATTAATAAATTTTCATTTAAATTCACAAATATATCATCAAGATTTTACGAAAGTGCGAATAGTTTCGTATTTAGCATTCAGAACTATTCTTATTCTTTTTTTCTTACACAAGGTGCTGCATTAATATTTACATTTAAAGTTCTCAATTTGGGAGGGGTTTCTTCGCTACTCGCATCCCTTACCTTAACTGGTATATTGACTTATATCCACCATAACTTATTAAAAAAAATTAGTTGAATTAAGCAAATGACACTTGCAGTATTTTTGTTGTCTTTTTTTCTTATTATCTACTGCTATTTTGCCTATCCGGTCCTGCTCTGGGTTTTCACCCGTGTTTATGCACGTCCCGTAATAAAATCACCCCTGCGGGCCGGAGTTTCCGTGGTCATTGCCGCATGGAATGAGCAGGACGTCATTGAGCGCAAACTGAACAACCTGTTTTCCCTGGAATATCCGTCGGAAGACTGCGAGATCCTGATCGGTTCGGACGGGTCAACGGACCAGACCAATGCGATGATTGAGCGGTTTGCGGCCAGTCCTGAAAACATGGACTCCGGGCAAGGCCGTAATCCCGTAATCCGGTTTTTCCCGTTTCAAGAGCGACGGGGCAAGATGGCCGTGCTGAATGAACTGGTGGGGGCAGCCCGCAACGACATACTTGTCTTCACCGACGCCCGGCAGGTTTTTGAACCGGATGCGGTGCGGCAACTGGTGGACAACTTCAGCGACCCGGCAGTGGGCTGCGTCAGCGGGGAGCTTGTGTTCAGGACCAAGGACGGGGCCACGGCCAGGGGCATCAACCTGTACTGGAACTATGAAAAATTCATGCGCCGCCTGGAGAGTGCCATCCATTCCATGCTCGGGGCCACCGGGGCCATCTATGCCATCCGGCGCAACCTCTTCACCCCGCTGCCCGCCAGCGCCGTGCTTGACGACATGATCACCCCGCTACGGATCATTGCCAGGGGCTATCGGGCCGTGTTCGACGGCACAGCCAGGGCGTACGACGAAGTCGCGGACAATCCCCGGGAAGAGTCCCGCAGAAAGGGCCGGACCCTGTACGGCAACTATCAGATCTTCTGGATGATGCCCCAGGTCTTCAACCCGTTCACCAGCCCCATTGCCCTGCAGATGTTCTCGCATAAGCTCTTGCGGGTCCTTGCGCCGCTCCTGCTGATAGCCGTCTTTGTCAGCAACATCCTCCTGGCCGGCGCACCCTTTTACGCAGTCCTGCTGATCCTGCAAGGCATTTTCTACGCCCTGGCCCTGCTCGGAGCCCTTACCCGTTCCCAAACCAGCGGCTGGGGCAAAGCCCTCTCCCGTATCGCGTACATCCCCTATGTATTCTGCCTGCTGAACTTCTCCGCCCTGGGCGGACTGGCCAAATTCCTCTCGTCCGGACAGAGCGTGCTTTGGGATAAGGCGAGGGATTGAAAGATTGGAGCGGAAAACATTTATGTTGGGATGCTGGGATGCTGGAATGCTGGGATGCTGGCCCCGGTTGAATCCTGCTTTGCAGGGATGCTTCTGCGTCATTCAACGGGGTAAAGATGCTGGGGGGCTGTGGGGTGTTTCGCGGGGGTTGGGGTGTCAAGGAAAGAGTCTGTAGATATCTTTGCGATGAAGAAAACGGATCAAATCAAGGCTCTCCTCAGTTTTCTTGAATCCCAGGCGATAGTCTCCGACTTTTATCCTGAAATACTGTGAATAACCTTTGAGTGGCTTTATATTAGGAATTCCGGCGAGATTTTCTGCATTTTTGAGAGTAGTGATGATATTCAAGATTTCCCTCTTTACGACCTGCTCTTCCTTCAGCTTGTCGATATCCTTGAGAAACCTCTTTGCGTACCGAACGTTCATAGTCAAAAACGGAGTTTTTCAAAAACGGCTTTTTCGGAAACATATTCTCCAGAATCGCCATCTTCAATGGCCAAACCGAATTTCATGTCCAAAATGGCTTCCTCAACCGCTTCCTCCAATAAATCCCGTCGTTCGCTCAGGACGCTGGCAAATGCCTCTTTCATCATGGCCGTCATTTCATGCCGGGAAATGTTGGTCAATTCCATGGTCTCTCCTCTTCTTTTCAGGACAATGAACCGCAATACTCGCCAACTGCCCCTCCATGTCCGCAATATGCTCCTTGTTCCCACGGAGTCAAGGCGCTGCTCGCCGGGATGGCGACAGCCATACTCGACCGGGTGCTGCACCACAGCCATGTGGTTACCATCCGCGGTGAGAGCTATCGGCTGCGAGAGAAACGACGTTCCGGCATGAAAACGGTGATGACTGCGCCACCATCAACCCAAAACCAGGGGGGTCAATTCTAACTGTCGCCAAGGGGTCAGTTTCTGATGTCGCTTGACACGGCGGACGGTTGCCGGGGTAAGGGGGCAGTGCTCTGCGGGCAATTTATCCAGCGTCAGCTGGGGGGCTGTTTCTGGGTCGCAATGGCCTGTGGCAGGCAGGTTGGCAGGTTCAGGAGCAGGATGGAGGGGGGGCGGATGGCGCAGGCAGTGGCCAGGGCAGGAATTTGGCCGATGGGCAAGCGGGAACATCACCTTGGTGAGGAAGTCGCCTTCTGAGCGACAAAGCTGGCGGACCAGTTCTGCAACGGTGGCACCTGGTCCCTTTGGAGCATCTCCCGCCACTGTTCGTTTGTCAGACGGCCGGCCATGGGCTGCTTGAACTCGTAATAGGAATAGACCGGGCCAGCCGCGATCCGCTCCCGGCCGTCGCGGACCATGCTGACGTACATCACGAAAGGCCGACCCACCCCCACCTGGAGCACCTGGCCCGAATTCGGGTCCGTGTGCACGTCGGCCACGACCGCGGCACCGTTGGCGGCCCGCGAGCTTTCATACTCCGCCTCGGGGGCCGGGAAGCTCGCGGCTGACTCCAGCAGGGACCCGATCATCCAGATGGTCTCGTATTCGTCGGGACTCAGCGCTTCCCCGGCAAGCTCCTTTTCGGCTGCGGCGGTCAGCACGGCCAGCAGTCCTGCGAACTCATCAAGCTTGCCGTGAACCTCCCGGGAGATTGCCCCGTGCCGGGCCGAATTGGTCCGGACCTTGTCCACCAGGGCGCGCACCCGTGCATAAAATTCCGGATAGGGCTCCACGTGGCTGAAAGTTCGCTCAACGGGTCGGGGCCGGCCCGTGCCCATTTCCGTGTAGCTCTGCTTGGCGTAGAGGATGGAGTCGTGCCGCAGCTCGGCCCAGGCACCCAGGGCCGTGTTCAGGGATTTTTTGGCCCACGCTTCGGATTGCATGAACCCGGGAGCGTTGCCGGGCACAGGCCCCAACAGGGGCGTCACGCAGCGCAGCCGGTCCCAGTACAGGGCGAACGGCCACCCGCTCCCCTGCCGGCTGAAGGCATTTTGCAGCATGCGCAATTGCTCGTCAAAGCCCACATAGTCGCCGTCGCCCTCGGCCCGGATGATCCGGGCGGCCAGGTCCGAGCCAAGGGCCGCCATGACGTCCAGGCCGCGCGGCAAACCCCTGATCGGCCCGCGCTGCGACATGACCAGGGTGAACGGCCGGGAAGCGCCCGTGTAGTCCATGACCCGGGGATAGACCAGCTGTTGCAGGATCCAGGCGTCCGGCGTGAAACGTTGCCCCAGAAAGCGCAAGGCCCGGACCCGCCCGGGGCCGCGGTTTGGCTCCTGTTCCGCATCAAGGCCAAGGGTCGAGAGGATCCCGGGCGGTCGCCCCCGCCGGATCTCCTCCATGTACGTCTCCAGTCTGGAGTCGTCGGCAAGATCGTCGTCGTCCGGAAGCCCGCCGAACACCGTGACCGCGGCCTTTCGATAGTCATGGACGTCCAGGTCGTCCGCCGGTCCGATGAGCAACACTATGGCCGCGTTGATTCTCTCCCAGGCCGCCAAGCCCGGGTCGGTTTCCGCGTCCGGCTGGTGCAGGGCCCTGACCATGAGCAGGGCCTGCCTGGTCAAGCGCCGGGCAAGGTCGTCCGTCACCCTAAGGGAACCTATGGGGCCGACGTAAAACCCAATCCGGCCGTACCACGTCATGGCCAGGAAATAGGAGCGGAGCGCTTTGCTTTGCGTGTAGCGCCCCCGGGGCGCGTACTGGCTGTAGTCCTCGAGGTAACCCAGGACCGGGGACGGCGCGAATCCCCGGCCGGCCAGGATAAGCTCGATCTCCTGCTCGACTAGGGATTCCAAGGCGGGCACAAGTTCCGAGGGAACCGCGGGCCGCAGGCCCAGCAGGCGCGCGGCCACGGAAAAGAACAGGACATTGGACCGCAGGGCCTGTCTGATCTTGTCATTCTCCGCGGCCTCATAATTCTGGATGGATCGCCGCAGCATAATTCCCGTCAGTTCCTTGAGATCGCCGATGACCTGGTCCGTCTCGACCAGATGCAGGAGCTGGTCAAAAATCCTGTGGGTGAAGTGGAGGATCGAGTCCGTGGTCGCCAGGATCGGGATGTTCTCCGTGCGCAGGGTTGCGTAGACCTCCTCCATGCTCTGTAAGGCCGCACCCGGCACAACCGCGAAACCGTTGGCATGCAGCATGGATGCGGTTCTATCTTTCAGGGGGTAAAACGGGTGACCGGACGTGGTATCGGACATGTTCGTTTCCGTCCTTCCTTCAAGGGTGTCTGCGGGGCTTGCCTGGAAAACTAACCAAGGACAGAAAAGTACTCGCAGGATATTTTAATGACATCGTCCTTATCCCGCCTCTCGGCGCAATGGCTTTCTGATGCAATACTTTAGGGAAGCAGGTTGAAAGGGCAATAAAAAAGGGGGCCACGGCCCCCCCCCCCCCCCNNTTCCGTACGGCGGGCGAAACCCTTTCCCCCCCCCCCCCCCCCCTTCCCCTTCCCCCCAAACCCCCGCTCCTAAGACGCGGCCTGAAACAGATCTCCCTCATCTACCTGGTGGGCGCCCCCCCCCCTCACCCCCCCCCGCCCCCCCCCCCGGGGGGGCCCGCACCCCCGCCCCCCCCCCCCCCCCTTTTTTTTTTTGTCCAACGAATTCAAGATGTTTCGTGGCTAATAATTCCGCCTGCCCGCCCTCACCCGCCATGCGACTGCAATAAGGCCGAAAGCCAGCAGAAGCATGGTGGACGGTTCCGGAATCGGTTGGCTCCAGTCAGGGTTGCGGTTGAGGCCGTAGATGTTTGTGATACTCCAATCGGAATAGCCAGAAAATACATTATATCCTTGCAACTGGCCGTTGGTAACACTGTAAGACTGGATCAGGTCTCCTCCTCTGACGTCAGAATCAGTTACCCAAATTTTGTTCATATCTGCATCCCAACCCCATACTGTTAGGAAGTGCCCAACGTTACCGGATTCAATACGAATGGAAATTCCTAAATTTGCGCGAATGAAATCTATGAGCCAATCGCTGGACCATTGATATGCAGCGTAGAAAGTATTGTTCGAGAGAGAATCATTCGATGAAGCATATGTTCCGAAGCTATACTGACCTTGATAAAAACCAGCATGTATATTCGATGAATCCAACTGTGACCAACCTGAAAAACCTTGCGGAGTATAAACTCCAGTGAACCACCACTCTACGGCATATCTTGGATTACCGGGGGCATTTGAAAAGTAGTCAATATAATGATCGAAAATTTGGTCAGCCGTGGTCATGCCACCCCACCAACCGGTCCAGGCCAGCAGGTTCGAGGCGGAAGCGGCCCAGCACATTAAACTATCGCCAGATGACGTCTTGTCGGCGTCGACCCAGCCTGAATTTTGGTTGACACCTGGCAGCCAGTACTGCGTCGCCCCGGAAAAGCCGGCCGAGCCGAGTAAAAGTAATAGTGCGCAGAAAAGGGTCAGGAGTCTCTTTCTCATAATATCCTCACTGGTAGGCAAGAGGTGTTGCTTGAGTCGTATGATGGTGCTGTTGAGCGTCAAATTTAGGCTCACAACGGTTCGGTTTAGCAGTCCGTTGAAAAACTCCCAATTGCTGCGTCGCTGCAAAAAGTTCAAACTCTCACGTATGAATAAATGCGCTTCGACCTTGAACTTTTTTTGCTCCTTGCACTTAGGGTTTTTGAACGGACTGCCGAATAAGGATTTTTCAACACTCAGTTAAATATGATTTCGATGCTCTCGCGCCCTCATGCCTAGGTGTTTTTTCTGCGACGGACGTATGCACCCAGGCCGAGCAGGCCCGCGCCGAGGAGCACGATGGTTCCTGGTTCAGGAACGGGAGTCGGCCCGCCGCCGGGCGCCTCAAAGGGATCACCAACCAGCTTCAGGCTGCCCTGGGCATTAAGTCCCACCCGCTGGAACCTGACGTACGTTGTTCCCGTCAATCCGCTGCCAATATCCTTCGGCTCAGCCAGGAAAGGGGCCTCGTCAAAGGTCATGGTCAGCACGGCCCTGGTCAGAAATGCGTTGGGGCCACTGTAGGAGAAACCAGCGGTACGCCAAAGGTCGGGGTTGTACAGGGCGTTATAATCGCCATTATTATTATGTGCCAAGTAGTCCAACGTTACGCCATTCTGGGATGTTCCCAGCTTCCAAATATCGCTCGGACTTCCACCGATGGTTTCCGACACGTAGTCCGTGGTAAACGCGGTCAAGGACCAGCTCTCAAGTGTCGGCAATGGGACGTTGCCCAGGTTGAAACCAAAACGCGTGATGGCTGAGATATTCAGTTCGTTGTTATTCGTTGTTGTCGGGGAGGTGTTGTCCAATGTCATGATCAGGGTGGTCCCGTTGATGGCAATGCCCATAACGGCGGAGCCTACACCGCCCTTGTCTTGGCCCCAAAAGTTGTACGTCAGGGCATGGGCGTTCAACGCCATGGCCATGATGAGGGAAACAGTAAGTATGGTTTTTCTGAGCATGATGAAAAGTCCTTATGATGGAAGGATATGCTGGGGCATTGCCAGGAGACAAGAATAGATAGAGTCTTATTGCAAGAATAAGACCAGAAAGTACATCGTCAGGTGGTGTATGCTGAAGAAATAAGCTCAGTTATTTTAAGTGCTAAGCCAGCTTTTTTTAGGTGTGGGCGTTTTTTTGCTTAGGAATTGAAAGCCGGAGATGTAAAAAAATACGACAAATCTGTGGCAAGATGTAAAGATATGCGACGAGATGCTGTTGTGGGCATGGCCCATTTGTCGGGCTTGGCTGGCGGTGAGTGCACCTGCCGCACCGGTTGGCCTTGGCGCTTCTCAGGGGGCGCAATGCAGGCAATGGCATTTGACGCCAAGGATAATGTCAGTGATCGGTTTGTCGGGAAGCTTTGCACTTTTGTCTGTTTCCAGTGCGGGATGAAAGGGTGTGCTTGGCAAGGGTGTGCTTGGCAATATTATTTAATTTCAATGTCTTGAGCCTGTATTTTTCGCGCGCATTTTCTTGGAGGCTGTTGGCCTTTTTTTTGCTAAGCACCTATAAGTTTGATTCGGAACGGTATAACATCTCGAATATCGAGAGTTCGCTGGGCTCACCCCGGAATCGTGGGGTGATAATATGATGAGGGAATAAGGATTATGCGCAAAAAAAACGTTTTGATGGTCATGGCCCTGGGCCTTTTCTTCATGGCTACGACGGCGCAT
The DNA here is from genome assembly GCF_000717475.1 of Desulfonatronum thiodismutans. NCBI lineage: Bacteria > Pseudomonadati > Thermodesulfobacteriota > Desulfovibrionia > Desulfovibrionales > Desulfonatronaceae > Desulfonatronum > Desulfonatronum thiodismutans. The sequence goes on from NZ_JPIK01000005.1 coordinate 169,565, forward strand.
GCGTCGTTGGTGACATTGGAGCTCTTTACAGATGCCAAGGTGCAGGCCGCCCTGGTCAATACAGGTTCATTCGATGGCTATTCTGAGGGAAGTTGGCATACAACCATAGGGCCATTTAATACTTTTGGGTTCATCACTCCATTTATGGAAATGAATATTCAAAGAAATTCATTTGATATTAAAATAACTACAAATTTTGCAGAAGGCGATCCCAATACATATCGAACTGAGCTTGGTGACATGTTTTTTGTCACGGAGTCTAGCGTCTTTGCTATTGCTATGAATTCTAATGGTGGTTTTTACTCTAACGTCACCCCACGCCACTCAACTGATGTATTTCCTGCCCAAGCAACAGCAGCTAACATTTCCAGCTATGCGTACGGGAACTTGTTTGGTTATGGAACTCTTGGTTCAGGGGAGACAATGGCTCCATACGTTCGAATCGATGAAGATGCCGATCTCATGAATAATACAAACTTTACAATGACTTCCCCAAAGCCATACACCTACACCATCTCAGGTGATTTCAATCTGCTTGCCGCCCTTGGCATGACTTCCATGGCCCAAACCTTTGACGTGGTTTTGGCCCCCACCTGCGCCAACTCCGTACTTTGGGCCAGGGCAAGCCTTACGTCCGATCCTCCTGGCGGAGGCGTCGTGCCTGAGCCCGGCACCATCGCGCTGCTTGGTCTTGGGCTGATCGGATTGTTCTTCGGCAGGAAGCGGTTCTTGAAAAAAATAGGCTGATCCGATTTTCCGGGAAAGCTGGACCGGGCTAAGAGTACGTTTCAGCACCCTAAAAAACGCCGTTGCACGGGTCGCCCGCCCATGCAGCGGCGTTTTTTTGTTGCGGATCGAAAGTTTGGCTTCGCCGCCCGCTTCACTCGACAGGCGGGACAAAAGCAAAGACGGGAAGTCTTTTGGGACGCGGACCGTTGCGGCCTAAAAACAGCCTCCAGCTGTCGCTGGTTTTTGCATGCCCGCAGGGTAAATGTTCCCATATGTCGAGTGAGCGCAGCAAACGGGCGGTTAAAGCCTCTTCTTTTTCAACCGAAGGGTACGGGCGGGTTGTAAACCCGGTATTGATGTCCTTTTTAAGACTGGATACCTTCGCAGCAGACTTTTTAACCGCGACCTTTTTCCCCGCCGGGCGAGACACGATGAATAAACTGCTTATTGTCGACGACAACCAGGATATCCGCAAACAGCTCAAATGGGGGCTGGGGCGGGATTACGAATTGGAACTGGCTGAAAACGCGGACCATGCCTTGGAGCTGTTCGGCCGGAGCAAGCCCGGCGTGGTCACCCTGGATCTGGGCCTGCCGCCTCATGAGGACAGTTCCGAGGAGGGCTTTCGCTGTTTAACGGAGATCCTCAAGTTGGCCCCGACGGCCAAAGTGATCGTGATCACGGGCAACGACGGTCAGGAGAACGCCCTCAAGGCCATCCAGTTGGGGGCTTACGACTTTTACCGCAAGCCCATTGACCTTGAAGAACTGCGGATCATCATCAAGCGGGCCTTTCACCTTGCCTCCCTGGAGGAGGAGAATCGCCGCCTGTTCAACGCTTCTTTGCCCGGCCTGGACGAGACTCTCGGCATTATCGGCCAGTGCCCGAAGATGCAGGAGGTCTTCTCCTCCATCCGCAAGGTGGCCGCATCCGACGTCTCGATCCTGATCACGGGAGAATCCGGGACCGGAAAGGAACTGGCGGCCAGGGCCATCCACGCCAAAAGCCCGCGCAGGACCGGCGCTTTTGTGGCCATCAATTGCGGGGCCATCCCTGAAAATCTTTTGGAAGCGGAGTTATTCGGTCATGAGAAAGGGGCGTTCACCGGCGCGCACGCCCGCAACCAGGGCAAGGTTGAATACGCTCACCAGGGGACTTTGTTCTTGGATGAAATCGGGGAGTTGCCCCTGAGCCTGCAAGTCAAGCTGTTGCGCTTTCTGCAGGAAAAAACGATCCAGCGCGTGGGTGGTCGCCAGGACATTCAGGTGGATGCCCGCATCCTTGCCGCAACGAACATCGACATCCACAAGGCCATGGCAACCGGCGCTTTCCGGGAAGATCTGTTCTATCGCATCGGCGTGGTAACCATCGACCTGCCGCCGCTCAGGGACCGGGATGAAGACGTCCTGATCCTGGCCAACCTTTTTTTGCGCAGGAGTTGCCGGGAGCAGAACCGCAAGACCGGCGGCTTCAGCCGGAACGCCATTGCCTCCTTGCGCGGCTATGAATGGCCGGGCAATGTCCGGGAGCTGGAAAACAAGGTCCAGCGGGCCGTGATCATGACCAATACCCCGCTGATCGAGCCGCAGGACCTGGGGTTTGAAAGCACGCCCACAACCAACGGCGGCTGGTCGCCTCCCCAGGCGGCCACTTTGCGGGAGGGACGCGAATTGGTGGAACGGCAAATGGTCCAAGCCGCCCTCGCGGAGCAGGCCGGGAACATCGCCCAGGCCGCCAAGGCCCTGGGTATTGCCAGGCCCACGATGTACGACCTGATGAAAAAGTACGACATTCAGGCCTGATCGGGGGGGCTGAAATCAGCACGCTTGCCGCGTGCTCCGAGAGAGCTGAGGAAACCGCATCCCTTCAGGAGGCCCTGATGCAAACTGTGCAAAAAAGACGATGGCTACGCTTTCTCCTGGACCTGGTTCAGGACAAGGTGGTCTGCTGTCTTCAGGTCAACAATGGCCCATGTATCGAGGCCGGGTTGCGCGATGTGAGCAGAAGGGGGGCCGGAATGCGTATTTTGAGCGACTACGATCAATTGACCAGGGGGGACATGGTTCTGTTCAAAACCATCTCCAAGAACGGCGATTTTTCGATCCTGCGTTGGCGCAGCGGCTGTGTCAGATGGGTCAAGCCGGACACCGGAGACTTCGGGTTGGAGTTTGACGAACCTTTGCCCTACTCAAAAATGAGCCGCAGGCTGCTCGACGCCCTGACCGAAGAATTGCGAGGCAAACTCGTCCTGGCGTGAGCGAGCGTTTCAAATCTTCAAGCGACGGCAGGTTCTGAACCATCCCGGATACTCCACGCATGATCCGCGTTCTTAGCATTTTCACCCTTCTCTTGTCGTTCTGCCTTGTGTCCCCCGCACCGACGGTCTGGTCCCAAGAGACTGACGGGCCCACGGAAAGACGTCGGGGCTTGGCCTTGTTCCGAGCCGGCGACTACCAACAGTCCGTGGAAGCCTTTTCCGCGGCTTTGAAGGCGGATCCCGAGAATGCCCAAATCTTGAACAACAGAGGGCTTGCGTATTACCGGCTGGGCAAGATGCGCGAGGCCGTGGCTGACTTCGCGCGTGCCGTGGAGATCAATCCGGATTACTACCAGGCGTGGACCAACAAGGGCATGGTCCACTATCGCCGTGGAGAATCGGCTCCGGCTCTGGAAGACTCCAGCCGAGCCATTGCCCTGCGGCCCGGATTCGGCATGCCCTACAATACTCGGGGCTTGGTCTATCTGGAGATGGGGGAGTTTGAGCAGGCCGTGGTTGAGTTTGATCGCGTCCTGGAATTAGATCCTCTGTACGCCCGGGCCTATAATGCCCGCGGACATGCCTTGAGTCGGCTGGGACGCTTTGAGCAAGCCCTGAAAGATTTTGACCAGGCCATCGCCCTTGATCCCGACAACCCCATGCCCTGGAACAATCGCGGCTGGTCTTTGATCCAGACGGGGCGGCCTTCCGAGGCCCGGCAAGACTTGGAGCGCGCGGTGACTCTGTCTCCCAGACTGGCCAACGCCCACGCCAACCTGGCTCTGGCGAACAGACTCCTTGGCCGTCATGACCAAGCCCTGGATGCCTATGGCCTGGCCTTGGACCTGGAGCCCGGCAACCCCGTTTTTTTGAGCCAGCGTGGCATCGTCCTGGCCCAGGCTGGTCGCTCCGAGGCCGCGGTTAAGGACTATTCCGAAGCCCTGGAGAAAGATCCCTTGGACGCCACGGTCCTGAACAACCGGGGCATCGCCCTGACGAATCTGCGTCGCTTTGACGAGGCTCTGGCGGATTTTGACCGGGCCGCGGATTTGGCACCCGGCAGTCCGGAAGCGTTCATCAACCTTGGCAACGTCCATATTCACCTGGGCAACTACGCACGGGCCATCGCCTCCTATGACCAAGCCCTGGAGCGTGATCCGCTAAGAGCCGTTTCTTACAATAACCGCGGCTATGCATGGCGCGAATCCGGGCATCCGGACCGGGCCCTTGAGGACTTTCAACGTGCTTTGGACATTGATTCAGAATACGCGCTTGCCTACAACAACCGTGGGGTGACTATGATCCTGGCGGGACGTAATGCCCAAGGCTGTCAGGACTTGCAAACCGCTTGCCGCCTTGGCTATTGCGCGGACTTGGGTTGGGCGAGGGATCAGGGGGGCTGTCCGTAATCTTTTGAAATGTTTTGCCGAAAATGCGGTTGTCGGCACGATGTCACGAAAAGGCCGTTGACTGGGGCGGGGCGGTATCGAATGAATAAAACAGGAACATGTCCCCTCCGGCTTTTTTGGCCTGGTACATGGCCGCGTCGGCCTTCTGCATCAGCACGTCCAGGCTCTGGCCGTCTCCAGGGAAAAGACTGATCCCGATGCTTGCGCTGATAGCGCACTGATATCCAAATGCCACGATATCCTTGGATAGTTCACGGGTAATCTTGCGGGCGACATTTTCGACCTGTTGCGCCTCCACCTGGCCGCCCAGGATCAGGACGAATTCGTCGCCGCCGATCCGCGCCACGGTGTCCGACTTTCGGACGCATTTTTCCAGACGCATCGCGGTTTCCTTAAGCACCGCGTCGCCTATCTGATGGCCCATTTCGTCGTTGATTTCCTTGAATGCATCAAGATCCACGAACATCAGGCAGGCCTTCTCCCCGTAGCGCCTGGCTCTGTTCAGGGTCTGTTCGAAACGGTCCAGGAACAGGCGCCTGTTGGGAAGACCGGTGAGCTGGTCATGCATGGCCATGAACTTGATTTCTTTTTCAGCCAGTTTCTGGCTCGTGATATTTTTCAACGAATAGATGATGCAGGGTTCCTGCTGGAGTTCGAGAAAGCTCGCCGACAGTTGAACGAAAACTTCTTCCCCGCCGAGGGTGTGCAGGATCGCCTCAAAGTCTCGGACTTCCCGTTTATCGTCCAACTCCCGGCGCAGGCGTTGCTGGTCGGCCTTGGTCAGCCAGCAGGGTAGAGACTCCAGGCTCATGCCGACCAGTTTCCCGTGGTCCAAGTCAAGGGTCTGGGCAAAGCTGGGGTTGGCCTCCAGCACCGTTGCGTTGTCGATGTTGACGATGGCAAACCCGTCCAAGCTCGTGTGGAAGGCTTTGGAGAATTTCTCATTGCTGCGTTGGAGGGCTTCTTGGGCGTGGATGGCCTCGGTGATGTCCCGGGAAGAGGCTTGTACCTCGAGAATAACGCCTGTTTTCGCGTCCCGCAGGAGCTTTGTGGATATGTCCAGCCAGACGTAGGCGTCGCTGATGGTGTGCATTCGACAGACAAACCTGCAGGTTTCTTCGCGCAGGCAGGCCGCCGCTTTGGAGGTGCAGTCCGAATGGATGAAATCAAACAGTGACTTCCCCACCAAGGTCTGGGGGGCAAACCCCAGAATGGTCTGGCAGGATGGGGAAACGTAGATGAAATCTCCGCCCGGTGACAGCCGCGTGACCATGTCCGTGGCGTTCTCGGCCAGCAGCCTGAACCTGTTTTCGCTCTCCTTGAGGGCTTTCTCGGTCCGGACGCGCTCGGTTACGTCCCTGTAGACCAGAAGGGTGCCGATGTACTCCCCGTCGTTGTACAGGGGCGTTGTTGAGAGGTAGTCCCACTGATCCAGTTCTTGGCAGTGGATGATCTGCTCCCGTGCTGATTTCCCCGCCTCCTCAATGAACGTCTTATGTGGGCAGATCGAGGCGCCCAAATCCATGCATCCAATGATTCCCAGGCAGAGCATGCCGATCATCTCTCGGGGATGCATGCCATGGTGCGCGGCCAAGGTTTTGTTCACGCGCAGGAAGCGAAAATCCGGGCCAACAATGCTGACATGATCCGAGACGGAATCAAACGTCGTCTCCCACTCCTTCTTGGCCTTGGCGATAAGCTTCTCGACGCGCTTGCGCTCCGTGATCTCGGCCAGTAATTTGGAATTGACCTCTTCCAGTTCCATGGTCCTGGACCGCAACTCCGCGGTCCGCTGGGTCACTTGCTCCTCCAACCGTTCGCGGTAAAGGCGGTTTTCCTGTTGCAGCCTGGCTCGCTCCAGGCAACGTCGGACCACATGCACCAAGGCTTCCAGATCCTGCACCGGCTTGGTCACGTAGTCGCTTGCGCCGATGCGTAAGGCTTCGATGGCGTCCTGGAGCACGCCTGTCCCGGAAACCACGATGCATGGCGTTTCGGGAGATTCCTTGACCACCGAGGCGACCACCTCCAGGCCGTCGACCTCTTCCATGCGCAAATCTACCAGGACGGCATGGGGGGCGAATTTCTGAAACGCTTCGAGACCGGACCGGCCATTGGCGGCTGTATGTGTCTTGAATCCTTGTTCTTTCAGATAGTCGGAAACAGCATCCCGGAACAACTGTTCGTCGTCAATTATCAAAATTCTTGGATTTGAAAAGGAGGCGAGCAAATTTTGGGGCATGTCGATTCCTGGCGGCTCCCATGCGTGACGTTCCAATACATATTGTGTCGCGTCGCACTTTATGTGTGACGAGCTTCCGATCGTCGGGGAGGAGTTGTGTTTCCGTATGCGCAGGACTTCCGGCGTTGCGAATCAACACCCGGGTGAGCCGCTGCACTCACGCAAATTTTGCCAACCTAATGCAAGTTTCAAACCATGCACTGCAGATCTCGCATTGCCATCGGCCCCGTGTCCGGGTGGAGCAATGCTGAAGAAACGGGCCCAGAGCGATCTCGTCTATCACTTCAGAGTTTGACAAGATCGAAGATTCGAAGATTCGTCAGCCATCCGGCAAATCAACCGCGGGAGCCGCCCCTTCCCCCATGCACTCTTTGTTGGGGCTTGTCGAAATATTTTACGTTTCCAAGCCCCAAGCCTGAAAAATGGAGCTTAGGTTTTCGAAGTCATGTGCATTTTGCTCGAAATGCATGACAATTGCATGTGAAATCTCTGGTAGACAACCAGTGACGGCTCCTTTCTTTTTTGGGAAAGCGTCACTGGCGCAATAAAGGCTGTCAACACGTATGTTGGCATGGCCGATTCCCTGGCCAAAAAACAAGCTAGGATTAAAAAAATAACTGTAGTTGGGGGGTTGCATGCATCCAGGGCAGGCAGATCGAAGGAAAAGTATCCGTAAGGAAGTTCTGGCCCCGGCAGTCATGCAGATCGAGGCGGACGGGAGAAGATTCACCTCCCAGGCCATTGTTAAAAATCTTTCTTTGGGAGGTCTTCAGGTCGCGCTTTATGACTATGACGATGATCTTAGGAAGTTGGATCTCACGAACAGCCACGGTGCCATTTGTTTTCGTTTTTCAGGCGGGTCCAGGGAATATCGAGCGACCTGCCAAACCATTCGCGTCGAGAAATGGAACTATACGATCCAAATTGGCGCAATGTTCACGGATATGAGCGAAAGCCAACGCAGAAGCCTGGAGGACATTTGCGCTTCGGCCTAGCAGGAGTTGACAAGCCCGGGCCAACTTTGTTGGGTTGAGACAACAATACTGATAGATATGTCGCTTGGTTTTACAGGTCGTGTCGGATTTTTTTGCACTTTGACTGGGAAGAAAGGTAACTACCCAGCGAATCCGTGAAAAGCGGACCGGATACCTTTATTCGAGGATGACTGCTTCGGAAGCGAGATGGTTACAGTTGAAAAACTCCCAGTTGTTGCGTCGCGCGCAAAATCTCACATGTCAAAGTATTTTAAGGAGGTCCGATGCTGACCACGAAAAAATTTATCGTCGCCTACGCGTTGATGCTTCTAGGCGTATTGTATATGCATGTCCACGCGGATACGGCCATGCCCACCAACAAGCCCTTTACCCAGTTTCCGACCGAGCACCAGGGCTGGCGCATGGTCGGCGAATCCACCTTTAGCGACAGCATCCTGAACATTCTCAAACCCACGGACATCCTGAACCGTTCCTACGCCCGACCCGGCGAGCGGCCCGTGGACTTGCACATCGGCTTCTACGACGGCGGCAAGGGCACTGGAGTGATTCACTCCCCCAAGCACTGCCTGCCCGGAGGCGGCTGGTATGAGTACTCCAGCGAAAGGGTAACCGTGGACATGGGGGCGGACACGGTGAACCTGGTTCAGGCCGTGTATCAGCACGGGCAAAGCAAGGAGCTGTTTCTGTACTGGTTCCAGGCCAAGGACAAAAGCTTGAACAGTGAATACGCGCTCAAACTGGCCGAGATCACCAATTCCATTTTTCACGGACGCAGGGACACGGCCTTTATCCGCATCTCCACTCGCTATGAAGGCGAACCGCAACAGGCCCTTGAAAAGGCTCAATCTTTTGCTCGGGATTTTTATCCCGTGTTTCGGGAGTTCCTGCCGTCATAGCAGGGAGGAATGGCGGAGTAAGCATTTCCCCATCTTCTCCCCAGCACTTGGTAAAGCGGGTTTCAAGGGGCTGACGAGGACAACTCCCGCATCAAGGCCGAAAACGCCCGCATTTCCCGGTCCACGGTCAGCGAGGCCACGCTTTCGGCTACCTCTCCGGGTCGGCGGGCCGCGGTGCGCAGCCAATGCACCGCGTCGGCCAGGTCGTTCCCCAAGCTATTTTTGAGCACATATCCCGTCCGTCCGTGGGCGATCACCTCGGCGGCACCGTTGTTGGCGGTGGTGAGCACCGGACAGTCGCAGGCCATGGCTTCCAGACAGGCGTTGGCAAACGGGTCGTAGAGCGTGGGCAGGACCAGGACGTCCGCGGCTTGATATAATCGGGTCAGTTCCGAGCGGACGCCTAAAAAATGCACCTGGGAGTCGAGATTCCATCTTCGGAGCAGTGATCGGTATTGTTCCGGCCGACCCTTGCCCACCACCAGCAGCACGCCCCGTGGTTCATTAGGCATAACGGCTTGATTGTAGACGGTCAGAAGCTCCAGTGCCCGGGCCAGCCCCTTGCGTTGCCAGCCGCTGCCCACGAAAAGGAACAGGCGACATGGCTTGGGAATATTGCCCGGCAAGTTCAACGCTTGAGTCGGTGGCTTGGTCGGGTCAGTGCTCGGGAAAAAAAGCCGCGGATCAAAGCCGTTGAGCACCACCCGCAGCTTGTGGGCGGCCTGGGGATAGGTCCGCTCCATCTCTCGGCGGACCATTTCGGAGTTGGAGACCACCAGGCGGGCGGAGGTCACGGTTTTGGATTCCAGGCGAGGGTAGAGCCAGTGCAAGGGATTGGTCATCCACAACGGGGAGCGGCCAAAACGCAACGAGCGCCAGCGCAGATGCACCCCGTCCCCGGCTCGGTAAACGTGACACTTGGGCCCTCGCTCCAGATTGAGAATCACGCCGGGCCGGTCGGCCAAGGCCGCGTCCACGTCGGCCGCGAAGCGCAGGGCCCGCCACCAGCCCGGTCCTTTGCCGCCGGCCAGCTTGCTGCCCGCGATGCATGATCCCGCGGCCAGCCGGTGAACCTCCCAGGACGCGGACAAATGCTCCACCAACCGCGCGGCCGCGGTTTCAGCCCCGCCGCCCGAGGATTGACGGCGGACCACGTAGACCACTGGTCGTCGTGAGTCGGAAATGGGAGTGGGCGTCGGATGGGACATGGAAATACGGCTTTCAGGCTCCTGGTTTCTAGCACTCTCCGGCTATCATGGGCCGTCCGGCATCCAGATCCGGGAGCAGTTCGGCCAATTGGGCCAGGACAAGATCCGGAGCCAGACTCAGCAGGCAGTCCAGGTGACCCTCCGGACACTGGCGTTGAAAACAGGGACTGCACTTCAGGCCCAAGGAGACGATGCGCGAGTTCGGGCTGAGCGGCGGAGTGAAGCCGGGGTCAGAGGAGCCGTAAACGGCCACGAGAGGACGATCCAGGGCCGCGGCAACGTGCATCAGTCCGGAGTCGTTGCTGACCACGGCCCGGGCCAAAGAGATCAGGTCCACGGCCTGGGCCAGGGAGGTTCGCCCGGCCAGATTCACGGCCGTCGGGCCGACAAGATCGCACACGGCTTGGGCCGTTTCGCCGTCCTTGGCTGACCCCATTACCCAGATATTCCAGCCCTGTCCGGCCAGAGTCCGGCCCACCGCGGCGAACTGCTCGGTCGGCCAGCGCTTGGCCGGGCCGTACTCCGCTCCGGGGCAAAGGACCAGGATGTCCCGGTCGGCGTCCAAGTTCAATTCGGTCAGGGCGTATTGAACATTCGCTGCATGGACTTCGAGACGTGGAGCGGGCACGTCGGGCGGCGGCTCCGTGTCCTTGGACAGTCCCAGGGCCACGAACCGCTGGACGGTCATGGGCAGGAGGTGCTTGTTCAGTCTTCGTGTGTCGTTCAGCAGGACGTAGCGGTATTCGCCGAGATACCCGGTGCGCTGGGGAATCCCGGCCAGGAACGGCACCAGGGCCGATTTCAGGGAGTTGGGCAGGACCAGGGCTTGGTCATAGCTTCCGCGCAGGCGGTGGGCCAGGGTCAGGCGCTCCCAGAGTTCCAGCCGCCCGTGTCCGGCGGAGATGGACACGGCTCGGCGCACTCCGGGCATCCGCGCCACCAGGGCCGCGCTCCAGGCCGGGGCCAGGACGTCCACCTCCGCGCCCGGAAACCGTTGGCGCAGCACCTGAACCAAACTCTGGGCCATGACCATGTCCCCGACCCAGGAAGGGCCGACCAGCAGAATTCTTGAGGGTCGATTGCCGTCGTGCTTGGGGATGGAAAAGGGAGAAGAGGGCATGGTTTTCAAGCCGGAAACGAGCAATTATTTCTTTTGGCAAGGAACTCAAGAAATTATGAGGAGGCGTATATCAATACGTTGACGAATAATTGTGAAGAGTAACGCAGCCAAAAGGAGACAAGGCCGTTTCCGGAAGAAAACTTATTCGTCGTTCAGCCACTGCCGCCACAATGGCTCGTACGTGCCCTGGGCCGTGAGGATGAATCGGATGGCTTCCCGGGCCGCGCCGTGTCCACCGGCTGCCTGGCTGGTCCAGACGGCCAGTTCCTTGATCTCCGGCTGGGCATTGGCCACGGCCATGGGCAGGCCGACCATGCGCAGCGGCGCCGCGTCCACCCAGTCGTCGCCGAGGTAGGCCAGTTGGGAAAGATCAAGCTCCCTGCTCCGGCAGATCTCCCGGATGATCGGGGCTTTTTTGACCTGGCCGGGGTGGTATTCGGTGATGCCCAGTTCCTTGGCCCTGGCCGCCACGGCCGGGGAGTCCAGGCCGGTGATGATGGCGAACTCCAGTCCAGTGGACTGAGCCATTTTGATTCCCAACCCGTCCTGGACGTTGAAGCGCTTGCTGACGCGCCCCTGGGCGTCGAAATACAGCCCGCCGTCCGTGAGCACTCCGTCCACGTCCAGGATCAGCAGTCGAATCCGTCGGGCCCGCTCTTCAGCATTCATGGTCGAGCCTCCAGATCCGCAGCAAGTCGCCCAACAGCGAGGGCAGCTTGTCCAAGGGCCAACTGTTGGGCCCGTCGCACAGGGCTTGGTCCGGCCGGGGGTGGACTTCCAGAAACAGGCCGTTGCACCCGGCGGCCACGGCGGCCCGGGCCAGGACCGGGACGAATTCCCGCTGCCCGTCCGAGGCGTGCCCCTTGCCACCGGGAAGCTGCACCGAATGGGTGGCGTCAAAGATCACCGGGTGTCCGGATTCGGCCAGCAGCGGAATCGAGCGGAAATCCACCACCAGATTGTTGTACCCGAAGCTGTTGCCCCGTTCGGTGAGCCAGATCAGGGAATTGCCCGTGGAGCGCACCTTGGCCGCGGCGGGCAGCAGATCCCAGGGGGCCACGAACTGGCCTTTCTTGATGTTCACGATCCGTCCGGTTTCTCCGGCGGCCAAGAGCAGGTCGGTCTGGCGGCAGAGGAAGGCGGGAATCTGGATCACGTCCGCCACCTGGGCCACGATGGCCGCCTGTCTGGGCTCGTGGATGTCCGTGACCACGGGCAGGCCGGTCCGTTCCTTGATCGCGGCCAGCCAATCCAGGCCCCGTTCCAGGCCCGGACCGCGGAAGGATTCCAGGGAGCTGCGGTTGGCCTTGTCAAAGGAACTCTTGAAAATCACGGGGATCTGTTCGCGCTCGGCCGTGGTCGCCAGAGAATCGGCGACCTCCAGGGCCAGTTCCAGGCTCTCCAGAACGCACGGCCCGGCGATGAGAAACGGGCCGGATCGGGAACGCGCATATAGCTGTTTCGGGTCGATCATGGCGTGTCCGTTACTGCTTGGTTGCATTTTTAAAGGCCAGGGCCGCGCCGATGAAGTCCCGGAATAGCGGGTGCGGGGCCAAAGGGCGGGATTTGAATTCCGGATGGAACTGACAGCCCAGAAACCAGGGATGGTCGGTCAGTTCGACGATTTCCACCAGGGCGTTGTCCGGGGAGAGGCCGCTGAGCACCATGCCGGCGGCTTCAAAGCGTTCCGCGTAGCGGGAATTGAATTCGTAGCGGTGGCGATGGCGCTCCTGGACCAGTTCCTCGGCGTAGGCGACGAAGGCTTTCGTTTCCGGCCTGATCCGGCAGGGGTATGCGCCCAGACGCATGGTTCCGCCCTTGGCGCAGCTCGCGTCGCGTTTCTGGAGACATTGCCCGCGGTGGTCGTACCACTCGGACATCAGGTAGATCACCGGGTCCGCGGTGGTGGGGTCGAATTCCTCGGAGTTGGCCGTGGGCAGGTTCAAGACGTTGCGGGCGAACTCGATCACCGCGCACTGCATGCCCAGGCAGATTCCGAAAAACGGGACCTGCTGCTCCCGGGCGTGCCGGATGGCCGCGATCTTGCCTTCCACCCCGCGATGCCCGAAGCCTCCGGGCACCAGCACTCCGTGCAACCCGGCCATGGCCTCGGCAATAGTGGCTTCCGTCAGATCCTCGGAGTTGACGTACTCCAGGCGCACGGAGACGTCGTGAGCCACGCCTCCGTGGATAAGGGCCTCGTGCAGGCTCTTGTAGGACTCCCGCAGATCCACGTATTTTCCGACAATGGCGATGCGCACCTCGTCCTTGGGGGCCTTCAGTCTGGCAACCAGTTCCTTCCAACACGGCAGGTGCGGATTTTTGGCCGGAAGTCGCAATAAAATGGCAATCTTCTGGTCGACTCCTTCCTCGTACAGGGCCAAGGGCACTTCGTAGATACTTTTGACGTCAATGGCCGTGAACACCGCGTCTTCGTCCACATTGCAGAACAGGGCGATCTTGGCCTTGATGTCCTTGCCTAGATCGACCTCGCTACGGCACAGAATGATGTCCGGCTGAATGCCGATGGAGCGCAGTTCCTTGACGCTGTGCTGAGTGGGCTTGGTCTTCAGTTCGCCGGCGGCGCGCATCAGCGGGACCAGGGTCAGGTGGATGTACAGGACGTTGTCCTTGCCCAGATTGGAACGCAGTTGGCGGATGGCCTCCAGAAAAGGCAGGCTTTCAATGTCGCCCACCGTGCCGCCGATTTCAATAATGGCCACGTCCTCGTCGTTTTGAGCCACGCTGAGTACCGCGCTTTTGATCTCGTCGGTGATGTGCGGAATCACCTGCACGGTCCCGCCCAGATAATCCCCGCGGCGCTCCTTGGTGATCACGGAGTTGTAGATGCTGCCCGAGGTGTAGTTGTTGCGCTGGGACATGGAAATGTTCAGGTAGCGCTCGTAATGGCCCAGATCCAGGTCGGTTTCCGCCCCATCGTCGGTCACGTAGACTTCCCCGTGCTGAAACGGGTTCATCGTGCCCGGGTCCACGTTGATGTAGGGATCGAGCTTTTGGATGGTGACCTTTAGTCCTCTGGCCTGCAACAGCGCCCCAATGGACGCGGCGGCCAGCCCCTTGCCCAGCGATGAGAGCACCCCGCCGGTGACGAATATGAACTTGGTTTTCATGCCGACTCCTGTTGAAGGAAATGCGCCGTGTCGCGACGATTGGAAGCCCGTCAGGGGTAACCGCGTCCCCCAAAACCAATCCATCTTGCCGCAAAATGTCGTGAAAATCTACTGAGGAGTAGGTTGACGAATTTCAAGGTTGCCTCTATCTCCTCAAATTCGTGGCAGTTGTGGATTCAAGCTCAGGTTGTTTTTTTCTGGAGGCAAGGTGCATGAGCATAGTCAACGTGCTGGTGATCGCGGGATATGGGACCAACTGCCAGCGTGAGACCGCCCACGCGGCCACGCTGGCCGACGCGGACCGCGTCGTGGTGGCCCATTTTTCTGAACTGCTCGCCGGAGACGTGCGGCTGGGCGATTTTAATTTTCTGATTTTCCCGGGAGGTTTTCTGGACGGCGACGACCTGGGGGCGGCCCAAGCCGCGGCCCTGCGCTGGCGCTACGCCAAAACAGCATCCGGCGCGCCCCTGGTGGACGAGTTAAGGCGCTTTTTCGACGCCGGTGGCCTGATCCTGGGCATCTGTAACGGCTTTCAACTGCTGGTCAAGCTGGGTATGCTCCCCGGTACGGGACACGGTGCGTTGGAACGCCAGGTCAGCCTGAGCCACAACGACTCGGCCCGGTTCGAGGACCGTTGGGTCCATCTACGAACCAACCCGAACAGCCCTTGCGTGTTCACGTCCGGGCTTGACGGATTGTACCTGCCGGTTCGGCATGGCGAAGGCAAGCTCGTGCCCAAGGACGGCCCAACCCTGGACGCATTGGAGCGTGACGGCCTCGTGGCCCTGCGGTACGTTGATCCCGAAACCGGCCAGCCGACCATGGAGTACCCTCACAATCCCAACGGGTCGCCCGGCGGCATCGCCGGCCTGACCGACCCCACCGGACGCATTCTCGGGCTGATGCCCCATCCCGAGGCCTACAACCACCCGACCAACCATCCGTCCTGGACCCGCGGAGACCAAGCCCAACTGGGCGTCTCGCTGCTGAGCAACGGCGTGGCCTTTCTGCGGGCGCGGAAGCGATGAACCGCACCCTTGCGCGTTCTTGACAGCCATGAAGCCATCTCGTACAGCTTGCCTCCTGCTCTTTGAGAGTGAAGCGTGCGTCCTGGACAGAGACGTCGCAAGGGGTGCCCCCGGCACCCAAATGCTCCGTCCATGATTAAGAACGGCAAGAACCCTTGGCAGGACCCCATGCGACTGGCCCTGGGCGAAGCCCTGACGGCCCGGGACCACGGAGAAGTGCCGGTGGGCGCGGTGGTTCTGGACCGGAGCGGAACGCTTCTTTCCGCTGCGCACAACAAAACCCTGACAGCCCAGGACCCGGCTGGGCACGCGGAAATGCTGGCCCTGCGCGAGGCCGCGATCATGGTCGGAAACCACCGCCTGACCGGCTGTGTCCTGGTCGTCACCCTGGAACCGTGCCTGATGTGCCTCGGAGCCTTGATTCAGGCCCGGGTCGCTGGCTTGGTGTTCGGCGCACGGGACCCCAAGGCCGGTGCCGTGCTCTCGCGCATCAACATCAACGACCTGGATTGGCTGAACCACCGCTTTTGGGTGATCGAAGGCGTCCTGGCCCAGGAATGCACCGATCTGCTGGGTTCCTTCTTCGCCGGACGCAGAAAAAACTCACTGGCAGCATCCACCCAAAGTAAACCGCCGAACGACGAATCAACCGCTTTCTGATCACGCCATAACCGGAGAGGTACCGAAGTGGCCGTAACGGGGGCGACTCGAAATCGCCTTGTCCCTTAACCGGGGCACGTGGGTTCGAATCCCACCCTCTCCGCCAAGTTATTGAAAAAGCAGGTGTTTCCTTTGCAGAGGGAACACCTGCTTTTTTTTGTGCGTGGAGGCTGAGTGCATCCGAAATAAGGCAGGAAGAGGGGGAAGGAACGAGAATTCAATCCCAGGTCATGGTGGTCTCATCAAAGTTTACCAGCCTCGATAGTTGCGTTTGTTTGGCTGTAACAAAGTAGCTCAGGGGCCAGGGAAGATTGTTAGTGACTTTTTGTCCCGGGGGTGATATGCGCTTGTGAAAAAAAAAGCATGATTTTTGAATCAGAAGATATGCAAGGTAGCTACTCAGCAGAGCCGGAAAGAGACCTGAATCGTGGTAACACGCCAATCCTCCGCTGGCATGAATTCACTCTGCAACGGTCTTTTTTCAGCAGTCATTCTGGTGAAAGACTGACCCCAGGAGTTTGCAATGGCGTTGAACAGGCCGCTCTTTATGAGCAATTCAAGCATCGTATTGGATCAATGCGGCTCGGTGGCACCTCTGTCAGTGATGAAATTGCATTTCAAAATCTGGATTTTTGAAGAGTAGGTTGTATGGGGCTGCTTAAGGTTGATGAATTCAAGCCGGGCATGGTTTTAGCCGCGGATTTGAAATCATCGCAAGGAAGAATGCTCCTGCCTCAGGGGATTCACCTCACGGAGCAGCATATCAAAACTTGCAAGATATGGGGGGTTGTCGAGGGTGATATCTTGGGGGAGGGCAACCAGGACGCCGAGACGCCGCCCTCGGTCCTGAATCCCGAGGATTTGGAAAAAGCCCGTTGCACGGCCAAAATGAAATTTTGTCTGACTGATGTGCGCCATCCAATGGTGCGCGAAGCGGTCAAGCTGTTCATCCTGCGCAAGGCTCAAGCCTTGGCCCTCAATTCAGGTGATGATTCCGACGCGCTGAGTTTGTCTGATACCAGCCTCTCTGAGCAGGCATTGTTGGGCCGTGAGAAGGTGGAGGACATTGCCCAACAGGAACTCGAACTGGCCTCGCACCCCGACATTTTACGCCACATTTTGCAGGCTTCCAGCGATCCCCTGGCTTCCGCGGCCTACGTCGCGGAAGTGGTCGGCAAGGACGTGGCCCTCTCGGCCAAGCTCCTCAAGGTCGTGAACACCCCATTCTACGGATTTCCACAAAAAGTCGACACCATTTCCCGAGCCATCGTGCTTTTAGGGCAGGATAAAGTCGCGGGCCTGGCAATGGGTATCTCCGTGATCAATATGTTTCAGGGGGTGCAAGGCAAACTGCTGGATATGGCCGGTTTTTGGAAGCATTCCGTGGCTTGCGGCATTATGGGTATGGTTTTGGCCGCGCACTGCAACGAGCAGGACAAGGAGCATTTTTTCGTCGCCGGCCTGCTCCACGATGTCGGACGATTGATCATGCTCAAAAATCGCGTGCAGGCGGTTCAGTCCGTATTAGCCGAATCCCGTCGGCTGAACGTGGCTTTGCACGATCTGGAAAATGCGCGCTGGGGCTTTGATCATGCAAGGCTGGCCGAGTTGGTTTTGGGGAAATGGCAGTTGCCGGAAAACTTGCTCCTGGCCGTGAGATACCATCATGCTCCCGGTATTTGCGGATATGCCCGAGATGCAGTCATGATCCATGTTGCTGATTTTTTAACCCATTCTTTGTCTCTGGGCAATAGCGGCTCAACCCTGGTTCCGCCCCTGGACCGCCACGCTTGGGAGAGTTTGGGGCTGTCCAAGAACGTGCTTCCGGTGCTGGCTCGCCAAGTCGATGCCCAGGTTGGACACACCATGCGGATATTTTTCGGGTAAACGACAATGGCTCTCCCTTTGGATTTCTCTGATTCGCGCATTCGTCGAGTGTCGTACCTGGAAGAGGTCAACAGGGCGTCACTCCAGGCGCTTCAACTGGTGTTGGAAATGGGCAGACAAGGTACCAGTCTGAATCGCATCGATGATCCGCGGACGATTCTTGAGGAGTTTCACGACAAGACCCATCAGTTGATCCCGTGGAAAGCCGCCGCATTCTACCTGATGGATGAGCAGAGCGCGGTTCTGGATATGGCCCTGTGCAGGCCGTTGGAATCCGCGCCGCATCTCAGTGCGGTTTTTGACCGTCTTTTTGAGGATCGGACCCTGTCCCTGGCTTTGCATGATGCCAGCCACACGTTCGTCGAGGTTGACGGGTGCGAGGTGCTGATGCATGCCTTGAACACGATTACCCGGTGCCGGGGTTTTTTTTTGGGCATTCCCACGGATTCTCGGAAATCAATCCCGGACACGTCCCTGGCTATTCTTTCAATCATGATGCAGTCCGCTGCCCAAACCTTGGAAAGTTATGAGCTGTATCGGCTGATTCGCCGGGTCAATTCTGCTCTGGAAGAAAAGGTCGAACGCCTGGAAGTGGAAATGGCCGACCGTATGCGGGCCGAGGCGGAGCGGGAAAAATTGCAAGGCCAGTTGCTCCAGGCCCAGAAGATGGAGGCCTTGGGCATCCTGGCCGGAGGCGTGGCCCATGATTTCAATAATTTGTTGCAGATCATGGGCGGAAAAATTCAGCTTCTCCTCCATGCCAATCCGGGCAGATATATTGCAAACAAACATCTGCGCACGGTGAGTAAATCCATTGATCGCGCGGCGGCTCTGGTTCGGCAATTGTTGGTCTTTGGTCGCAAAACCGAGCCCCAGATGCAGCACATTGATCTCGGGTATGAGCTGGAGGAAATTGCCGGAATGCTTGAGGGAACCATTCCCGCTTCGATTCATGTTGAACTGGGCGTGCAGTGCCAAACATGGCCGATAAGCGCCGACCCGTTGCAGATTGAGCAGATACTTCTCAACCTGACGAAAAATGCCGTGGACGCCATGCCCTCCGGAGGCCGGCTGGCCATTGCAACGCAGAACGTGATCCTGGGCGAGGAGTTCGTTCGTTCGCACATGGGCGCAAAGCCCGGAAGGCATGTGCTCTTGACGGTGACGGACACGGGGGTCGGCATGGAGTCAGAAGTTTTGCGACAGGTCTTCGACCCTTTCTTTACCACCAAGGAAGTAGGCAAGGGCACCGGTCTGGGCTTGGCTTCGGTCTACGGTATCGTCAAGGCGCATGGCGGGTACATTCAATGTACCAGCCGGTCCGGCCGAGGTACGATCTTTTCAGTTTATCTACCGGTTGCGGAGCAGGAGGGCGAGGCAAAATGCGACAAGCCGCCCAAAGCCGTCTCCAAAAGCGGCAGCAAAACCATTCTGGTGGTGGACGACGAGCCTGATATCCGGGAACTGACCCAGGAGGCGTTGGAGTCGTTCGGGTATGCCGTACAATGCGCGGCCAGCGGAGAGCAGGCCTTGGATATGTATCAGCGCAACGGCAAAGCCATCGACCTGGTCCTGCTGGACTTGAGCATGCCGGGCATGGGCGGGTGCGGATGTCTCCAGGAGCTGTTGCGCCTCGACCCTTCGGCCAAAGTGTTGATCATCAGCGGGAATGCGGCCAAATGCCAGAGCAATGATCTCCTGTTGTCCGGAGCCAAAGGCTTTCTCGGAAAGCCGTACCAATTGCGGGTTCTGGCGGCCAAAGTACGCGAGGTTCTGGGGTGATTTCGGCGGGAATTCTGGTCCTTTGGCTGATCCCCGCTCCATGTCGTCCCTGGGGAGCTCCTATTCCATGGCGTGTCCGCGTTCCCGTGCCGTTTTTAGCAGTTCGTCGCGCGAGGCCTCTTGTGCGCCTTGATCGCCTTGCACCAGAAGGACTTGACTGGGCCATTTGCGCATCCGCTTCACGAAATTAACCATGTCGCGTTGATCGGCGTGGGCCGGATTCTCGATATCTCATTGAAAACGCTGTTGTTTCCTTGAAATGAAAGGAGGCTGTGGCGTTTTTTGTTTCGAGTGTAGAGTGGAGGGTTACAGGTACACCAGCACCGTTCCGGCCAGGGCCAGGAAGACGTTGGCAAAGGTGTAGGTTCCGGCGTAGCCCAGGGCGGGGATGGGACTTTTTGCGGCTTGGGTGATCACGTTAAGGGAGGGGGTGCTGGTCATGGCGCCGGTGATGGCTCCCAGGAGTAGAGCGGGTTGAATGCCGAGCACGAAGCGGCCGAAGAGCAGGCCGACGATGACAGGGGTAAGAGTGATCACCATTCCGCTGAAAAAGAGCGGCAGGCCCACGGACAGCAGGGCGTCCACGATGCCCACCCCGGCCTTGACCCCGATGCCGGCCATGAAAAAGAGCAGACCCAGTTCCCGCAGAATCCAGCGCGCCGCGGGCGGGACCCGGCCGAAGGTCGGGTGCATGGAGCGCAGGAAGCCGATGGTCAGTCCGGCGAAGAGCAGGCCCCCGGCCGTGCCCAGTCCCACGGCCACGTCGCCGATCTTGACGCTGATCTGGCCCAGCAGCATGCCGCCGACAATGCCGAAGCAAAACGTCAACAGGTCGGTCTGCACGAATCGACGCTCCACGTAACCGAAGGCGCTGACCAAGCGCTCAAGGCGATTCTTCAGGCCGGTGACCACCAGCACGTCGCCTTTTTCCACCTGAAAATCCAGGCTCATCGGCAGTTCCACCTGGGTCCGGATGACCCTGGTGATGAAGCAGCCGTAGACCGCGGGAATGTGCAGCTCGCTGATCCGCTTGCCCACGGCCCCAGACTTGCTGACCACCACGGCCACGGTGTCGATGGGGGTTTCCAGGAGATGGGCGTCGAAAGTTCCTGGGCCGATGTAGTCGGTCAATCCTTCCAACTTGGTCAGCGGGCCGGCTACGGCGACCAGGTCGCCGTGTTGCAGGGTGGTCTGGGCGTCGGGCAGGAACAGTTCATCCCCACGTCGAACCTGCTGGATCACGCACCCCGTGGTCCGCACGAACTGCAAGTCACGCAGCGGTTTGCCGATGATCTTCGGATTGACGACCTCAAAGGCCCGAACCCGCAGGCTGCGGCTCTCTTCCAGATCCTGGTCCTCACCCTCGTCCGTACCGAAGCCACTCCGGCTCTTCCGGGCCAGCTTGGCGGCCTCGGCTGGCAGGTCGATGCACAGCAGCCTTGGCAGAAAACGGATGCAGGCGATCAATCCGGCCAACCCGAAAAGATAGGTGATGGCATAGCTGGCCGTGAGGTCGCCCAGGAGAACTTCGATTTGCTCTGCGGACAGGGCGTGGGCCAGGCCGTCGCGGATTCCGGCCTCGGAAGCGGCCAGGGTCGGCGTGCTGGTCAAGGCGCCGGCGACCATTCCGGCGATCATGGCCGGGCCGAGTTCCAGCATGGCCCCCAGGAGCAGGGCCGCGCCAATGGCGCTGAGCACAACCACCACGGACAGGGCCAAATACTTCAAGCCGTCCTGGGCAAAGACGCTGAAAAATCGGGGACCGGCCTGCAAGCCCACGGAGTAGATGAACAGGACGAATCCGACTTCCTGCACGGAGTGGGGCACCTGAAAACCGAAGTGGCCGAAGAACAAACCGGCCAAGAGCACTCCGGAGGTTGGGCCCACCTCGAGCCCACGCCAGTTCAGGTTGCCGACCAGATAGCCCAGGCCAAGAACAAGGAAGAATACCAGTAGGTTATTGGCGTGAAGCAGCGAAACGACGTCGATGACCATGGGATCGATCCGTAATCGCTTTCCAGCGTCATTGCAAACCAACGCCGCGAGCAGGCCTCTCAACCGTGCACTGATATTGACGAATCAACGTCGTCAGGCCCATACTTGAAGAATGGACACGCGAACCCATGGCGGAAACATCTGGCAACTGGCCCGGAATTTGGGGTGCGAACCACGGGAGATTCTGGATTTTTCGGCCAGCATCAACCCTTTCGGGCCACCCTCCTGGCTCGGTGAAACGATCCGGGATGTTGTTTCGGACCTGCGGCACTATCCCGATCCGGACTGCTCCGAACTGCTTCAGGCCGCTTCCGGGCATTACGGCATTTCCGTAAACGAACTGGTGGCGGACAACGGTACGGCGGAGATTCTGCATCGCCTTCCGCTCCTGTTTGTCGGGGACTCCAGGCCGGGGCGGTCCGTCATCCCCGGACCGGCCTATGCCGACTACGCCGCGACGTGCGCGGCCCACCGGCTGGAGGTGAACCATCTTCCCCTGGAGCCGCGTGACGATTTCGCGCTGGATTGGGACCGGCTTCACGACAGGCTCCGTGAGGATTCGCGCTCTCCGGCCCTGACCTTTCTGGGCCAGCCGAACAATCCCACTGGGCGGACCTTTTCCCCCGACCGTCTGCGGGCCCTGGCCGCGGAGCATCCCAGGTGCTGGTTCATCGTGGACGAGGCTTTCGCGGACTTCGTGCACGGACTGGATCGGCTACTTCACCGGCGTCCGCCCAACGTGATCGTTCTGCTCTCCCTGACTAAATTTTACGCCCTGCCCGGACTGCGCATCGGTCTGGCGGCCATGGAGCCCGCCCTGGCAACGCGCTACCGCAAGCGCTCCCCGGACTGGTCCGTGAACACCCTGGCCCAGATCGCGGGAGCGCGGTGCCTTCAGGACGCCGAATTTCAGCGGGAGAGCCGGGAACGCACGGTCCTGGAGCGGGACCGGTTCGCCGCGGCCCTGGCCGGGATGGCGGGCCTGCGGGTCTTTTCCTCGGAGGCCAATTTCCTGCTGTGTCGCGGTCTCGGTCCGGAATTCGACGCCGGTCGGCTGGCCGGGAAGCTGCTTGGTCAACGGATCGCCATTCGAGCCTGCGCGAACTTTCCGGGCCTGGACAGCTCGTATTTTCGACTGGCCGTGCGTCGGCCCGAGGAGAATGATCTCCTGCTGGACGCCCTGGGCGAAGCGCTGGAGCCCGCCGGTCGGCTCCACTCCCCGGCCTGGCCCCGCTCGCGGCCCCGCAAGCGGGCCACCCCGGCCCTGATGTTTCAGGGCACCTGCTCAAATGCCGGGAAAAGCCTGCTCACCGCGGCTCTGTGCCGGATTCTGCGTCAGGACGGGTTTTCCCCGGCCCCGTTCAAGGCCCAGAACATGGCCCTGAATTCCGGGGTCACTCCGGACGGCGGGGAAATCGGCCGGGCCCAGATCCTTCAGGCCCAGGCCTGCGGCCTGGAGCCGGACCGACGGATGAACCCGATTCTGCTCAAGCCCAATTCCGAAACCGGCTCCCAGGTCATTGTCATGGGAGCGCCACGGGGCAACATGACCGTGGGGGCCTACATCCGGGCCAAGGAAGAGCTGCGGGGCCTGGTTCACGACGCCTACGACAGGCTGTCCGCGGAGCACGACGTAATGGTCCTGGAGGGGGCCGGCAGTCCGGCGGAGATCAATCTCAGGCATCATGACCTTGTGAACATGACCATGGCCCGCCACGCCCGGGCCGCGGTCTATCTGGTGGGCGACATCGACCGGGGCGGCGTGTTCGCGGCCCTGAGCGGGACCATGGACATGCTGGAGAAATGGGAGCGAGACCTGGTCCGCGGACTGGTGATCAACAAATTTCGCGGCCAGCGCTCCCTGCTGGACCCGGCCTTGGACTGGGTTGCTCGGCGCACGGCCCGGCCCGTGTTAGGGGTGGTTCCCTATCTAGCCGACCTGGGGCTGCCTGAGGAAGACTCCGTGAACTTCAAGCAGGGCGCGCTGTTTCGTCCGGACCGGTCGCGTGGGGTAAGCGGCCCGGGCCAGGGTGTGGCCCAGGATGTGGCGTTGGACGTGGCTTGCCTGGACCTGCCGCATATCTCCAATTTTACAGACTTGGACCCCCTGGCCGCGGAGCCGGGCGTGGCCGTGCGCCTGGTCCGCCATGTCGGGGAACTGGGCGTTCCGGACCTGCTGATCCTGCCCGGCAGCAAGAACGTGATGGCGGACATGGATTTTGTCCGCCGGCGGGGCCTGGCCGAGGCCGTGGTCAGGCTGGCTGAGGCCGGCGGAACGCAGATTCTGGGCATTTGCGGCGGATACCAGATGCTCGGCATGCGGATCGAGGACCCTCACGGCCTGGAGTCCGCGACCCGGACGTCCATCCCCGGTCTGGGGCTGCTTGCGTTGACCACCTGTCTGGAACCGGACAAGACGTTGCGACGGACCGTGGCCGAGCATTCCGTCTCGGGGCTGGAGGTCACGGGGTATGAAATCCATCATGGGCAATCCGCTCCGGAGCCCGGATGCGCCGACCTGGTCGTCGCCGTGAAGACGGCAGATGGCCGAGTCATCGGCCTGGGGCTGCGCGACAAGCCCATATGGGGATCGTATCTGCACGGCATCTTCGACGACGCGCTATTTCGGCGCTGGCTTTTGAACGCGATCCTGACCGCCAAGGGCGAATCGCCCCTGACCGCCGTCGGAGACTGGGACACGGAAATCGCTCTGGATCGTCTGGCGGACCATGTGCGCCAGCACCTGGATATTGCGAGGATGTACGACAACCTTGGCCTTGGCCAAACCCTGGAGGTGCGTTGACATGGAACAAAATCTTTTACTGGCCTTCGCTTTGACCACTTTTGCGGGACTGTCCACAGGGTTCGGCAGTTTTTTGGCCTTTTTCGTCAAACGGGAGAACAAGCTTTTTCTGGCCACGGCCCTGGGCTTTTCCGCCGGGGTGATGATCTACATATCCTTTGTGGAAATGCTTCCGGAGTCCATGGAACTGCTGGAACCGGTTTACGGCGAGCAAGGAGCGGCCTGGCTGATGACCGCGGGGTTCTTTGCCGGGATTTTCTTCATCGGGATTATCGACCGTCTGGTCCCGGAATATGAAAATCCGCACCATGTCCGCTCCGCGGATGAAATTACCTCCCCGCCGGATCGCTCCAAACAAAAACTGCACCGGATGGGGATTTTCACTGCCCTGGCCATTGCCATCCACAATTTTCCCGAGGGCATGGTCACGTTTTTTGCCACTCTTCACGATCCTACTCTGGGCGTGGCCATTGCCGTGGCCGTGGCCCTGCACAATATCCCCGAGGGCATCGCGGTGGCCGTGCCCATCTACTATGCCACGGGCAGCCGGATGAAGGCCTTCTGGCTCTCTCTGCTCTCCGGGCTGGCCGAGCCGCTGGGCGCGGTGATCGGCTATCTGATCCTGCGTCCGTTCTTCTCGGACACCGTGTTCGGGCTGATATTCGCCGGGGTTGCCGGAATCATGGTCTTCATCTCCATCGACGAGTTGTTCCCCGCAGCCAAGGAATACGACCAGGGCCATGCCCCGGTGTACGCCCTGATCGTCGGCATGGGGGTGATGGCACTGAGTTTGCTTTTGTTGATGTAAATTGGGCTTGAGTTTGGCGTGAGGTCGATGGGGGGAACGAGGTCGGCGGGCGCGACGGATTCACGTTTTTTTCGCGACAACCGGACCAAACGTATTGCCAACCAGCCTTTTCGTCTTACTGTAGACTTTACATCTCCGTGCGAACGGGGCATGGTAGGGTCAACCTCATCGAAAAGTCGGGTCAACATTGACGACCTCCGACTCAAGCCATAAGGAGAGGGCATGGAAAAAAACAGATGCAATCGAGACGTAAGCTGTAAGAGCAACCCCCCTGTTACCGGCTTGAATCGTCAGCATTCCCCGAAAAAGGGCTTTGATCCGGAATTGATGTTCGTGGAATGTCATCAATGTGGTCGCCCACTGATCTGGAACCAAGGTGAAGCCAGTCAAATTATTGAACAGTCAGGAATCGACACCAAAAAACTGGACGCCCAGTGTCTGATTCTGGCCGAAGGGTGCCCGCAGTGCGCTCCCGGCGAAGGGGGCTATATGGTTCGCGTGGTCCGGCTTCGGGAAGACGGATATCGCGACGTCAAGGAACAGGGCCATTAGCAGGCCAAGAACAAGTTTTTTTCGCCAACCCCCTTTCTTCCTCCCAGCCGCACGGGGCGAACCAACGTTCGTCCCGTGTGCTTTTTTCACGCATGCACACCACGCCATCTTCAACCGTCGCAACATCGAGCGCCCTCCGAAAACCGCCGTGGTTGCGTCGGCCACTGCCACGGGACGGACGCTTTTTCCAACTGAGCGAGAATCTTCGGGGCCTGGGCCTGGCTACGGTCTGCCGGAGCGCCCGGTGTCCGAACATCGGGGAGTGCTTCTCCAGCGGAACGGCCACCTTTTTGATCCTGGGCGACGTTTGCACCCGGTCCTGCGCTTTTTGCAACATCACCTCCGGCCGGCCCGGCCCGGTGGCCGGGGACGAGCCGTTCCGGGTCAGCCAAGCCGTGGCTGCAATGGGCCTGCGGTACGCGGTGATCACCTCCGTGACCCGGGACGACCTGCCCGACGGTGGAGCCGAACATTTCGCGCGGGTGGTTCGGCAGCTCAAGACCAACATTCCCGGACTGGCCGTGGAAGTGCTGATCCCGGATTTTCAGGGCAGCCGGGACGCGCTGGAAACCGTGCTGGAATCCGGGGTGGACGTGCTCAACCACAACCTGGAAACCGTGCCGGATTTGTACCCCCGAGTACGCCCTCAGGCCGGATACGCCCGCAGTCTGGAGCTCTTGGCCCGGGCTCGGGATTGGGCTAAGGAGCGCGAACAGAACGTGCACACTAAGAGCGGTCTGATGCTCGGACTGGGTGAGACACGGGAGCAACTGCGCCGGGTTTTCCGCGATCTGGCCGCCTCGGGGTGCGCCATCCTGACCATGGGCCAGTACCTGGCCCCGTCCGCGGCACATCATCCGGTGATCCGCTATCCGTCTCCCGAAGAGTTCGCCGAGTTGGCCACGTTGGCCAGGGCCGAGGGCATCGGCACGGTCTTTTCCGCTCCGCTGGTGCGCAGCAGCTACCACGCCTCGGAGGTCGCCGAGTCCGCCCTCGTTGCGTCGGATTCAACCTCAACCTTGAACACCGCCCCATGAAAACACACGCCGTTCTTCCGTTCCTTGTCGGTCTGCCCCAGATTTCCATTCCCTCGGATCCGGCCCAAAGCCTGGCCAAGGCCGAGGAGTTCGTGCATCAGGCCGCCCGCCTGGGCGCACAAGTGGTCTGTCTGCCGGAATTGTTCCGGTCGCAGTATTTCTGCCAGCACGAGGATCCGGAATTTTTCGCCCTGGCCGAATCCATTCCCGGCCCGTCCACCGAGGCTCTTGGGCGCGTGGCCAGGGAGGAGGGGGTCGTGGTCTTGGCCTCCCTGTTTGAGCGCCGCGGGCCCGGGGTTTACCACAACACCCTGGCGATCATCGACGCGGACGGATCGCTGCTCGGCGTGTACCGCAAAATGCACATCCCGGACGATCCCGGCTATTACGAAAAATATTTCTTCGCTCCCGGCGACACCGGATTCAGAGCCTTTGACACCCGTTTCGGCCGGATCGGCGGTCTGGTCTGCTGGGACCAGTGGTACCCTGAAGCGGCCCGGCTCACTGCCCTGCGCGGGGCCCTGGCCCTGTTCTACCCCACGGCCATCGGCTGGCATCCCGAAGAGAAGGACAGGTTCGGAGAAGAGCAGCAGGACGCCTGGGTCACGGTGCAGCGGGGGCACGCCGTGGCCAACGGCGTTTACGTGGCCGTGGTCAACCGCGTTGGTCACGAAGTCCCGCCCGGAGGAGGGCCGGGCATCGAGTTCTGGGGCAACTCCTTTGTCGCCGGTCCCATGGGCGAGCTGCTTTGCCGGGCCTCGGCGGACAAGGAGGAAATCCTGCTGGCTGAAATTGACCCCGCCCGCCTGGAAACCGTCCGCCAACATTGGCCCTTTTTCCGCGACCGCCGCATCGACGCCTACGGCGGGATCACGAGTCGCTATTTGGGGGATGAGGCATGACCGTCCGATATCGTCTGCCCGCCGAGTGGGAGCCCCACGCGGCCACGTGGTTGGCCTGGCCGCACAATGCCCGGGACTGGCCGGGCAAGTTCGCGCCCATTCGGTGGGTGTACGCGGAAATCGTCCGTCATCTGGCACTGTCCGAACCGGTGCGGATTCTGGTCCGTTCCCCGGAGCAGGAACTGGAAGTCCGCAATCTCCTGAAGCGCTCCCATGTGGACCTGGGACAGGTGACGTTTTTCCCCATTCCCACGAACCGCGTCTGGACACGTGACTATTGTCCGGCTTTTGTTCATGCCCACGACGGCCAGAACAAACGGACGCACGCCGTGCGCTTCGGCTTCTCCGGCTGGGCCAAGTACCCGGACCATGAGCTGGACGCCGCGGTGCCGGAGCATATCGCCCGAACCTTGGACATTCCCCTGACTCCGCTGCGTCACGGCGACCGGACGGTGGTTCTGGAGGGCGGGGCCATCGACGGCAATGGTCGGGGTTCGCTGCTGACCACCGAGGAATGTCTGCTGGACCAGCAAACCCAGGTCCGCAATCCCGGCCTGAGCCGCGAAGACCTGGAAGCGGCTCTGCTTGAGCATCTGGGTGTGACCAACGTGATCTGGCTGGGGGACGGGATCGCCGGGGACGACACCCACGGCCACGTGGACGACCTGTGCCGGTTCGTGAATCCGAACACCGTGGTTCTGGTCCGGGAAAACGACCCCAAGGACGCCAACTACCGTGCGCTGCGGGAAAACCGCGAGCGCCTGGAGTCCGCCCGCCTGGAAGACGGCTCCCGGCTCGAGGTCGTGGCCCTGCCCATACCCGCGCCCCTGTACTTCGAGAACATTCGGCTCCCAGCCAGTTACGCCAATTTCTACATCAGCAACGCCACGGTCGTCGTGCCCACGTTCAACGATCCGCAAGATCGGATCGCCCTGGGCATCCTGGCCGATCTGTTCCCGGACCGAAAGGTGGTGGGCATCCATGCCGTGGACCTAGTCTGGGGCTTTGGAACCCTGCATTGCCTGACCCACGAGCAAGCCGCGGAGTGACCTCCGGGCGGGAGTTTCCCGCCGTGGTCACTGGCAATCTGAAAGGCGCCGTTCCTTCCCCCATCTACCTGGCGGACCGGAGCCTGATCGTCCGGGATTTGGGCCTCATGCCCTATGACCAAGCCCTGGGAATCCAGGCCGAGGCCGTGCGGGATGTGGCGACCGGAGGAGCGGAGCGGCTTCTGGTGCTGGAGCACCCGCTGGTGATTACCCTGGGCCGCAACAGCGGCGCGGAACATCTGCTCGTTTCCCCGGAAACCCTGGCCGAGCGCGGCATCCAACTCGTCCACGCCGCCCGCGGAGGCAGCGTGACCTGCCACTTCCCCGGCCAACTCGTTATCTACCCCATCCTGCGTCTGAACCAGCGTCCCGGAGGACTGCGCCGACTCGTCTTTGACCTGGAAGAAGCCGTGATCCGGACCCTGACGCCCTACGGCCTGCCCGCCGCCCGCAACCCCGGCCGTCCCGGAGTCTGGATCCAAGACCGCAAAATCGCCTCCATCGGCCTGGCCCTTAAAAACTGGGTCACGTTTCACGGCCTGGCCTTGAACGTCGGACTGAATACCTCTCTGTTTGATCTGATTACCCCCTGTGGTCTGTCCGGCGTCCGGGTCACCTCGGTCCACGGTGAGTTGGGGCGGGAGGAGCCGGGGGTGGCCGAGGTCAAGGAAGCCCTGGTCGCCGCTTTACGGGAAGAGCTTGCATAGATGTGGAGAATGGGGGATGTTTAGGGAAGGTTGATGAAGCGGGAAGGGCTGCGGGTTAGCGCCAAAATCAATCAATTTATGCAGCCACGACTGAGCTGGAGTGAGGTTTATGCCAACAATCTCAATTTTCTATGGCATCATTATACGAATGTACTTCGCTCCGGACGAGCATCCGCCTCCGCATTTTCACGTCTATTACGGCGAGTTCAGAGCGACTGTGGACATCCGCACGTGCGAAGTCATTCAAGGCAATCTGCCAAAAAAGCAGACAAGGCTTGTGTTGGCGTGGGCGGAGCTCCGCCAGGATGAATTAATGGCGGATTGGGCGTTGGTAATGAATGGCGAAGAGCCTTTCAAGATTCAGCCGCTACAATAGGAGGCCAGGCCGTGTATCCATCAGTAAAGAAGGTCGTCCCTTCCGAAGATTACATGCTTTCCATTGAATTCGACAATGGCGAACACGGGACTTTGGACATGAGGCCGTATCTCGATTTCGGTGTTTTTCAACGACTAAAGGACCGCGATACGTTCAGACGTGTTCGGGTGCCTTTTGATACCATAGAATGGGACTCCGAAATCGATCTCGACCCTGAATTTGTTTATGAAAAATGCCAACGAATCAGTGTAAATCGTAAAGATTGATGCAATCTGTATTATTTCAATTCATTTTTCCGACTAATCGAGGTGAACCATGTCGCGAATGATGAGCGTTCAGGTCCAGACCGGCCAGCTCCGGTCTTCCCCGTCTTTTTTGGCCGGGATTGTCGGGGAGGTGGCGTACGCCCGGCAGGTTCAGGTGTTGGAGGAGCGGGCCGGATGGGCGCGGGTGGCTGTTCCCGGTACGTCGTTGGCTGGCTGGATGCACGGCTCGGCCTTGAGCAGCAAGCGGATCGTGCTCCAGGCCGGGGCCGAGGACGTGGAGCGGGCGGCGACCACCGGTGAGATCGCCCTGGCCGGGAAAGGGTTTAGTGAGGAAGTGGAGCGGGAGTTTCGCTCCCGGAACCCGAACCTGGACTTTCGCAGGATCGATCAAATGCAGGCTTCGGCCCCGACCATGGCCCAGATCCGTCGATTTGCCCAGGAAGGGCAATTGCGCTTGGCCTAGAGGAGGTTATGTCCATGAATTTGTGGTCAAGACGAGATTTTTTGGCTTGGTCGAGCAAGGCGGGCTTGGCCGGGGCGTGCGCCGGGCCATTGCTGACAGGGGGGCTGGCGGGGTTGCTGTCCGGGTGCAAGACCGCGGAGATCGCCGCGGATTTTGGGCGTGCGGCGGGGGTGCTGGACGAGCAGCAGGCCCAGTCCGTGGCCCGGGTGGGTACGGCCATCGGCCGAAGCTTCGAGGACATCACCCCGGAGCAGGAATACTACATCGGCCGGACCGTAGGGGCCACGATTCTGGGTTCCTACAAGCCCTACGCCGACCAAGGAGCCAATGCCTACGTCAACCTGGTGGGCACCATGGTCAGTTTGTCATCGGACATGCCCGAGACCTTCGGCGGCTACCATTTCCTGATCCTGGACTCCGATGAAATCAATGCCTTTGCCGCGCCTGGCGGGTTGATCTTCATCACCCGCGGCATGCTGCGCTGCTGCGTCTCCGAGGACGCCGTGGCCGCGGTTCTGGCCCATGAGGTCGGCCATATCCAGCATCATCATGGCATTCAGACTATCCAGCGGGCCCGGCTGACGTCGGCCTTCACCATCCTGGCCGCTGAAGGGGCGCGGACCCTGGGCGGAGCGGACCTGGCCCAGCTGACGGATATTTTCGAGGAATCGGTCTCGGACGTGGTGAACACCCTGGCGGTCAACGGCTACTCCCGCACCGCCGAGCGCGAGGCGGACCGGGCCGCGGCCGTGATCTTGGACCGCGCCGGCTATGACAGCGCGGCCCTGGTCAGCATGCTGGAGGTCATGGATACCAAGCTGACTCCGGGAGGACCGGACTTTGCCCGCACCCATCCCTCGCCCGCCAGTCGAATTCGGGACATCCGTCCGGCTTTACCCGCGGTTCGGGCTTCCGACCCGGCCTTGCGGCAACAGCGTTTTCTGGCCGCCTTGCCTCGGATTTAGCTGTCCCGGACCTCCCCGTCCCGCGGCCGGAACAGGACGAAGTAGGCTACGGGGATCAGCACCAGGGTGAAGAGGGTGGAGGCGATCAGGCCGAAGATCAGGGCCCAGGCCAAGCCGGAGAAGACCGGGTCCAGGGTGATGGGCCAGACGCCCAGGGCCGTGGTCAGGGCGGTGAGCACGATGGGCTGGAGGCGGATGGCCCCGCTTTGGAGCACGGCGTCCTTGAAGTCCTGGCCCCGGTCCACGGCGGCCCGGATGAAGTCGATGAGCACCAGGGAGTTGCGGATCACGATGCCGCCCAGGGCGATCATCCCGATCATGGCCGTGGCCGTGAAGAAGACCGGGTCCGCGAAGCCGTCCACCTCCCGGCCGGTGAGCAGGTTCAGCAGCCAGAACCCGGGCATGATGCCCATCAGGGTCAGCGGGATGGCGGTCATGATCAGCAGGGGCAGGGCCAGGGACGCGGTCTGGACCACCAGCAGCAGATATATCCCGATCATGGCCGCGCCAAAGGCCAGCCCCAGATCCCGGAACACGTCCACGGTGATCTTCCATTCCCCCTCTCCGGTCCAGACCACGTCGACGCCCGGAGGCGGTGGGTCGCCCCGCAGCTTGGCCTGCAGGTCCAGCACGGCTTCGGCCGGGGGCAGGCCGACGGTCTCCGCGGTGACGTAGACCACCCGGCGCAGGTTCTTGTGCAGGATGGGCTGTTCTTCCATTTCCCAGACAAATCGGCCCAACTCGCCCAGAGGCAGCATGCTCCCGTTTGCTCCGCGCACGTGCAGGGCCTCCAGGTCCGCTACGGAAACGCGCAGTTCCCGGGGCAGAATCACCCGCACGGGCAGAGTCTGCCGCTCGTGGGGGCTTTGGACCGTGGCCGGAGTCGTTCCTGCCGCGGCCATGTGCAGAGTGTGGACCAGGTCCCGTGCGCTCAGGCCGTGCAGCCCGGCTTTTTCCCGATCCGGAATGAACGTCAGCCGGGGTCGGGGGGCGACCCGGCTGTCGTCCACGTCCACCACGAATTCCTTGGCCTCCATCTTGGCCCGGACGTGCTCCGCGCCCTGGAAGAGCAGTTCGTACGGCTGCTCCGGGCCGCCGTAGATCTCCGCCACCAGGGTGGCCATGACCGGCGGGCCGGGCGGGATTTCCACGATCTGAATGGTGGCCGACCACTCCCGGGCGATGCGCTCCAGATCGGTGCGCACGGAGAGGACGATCTCGTGGCTCTGGCGGCGGCGCTCGTTCTTGGGCGTCAGGTTGATCCGGATGTCGCCCAGGTGGCCGCCTTCCCGGGCATAGTAGCGCCGGACCATGCCGTTGAAGTCCATGGGCGAGGCGATGCCGGCGAAGCTGAGCACGCTGGCGGTTTCGGGCAGTCCGGCCAGGTAGGCGGCCATGTCCCGGAGCACCGCGTCCGTAATTTCCAGAGGCGTGCCCTCGTCCATGTCCACCACCACCTGGAACTCGTCGCGGTTGTCAAAGGGCAGCATTTTCAGGGGCACTAGGCGCAGCGCGGCCAGAGAGACGGCCAGGAGCAGCAGGGCCAGGACCACGCCGACCAGGGCCGCGCGCAGCATCCGGGAGTCCAGAAACGGGCCGATGGCCACGCGGTAGGCGCGCAGAATCCAGTCCGGAACCCCGGTGGGAGTGCCGCCGGTAGTGGAAGCCTGGGGAAGAGCGACGCCGGGCCTTGTTTTGCGGCGCAGCAGCATGTGGCAGAGCCAGGGGACGATGGTCAGGGCGCAGACCGTGGAGAAGATCACGGTCAGGGGCACGGTGGCGGCCATGGGGGCCATGTACGGGCCCATCATCCCGGTGATGAAGAACAGGGGCAGAAAGCAGGCGATGATGGCCAGGGTGGACATGATCACCGGCACGAAGACTTCGGCCACCGCGCTGAGGGTGGCCCAGGCCGGGCCGGGATGGTTCAGGCGCATGTGCCGGCGGATGTTGTCCACGTTGGTGATGGGGTCGTCCACCACCAGACCCAGGGAGAGGATCAGGGCGAAGAGGGTCACCCGGTTGATGGTGTAGCCCAGCAGATGGCTGCTGAACAGGGCCAGGGAAAAGCTGACCGGAATGGCCACGGCCACCACCAGGGCGGCCCGCCAGCCCAATGTCAGGGCCAGCACGATCACCACCGTGGCCACGGCGAAGACCAGGGACCAGAGCAGATCGCCGACCTTGTTCTGGGCGGTTTGGCCGTAGTCCCGGGTGATTTCCAGATGCACGTCCGCGGGCAGCACCAGGGGCCGCAGTTCCGTTACAGCGGCCAGAAGGTCGCGGGTCACGGCCACGGCGTTGGCCCCGCGCTGCTTGGCCAGGGCCAGGGTCACCGCGGGCATTTCCAGGGAATGGCCGCCCCCGTGCAGGTTCCGCGCTTGCGCTTCGCCAAAGCGGATCCGGGTGTAGCTGACCGGTTCGCAGGGGCCGTCCAGAACCTGGGCCACGTCCCGGAGGAAGACCGGCCGGGCCTGATTGTGACCCTGGTGCACGCCCACCACCACCCCGGCCACGTCCGCGGCCGTGGTGAACCGGCCGTCCCCCAGCACGTTCAGCTCCTGGTTGTCCCGGAGCAGGGATCCGGCGCTCAGGGCCGCGTCGGCCGCGGTCAACGTCCGGTCCAGGTCGGCGAAGGTCACCCCGTGTCCGGCCATGCGCAGCGGGTCCGGCTCCACCCGGACTTCCCGGTGGCGTCCGCCGATGATCTCGGCTCGGGACACTTCCGGGACCTCGGACAGCCGGGCCAGAAACTCCTCTCCGATCCGGCGCAGCTCGAAGTCGGACCGGGTCGGGGAGTACAGGGTCACGGTGAGCACGGGCACGTCGTCGATTTCCACGGGCCGGATCAGCCAGTCCGCGACCAGCGGCGGAACCTGGTCCTCGTGCATGGTGATCTTGTTGTGCAGCTTGACCAGGGAACGTTCCCGGTCCTCGCCCACGAAGAACCGGACCGTGACCACGGCCTGGTCCCGCCGGGACACGGAATAGACGTACTCCACCCCGTCGATCTGCCAAAGCAGCTTTTCCAGCGGCGTGGCCACCAGCTTTTCCACCTCTTCCGGTCCTGCTCCCGGGGCCTGGACGATCACGTCGGCCATGGGCACGACGATCTGCGGCTCTTCCTCCCGGGGCATGACCAGCAGGGCCGCGACGCCCAGGGCCAGGGCCAGGACCAGAAACACCCCGGCCAAGTGCGAGGAGAGAAACGGGGCCACCATGGCCGGGACGAGCCCGTGAGGTCGGGTGGGGCGAGGGGGAGAAGCGGATGCGGTCATGATCAGGGAGCGGGGTGCAGCCAGAGGCGTTCGCCGCCTTCCAGGCCGGAGAGAACCTCGACCATCTCGTCATGGCCGCGGCCCAGGCGCAGGTGGCGCAGGACGTAGGTGGCGTCGTCGTGGATCACGGCGACCAGCTCCAGTTGTCCGACGCGCAGCACGGTCCGGGCATCGACGAGCACCACCGGTTCAACATGGATGGGAATGCGCAGCCGGACGAACATGCCCGGCCGAAGATTCGCGGCCGAGAGGTCGGCGGGCCAGAGGTCGTCCGGGTCCGCGGCGGGCGGGGAGGGCGGGACCAGCTTGACCAGAAAGGTGCGTGAGTCCGTGGACGCCCCGGGCTCGACTTCGTCCACGATCACCGGGAACTCCCGGTTCAGGGCGTCCACCCGGGCCGTGAATTCCGCTCCCGGCGTCAGCAGGTGGTGAAACCGCTCCGGCGCCTGGACCTCCAGGCGTAAATCCGGACTGTGCAGCAAAAGCAGGGTCCGTCCCGGCTGGACCACGTCTCCGGGTTCCACGGAGCGGCGGGCGATGATCCCATCCTCGGAAGCCGTGATGGTGGTATGGCCCAGAGCCACCGTGAGCTCTTGAATCCGCTGCTCCAGCCGCGATTGCTGGGCTTTCAGTTCCTGGATGCTTTGCTCGGCCTGGCCGCTCTCGGCTCTGGCGGCCAGAAACGCGGCACGGGCGTGGTCCAGTTCCTGGACCGCGGACGCGCCCTGGGCTTGCAAAGCTTCGATCCGGGCAAAGTCGGCCTGGGCCAGGTCGAATCCGGCCCGGGCCTTTTCCAGGCCTTGATGCGCCCGCTTCAGCGCGGAGCCCAGGGCGTCCAGGTCGTGGCGGCCCTGGGCCAGGCGGGCCTGAAGTTCCCGGTCGTCCAGTACCAGCAACGGCTCCCCACGGAGGACCCGCTGTCCCGAACGGACCAAGACATGGCGGACCTCGGCCTGAACCTGGGCGCTGATCGCTGTCTCCCCCCTGGGCCGAACCTCGCCCACGGCCTCGACCCAGGCCGGAACGGTGGTCCGCAAGGCAACCGCGATTTCCGCTCCAGGCGGCAAGGCTCCTTTCTGGACGTCGGGTGGGGATGGTACGGGCGGAGCGTCCTTGAGCAGCATCCATGCACCTCCCAGCAGGAGGATCAGCAGGATGACGGGAAGGAAAAGCAGCGGGCGCGGGAAGATGTGGGGCATGGGGAGGAGATGGAGTTGTTTGTCGGAAGCGGCATGCTCTCCGGAAGTTTGGGTTATCGACTTATGGTCCGCACCTTGTCAAATAGGTTCGGATGAGTCGGATTCATTGAAAGGCTACGGAGTAAGGTTTAAGACGGAGGCATGTCGATCCAAATAACGCTTGAAAACATGGAGGCTCCGGTGTTGACGTCGATGCAGGCCCTGCGGGAGCAGATTCAGCGCAACTGCGCCGTTTCCGACGCCAATTTCAGCGGTGCGTTTTCCTTGTGCGGGCTGTTGCTGCGGATGCGGGAGCTGTACAAGTGGGAAGCCGGGTTGCCTCCCTGGAAGGAACCGGAGCACGGCCTGATTCTGGACTGGGTCGAGCAGCGGGAAGATCTGTGGCAGGAGCTGGAAGGGCGAAGCTGTGAAACGCTGTGCCTGGAAGGCGAGGAACTGGACCCCTTCGAGGTGGAACGGATCAACCAGCGGCTGGCGTCCCGGAACCTGCTTTACGGCGCGGGCTACGTGCTGGGGATGAAGCCCAGTTTTTTGCTGGCCGAGCCGGTGGAATCCCAACTGGTCGAAGGACTGCGGGTGTACACGGTGGATCGGGAGCTGTGCCGGGACATTTTCGCGACCCCGGTGATGCGCCAGGGAGAGCGCGTCATCGCCCGCCGCCAGGCCATGGCCTTTCTGATCTGGGACGTGATCCAGGAGCAACGCCCTTCGGTGCGCCCGGCCCTGGGCTACGCCCTGGCCGGGTATGGGCTGAATTCGCAAGACCTGCTGCGTCAACCCGGTGCGCACGGGGCGGTCTACCAGCGGATGGTGGCCGAGGAGTTACGGGTCTGGGTGTATCACGAGATCGGCGAAGCCCTGGAGGACGCCTTTCCCGGCGACGTCTGGCACCAGATGGTGGCCAACACCTGCCAGACCTTGGCCGAAGTGTTCATCCGGGCGGTCAAGGACCTCCTGGCCGACACCCATCCCCAAGGCCTGCTGGCCCGGATGATCCAGGAGGACCGCAAGGCGTCCCTGGGGTTGTACCTGGCCATGATGCGCCCCCTGTCCAAGATGCTCTTCCCGGACATTTTCTCCGTGTTTCCGGACTTCGTCCGCTCCGGAAACTGGAGCGAAGTGGACCAGGCCCGGGGCAAGGCCCATGTCGCGGGTCGGAACCTGGCCGCCAGACTCGTGGACATCCACGCCGCCGCCGACCCGTTTGATCACGCCCGGACCGTGGAACGGATCATCGAGGAGGTGATCCGGCCGTTGGGGATTGTCGACGGGATGGACGTGGAGGCGGAATAATCGCGGAAAGAGCTTGACATGCTTTTCTTCTGGTCCGTAACGGGAGACCTTCCAATTCCAGATATTCGCATCAAGTTTCATCAACCATCTCGGCGCGCGACATGACGGCAAAAAGAGAAGTGCGGGAGCACGTTTCGTGAGTCGGGTGCAAAAAAAGATGAGGTAAGATCAATGCTGATCGACCCCAAGGAGGTGTTTAATAATGAATCTGAGAGAGTGCGAAGCGTCAGCCCTGACGTTGCCCGTCAACGAGCGGGCAATCCTGGCAAAACGTCTGATTGAAAGTCTCGATGCGCTTGACGATTCTGATACGGAACGGCTTTGGCTGGATGAGGCGGAAAGGCGTTATCGGGAATACAAGGAAGGTGGCCTTTCCGCGCGGGATGCCATGGCGGCTGTTTATGAGGCACGGGAACGATTGTGAAGAATACCGTTCGCATGGTGCAATTGGCGGAACAGGAAATGCTTGATGCCGCTGCCTATTATGAAGATCGTGTCGATGGACTTGGACGAGATTTTCTCGATTCCATCGCCTTGGCAATCAAGGATATCGGCGATTTCCCGGAACGCTGGCCCGTTGTCAGGAGAGAGGTTCGAAGAAGCCTTGTATCCCGTTTTCCCTACTCGCTTTTCTATCGTGTCGATCCTGATGAGGTGATCGTTCTCGCGGTAGCCCATCAGCGCCGTCGCCCGGCCTACTGGCTTGGAAGATTATCCCGACACGGGAACCAATAACCGTGCCCCGCACTAAAAACAGCCAAACCAACAACACGCGAAACGCCGCCAAACAACCCAGGATCATCGTTTCGGCCAAATCCCTTTCATTTCATCGTGGTCAACGTAGGGGCGGACCTGCGTGTCCGCCATGAAAATGGTACGGCGTCCACGAAAAAACACGGGCATGTGGTGTTGGGCGGTTTATTGGGCGGACGCAGGGACAGACACATAGGTCTGCCCCCACAGGGCGACATCGTCAGGCATGTTTCAACTAGGTTCCGAGGATTGCGAGACGGGCGGGACTTTTTGAATCAAACCGCGCAGCACGTTCAGGTTGCGCACGTCCTCTTTATAGTCTTTATCCTTGGGCGTTTCCAAAACCATGGGCAAATGCGTCAGGCGGGGGTCGTTGAGAATGGTGGCGAAGCCGGGCAGGCCGATTTGGCCTTGGCCGATGTGCTCATGCCGGTCCACGCGGCTGCCTAGGGCGGTTTTGCTGTCGTTGAGGTGGATCAGGCGCAGCCGGGCCAAGCCCACGGAGTTGTCCAGGCGGGAGACGACCCGGTCCCACCCGGCTTGATCCCGTGGATCATGGCCCGCGGCAAAGCCGTGGCAGCTGTCCCAGCAGACGCCCAGGCGGTCCGGGAACCGGGACGCGGCGATGATCCCGCCCAGATCCTCGGGATCCGCGCCCAGGGCCGTGCCGGAGCCGGCGGTGTTTTCCAGCAGCACGCCGACGCCTGCCCCCGCTGTTCCGGCCTGCTCAAAGGCCGCGTCCAGGCAGGCGGCGGCCCGGGCAATGCCGGTGGTCGCGCCCTGGCCTTTGTGCGCGCCGGGATGCAGGACCACCCAGCGGATGTTCAGCCTGGCGCAGCGCAGCAGTTCCCGGGCCAGGGCGTCCCGGGACTTGCGCCACAGGGTGTCGTCCGGCGAAGCCGGGTTGATCAGGTAGGCTCCGTGGGCAAACACGTGCGGCAGGCCCCAGGCCTGCCAGGCCGCGGCAAAGGCGGCGGCTTCCTCGTCCGTGATCTCCGGCGCGGCCCATTGCCGCTGGTTGCGGGTGAACAATTGCAGGGCCCGGCCTTCAATGCAGGCGATGCGCTCGAAGACCAGGTGCAGTCCGCCCGCGGCGGGCATGTGGGCGCCGAGAAAGGGCATGATTTTTCTCCTGTCGGGCGGAACGGGAAGGCGTGTTTCCAGACGTGGACGTGATTGCTTCTCTTGGCCGGAAAAACTATGAAGGGTCACTGACGCGCCGCATGGCGCCCAATCACCCTCGCGGCGCGGCCGTGAGACTCCGGCAGACTACACCGCACCCCCCAGCCCCTCAACCCCGCGAACGACAATGAAAGATTTCGAACAGTTCCGGAAACTGCTGGACGAGCAGTGCCAGTGGCCCTCGGTGTACACCTTCAAATTCATCGTGCCCAAGGCCCGGGCGGAGGAACTGCTGGCTGTTTTCAGGTCCTGCCCGGAAGTCTCGGTGCGGGAATCGAGCCAAGGCAAGTATCTGAGCGTCACGGCGAACATGATCATGTCCTCCAGCGACGGGGTCGTGGCGGTGTATGAGGCCGTGGCGGAGATTGAGGGCATCATCGCGCTGTAACAGTCCGTTGAAAAACTCCCAATTGCTGCGTCGCTGCAAAAAGTTCAAACTCTCACGTATAAATAAATACGCTTCGACCTTGAACTTTTTTTGCTCCTTGCACTTGGGACTTTTTGAACGGACTGCCGGATAAGGACTTTTTCAACATAATATGGCCCCAAACGACCAAACATTGAACTTTTTGATTATGCCTGAAGACACGCTCATGGCGGCTCCCGCCGCCTCTTCCCCGGTTTGCCGCGAATTCACGGTTTCGGAACTGCGCCGGACCGGTTCGGAATCCGGCCTTGCATCGCCTGGGGGCGCTGGACCGGATCATTCGCACTGGTTGCTGGATCTGGAATTGCCGGAGGGTTTCCCCGGCGAGGATGGGTGGACGCCCGGGCAGTTCGTGATGCTGCGGCCGGTTTCCTGGGCCTTCGAGCCCTTGTGGGCCCGGCCCTTTTCCATCTGCATGCTGGAGCGGGGCGTGCTGCGCATTTTTTTCCAGGTGGTCGGCCGGGGGACCAGGGCCATGAGCGCCTTGCGCCGTGGGGACCGGGTCGTTGTCTGGGGGCCGCTGGGCCGGGGGTTCGTCGTGGAGCCGGAGACGCCCACGCTGCTGTTGGCCGGAGGCATCGGACTGGCGCCGTTCATCGGCTACGCCCGGCGTCATCCCCGGCCCGACCAGGCGCGGCTTTTTTTCGGCCATCGCCCGGAAATCGCTGAATACCCCCTGGACCTGCTGCCGAAAGCCGTGGTCGTGGAGGCTTCCCGCCAGACCTGCGCCGAGGAAATGGCCTGCTTCGTGGGCGATCTGGAACGCTGGATCGCGGAATATGCCGCTAGGCAGGGGCTGATTCTGGCCTGCGGACCGCATCCGTTTCTGCAAGCCGTCCAGTCCCTGGCCGTGAAACACCGGGCCAGGACGCAGCTTTCCCTGGAGAACCGCATGGCCTGCGGGGTGGGGGCGTGTCTGGGGTGCGTGACCAAGACGACGGATCAGGCCTTGCCGGTGAAGGTCTGCACCCAGGGGCCGGTGTTCTGGGCTCAGGACGTGAATCTTGGAGGGGCGGCATGAATCTCGCGGTGGAACTGGCCGGGCTGCGGTTGAAGAATCCGGTGCTGACCGCGTCCGGAACCTTTGGGTACGGCGTGGAGTTCGCGCCCTACGGCGATCTGACCGAACTGGGCGGGATCGTGGTCAAGGGCCTTTCCTGGGAACCCCGGGCGGGCAATCCCATGCCCCGGATCGCTGAAACGCCCTGCGGCATGCTCAACGCCATCGGCCTGCAGAATATCGGCGCGCGTCGTTTCGTCGAGGAAAAGCTCCCGTTGCTGCCCTGGGCCGAGGTGCCGGTCATCGCCAACCTGTACGCCTGCGACGTCGAGGACTTCGCCCGGCTGGCGGAATACCTGGCCGGGCAGGAGGGCGTCGCGGCCCTGGAAGTGAACATCTCCTGCCCCAACGTCCAGGCCGGCGGGGTGCTCTTCGGTCAGGACCCGGCCCAGGCGGCCCGAGTGACCCGGGCGGTCAAGGACCGGGCCGGGACCAAGCCGGTGATCGTCAAGCTCTCGCCCAACGTCACGGACATCACGGCGGTTGCCAAGGCCGCGGGGGACGGGGGGGCGGACATCCTGGCCCTGATCAACACCCTCTCCGGCATGGCCGTAGACGTGCGCACCCGCAAGCCCCGGCTGGCCAACGTGATCGGCGGCCTGTCCGGGCCGGCGATCAAGCCCGTGGGGCTGCGCTGCGTGCATCAGGTCAGCCGGGCCGTGAACCTGCCGATCATCGGGCTGGGGGGCATCGCCTCGGCCGAGGACTTGCTGGAGTACATCCTGGTGGGAGCGTGGGCCGTACAGATCGGCACGGCCAATTTTCTGCGTCCGGACACGGCGTTCCGCATCGCGGCCGACCTGCCGCAACTGCTGGATGAATTGGGCGTGACGTCGTGGGAGGAGTTTCGGGGCGCGTTGGCGTGACAGTCCGTTGAAAAACTCCCAATTGCTGCGTCGCTGCAAAAAGCTCAAACTCTCACGTATGAATAAATACGCTTCGACCTTGAGTTTTTTTGCTCCTTGCACTTGGGGTTTTTGAACGGACTGTGGATAAGGACTTTGTCAACATTCAGGTGAGGTGGTCCGAGGGCTCGGCAATCACTGCTCGAATGAGTAGTTGCCCTTGAAGAACTGCTCCACGTACCAGGGAATCTGGGCCTCGTCGGAAAGGACCATGTCCAGGAGACGGACCGAGCCCAGGAGTCGGCCGAGAAAATCCAGTTTTTCCTCCATCCGGGGATAATCGTATTTCTTGATTTCCCCGCGCACCATGTCCCCCGTGTGTTCGACCCGCAGTCCCAGGCGCTTGAGGATGGCCGCGATCATCATCGCGCGCTTGGTTCGTCGCGACACGTCCGCGGCCCCGCCCTTGAACGAGAAGATGATGTAATTGTCGTTGACCTGTTGGCCGCAGTAGGTGTCGATGGTCACGAAATGGTAGCCCAGCCGGGCGTTGTAGTGCAGGTAGTCGTCGGAAATAATGGCGTAGTTCGGTCCTCCCCTTGGACTTCCGTGATCCGGGTCGTTGAGGACCTTTTCGGCGATGAGCGCCGCGAAACCGGACAACTGGACTCCCGCCGGTCCCACCCAATGCACGCCGGGATGCTCCATGCCCCGGAGCAGGGCCAGGAATGGACGGGAGGCGATCTGATCCCGATCCACGGCCCCTTCCTCCGGGGGCGTCTTGAATCCTCCGCCGAGGTCCAGGATGTAGGTGTTCAGGGGCAAGGGCGTCTTCAACTTGACCGCGTGGTGAACGTCTTCCTGGATGTCGTCGTCGATGCGAAACATTTCCACCATGGCTTTTTCATGGGCGAAACGGACCACGTCGTGCAAGGTCAGGCAGCCGTCGGGGCGGAAGTCGTCGCGCTTGGGATCGATCAGGTTCAAGGGGACGACTTTTTTCAACGTGTCCTTGACCAGCCGGAACAACGGACTGCCCTTCATCAGGTTGGTTCGTGGCCTGGCCTGAATCAGGGCCATCACCCGTCCGGCGTAGACGGTCCGGCGGGAGGCGTCCAAGGTGATTTCCTCGCCGTGGGGAATGGTGCTGGTGGCGTTGTCCGTGCCCACCAGGGTCGGAACGCCGAATTCCCGGGCCACTGAAGCCATGTGCCCGGTGACGCTGCCCACGTCGGTGATGATTCCCCGGATCTTGCCCATCAGCGGCACGTACAGGGTCGACGTCTGTGGGGCGATCAGAATCGCTCCTTCGGGCACGGCGGTCAGGTTGTGCTCGGTCTTCAGAACGAAGGCCGGCCCTCCGGCCGTGCCGGCAGAGGCCGTGGTGCCGCCGCACAACAGGACGTCATGCCCTTCCAGAGCCGTGGCCTCCGCCTCGGCGCAGGCTCGAGGGTCCTGCTCCGGCAGCGTCAGGTTCAAGGGCCGGGCCTGCAGTATGAAGAGCTTGCCGGCCTGGTCCATGGCCCATTCTATGTCCAAAGGGCGTTTATAGTGCTTTTCCAGCATTCGCCCGTACCCGGCCAAAGCGTGGACCTCGTCGCCGCTCAGGCAGGGTTGGTCCCGCAGATGCTCTTCCACCGGGACGTCGTGGATCCCGCCTTCGGGGTTCATGGCAATTCGCCTGGCCTTGCGCGCTCCGACGTATTCCGGTTCACCCTGCTCGGAATGCACCCGCCACAAATCCGTGGGCATGGAGCCGTCTACCACGCTCACGCCCAGGCCCCAGGCCGCGCTGATGATCAGGTTGTGGCTTTCCGGCTCGTTGGGGTCCTGGGTGTACATCACCCCGCTGACCCGGGCGTCGACCATGTTCAGGCAAAGCACGCACATGACCATGTCCTGGTCCCGGTAGCCCACGCTGCGGCGGTAAAAGACCGCGCGAGGATTGTACATGCTGGCCACGACTTCCTTGTAGGCGTCGAGGATGGTGTCCTGGGTGACGTTGAGGACCGTGGAGTGCTGACCGGCGAAGGAGGATTCCGAGTCTTCGCCCGTGGCGCTGCTGCGGACGGCAAGCCGGGTTTGCGGTCCGAACTCCCGAAACAGCTCCTTGGCCTCGTAGAAGATGCGACACTCCAGGTCTTCGGGCAGCGGGGCGGCCATGATCAGCTGCTGGACGGCGGAGCAGGCCTTGGTGAGTTGCGTGGTGTCCTGAATGTCCACGCCTTTCAGTTCGTTGCGGATGGCCTCGTACAGCCCCGCGGAGCGGAAAAAATCGTGACAGGCGTAGGCCGAGACCGCGAAACCTTTGGGCGTGGGCAGCCCGACGCGGTTGGACACCTCGCCCAGGTTGGCCGCCTTGCCGCCGACCTGGCCCATATTTTCGTGGCTCAGCCGGACCAGCGAGAGCACGAGACAGGTTTTTTCCAGCTTGCGCTGTCTGGTCAATCCTCGCAGGACCTGGATGCCGATCCGTTCAGCCGCGCCGAACAGTTCCGAATATTTGCCGCCGGAAAGCGCGTTCAGATCCTCGGCCAGTTCGTAGACTACGCCCACCAGTTCCTCGCTTTGACAGAGAACTTCGTCAAAGGTGAACGGTTGGGAGTCGAAGAGCAGGTTCTCCAGGGCGTTGATCAACTGCAAGGCCTTGTTGTTGTGGCTGAGCAGCTTTTTAAAGAACAGGTATTTTCTTTGAAAAGCCAATTCTTCCGGTGCGATG
Organism: Desulfonatronum thiodismutans; assembly: GCF_000717475.1. Taxonomy (NCBI): domain Bacteria; kingdom Pseudomonadati; phylum Thermodesulfobacteriota; class Desulfovibrionia; order Desulfovibrionales; family Desulfonatronaceae; genus Desulfonatronum; species Desulfonatronum thiodismutans. The sequence goes on from NZ_JPIK01000005.1 coordinate 213,588, forward strand.
CGCATGGTGATTTTGCTTTTGGCGATCAACTGGTCAAGCAGGGAAAGCATGGAATTTGTCCGTCTCTCAATATGAAGGAGGAAAGAGGTGAAAAAAGGAGATTAGGGGAAGAGTGGCGGCGCCGGTTCGGAACTTCCAAACATGAATTTTCTACGCCGGAACCGCGAGAATGACAACAGCCCTGGTGCGCGGGGCTTGATGAGCAAAAAGAACAGGGCCTGGAAGGCGAAACACCGAAAAATGTACTGGAAGCCGATGCCGTTTTCCGCTAGGAGGGAGAGCGACGCGGGCGACCGATCAAGGTTGTCGGCTTTTTCCGTATCCCGCCAAACACATCTTCACCAACGGTGCACCCATGCTTTGGCCTCACAAGGACCTGCTCTGTATTTCGCAATTGACCGCGGCTGAAATCCTGTACGTGTTTCAGGTGGCCCGCCGCTTTGCCGAGATCAATACCCGCCCGGTGAAAAAAGTGCCGACGCTCAAGGGCAAGAGCGTCATCCTGTTTTTCGTCGAACCAAGCACACGGACCAAGACATCCTTCGACATCGCGGGAAAGCGGCTCTCCGCTGACACCTACTCCCTGGCCGCGTCGTCCAGCAGCCTGCGCAAGGGCGAGAATCTCAAGGATTCGGCCCTGACCCTCCAGGCCATGCATCCGGACGCCCTGGTCCTGCGGCACCATCAAAGCGGGGCCAGCGAGTTTTTGGCTCGTCGGCTGTCCTGCTCGGTGATCAACGCCGGTGACGGCTGGCATGCCCATCCCACGCAAGCCCTGCTGGACGGGTTCACCCTGAGCGAGGTCTGGGGAGACGACATGGCCGGGAAGACCGTGCTCATCGTCGGCGACATCGCTCACAGTCGGGTGGCCCGGTCCGACGTGCTGCTGTTCACGGCCCTGGGGGCACGGGTCCGGATCTGCGCGCCGCGGACCCTGTTGCCCGCTGGAGTGAGGCAGTGGCCGGTGGAGGTGTTTTCAGACCTGACCGAGGCATGCAATGGCGTGGACGCGGTCGTCTGTCTGCGGTTGCAGTTGGAACGCCAAAAGGCCGGGCTTTTGCCCGACCTGCGGGAGTACGCCAGGACCTACGGCCTGGGAGCCCGACACCTGAGCAAAGCCAATCCAGGGGTGCTGGTGATGCATCCCGGGCCCATGAACCGGGGAGTGGAAATCGACGCGGCCCTGGCGGACGCGGAAAACAGCCTAATCCTGGATCAAGTCTCCGCCGGCGTGGCCACTCGCATGGCCCTGCTGTTTCTCTTTCTGACCCGCAAGGACGCTACGGACCAGGGCGACGCGCGGGGCGATCAGGTCGAATCCCCTCAACCTCAATCTCCGTCGCTTCAGGAGGACTAGGCCATGCCCGGACCGGATCTCATCGTGCGCAACGTGCTCTGGCAGGACGAACTGGTCAGCCTGTGGATCGAGCAAGGCGTGGTGCAGCGCTTGGCCCCGCCGGACGAACCGTGCTCCGAGGGTGAACAGCTGCACGGAGGCGGAGCGCTGCTTTTGCCCGGGCTGATCGACGCCCATGTCCATCTGCGTGAGCCCGGGTTCGAATACAAGGAAGACATCGCTTCCGGCCTGGAGGCCGCTGCCCGTGGCGGGTTTTCCGCTGTGCTGGCCATGGCCAACACCAGGCCGGTCAACGACTCCGCCGCGGTGACCTCGTTCATGCGCGACAGGGCCGCCGAGGCCCATCCATTTGGACCACGCCTGCATCCCGTCGGGGCGTTGACCAAGGGCTTGGCCGGACAAGAACTGGCCCCGCTGGCGGAGCTGGCCGAGGCCGGATGCGTGGCCTTTTCCAACGACGGCCTGCCGGTGGCCAGTCCGGACCTGTTTCGTCGGGCCATGGAGTACGCTTCCGACCTGGGACTGGTGGTGATCGATCACTGCGAAGACCCGGTCCTGGCCGAGGGAGCGAGCATGAATGAAGGCCGGATCAGCGGTCTGCTGGGCCTCAAGGGGCAGCCGGTGGTGGCTGAGAGCATGCAGGTGGCCCGGGACATCCTGCTGGCCGAATACCTGGACCTGCCGATCCATCTGGCCCATATCAGTTGTCGGCAATCCGTGGAACTGATCCGGTGGGCCAAGGCCCGTGGAGTGCGGGTCAGCGCCGAGACCTGCCCGCATTACCTGCTCTGGACCGAGGAAATGGTCCAGGGATACAACACTCTGGCCAAGGTCAATCCTCCCCTGCGCACCGACGACGACGTGCTGGCCCTGCGCCAGGCCGTGAGGGAAGGGGTGATCGACATCCTGGTCACGGACCACGCGCCCCACGCGGACCACGAAAAGGAAGTCCCCATGGACGAGGCCCCCAACGGGATCAGCGGGCTGGATACGGCCTTGTCCCTGAGTTGGAAGCTTGTTCGCGAAGGCGTATTGTCGCCGCAAGACCTTTGCGCGCTGTGGTCCGCGCGACCCGGAGCGCTGTTTTCCCTGCCGGTGAACCGTTTTCAGCACGGCGATCCCGCGGACTTCATTCTCTTCAACCCGGACCTGGAATGGACGGTCACCCCGGAAACGCTGCGCTCCAAGGGCAAGAACACCCCATGTCTCGGGCAAACACTGCCGGGGAGGGTCGTGGCGCATGGGATTACCGGTAAAATTTTGTTTCATGACGTCGATGCATCGTAAGGAGCTGATATGGCGCAACCACTGAAGGATGCCGTGGGCATCTGCAAGACCATCATGCGCAACGGGTTTGACGCTTACGTGATCAATGCCCGGTTGCAGGAAAAGATACTGGAAGGCGGGTCGGAACGAGAGATCGACATCAGCACGGACGCGGACTTCGAGGACCTGAGTAAGCTGTTCCCCCTTTTCGAACCCGGTACGACTCCGGACGTCACCGGAACCCTGAAGGAAGGCGACGTCCTGATCCGCGTCTATCCCGCGGATGTCGAGGACGGGTCCTACCCCGAGGAGTGCGTGGCCCGGTTCACTCCGGGGATGATCAAGGCCCTGGAAAAGACCGAGGGCGGCCTGCCGTTGCAATTGGCCTGCCCGTACATGCCCAAGGCCAAGGAGTTGTACGACGGCTTTGCGGACATCGGGGCCGGGGAGATCCGGTTCCAGGGCATCCCGGACGAGACCCTGAAACAGAATTATCTGCGCGGCGTGCGCGCCTTGCGCTTCGCGGCCAACTTTCAGCTGCCCATTGAGCCCAACTCCTGGATGACTATCGTCCGGGCCGCCAAGCGGATACTGGACTATGTCTCTGTTTCGGACATCATGGACGAGTGGCGAAAGGTGGAAGCGGAGAACATGTGGCACTTCGTGAAGCTGCTCTACGAAAGCACCATCCTGCACGGCTTGATTCCGGAAGTGGCGGCCCTGAGCCGGGTCAAGCAGATCAAGAACCCGGAGGAGGGCGAAGAGGTCGTTCTGGATCACACCATCGAGCTGATGCGCCGGTACCCGGAAGAGTTGCCTTACGACTGGTATGGAACCATGGGCTGCCTGTTCCACGATGTGGGTAAGCTGTTCACGGCGGAATACGTGGGTGGACAGTGGACGTTCTATCAGCACCATCGGGTGGGCGCGAAAGTGGCCCGCAAGATTCTCAACCGATTGCGCTTTTCTCCAGAGGAAATCGACAAGATCTGCCACCTGATCCGCAACCACATGCGGTTCCATTTCATGCTCACGGACAAGGGCATCCGTCGGTTCACGGCCCTGGACGACTACCCGCGGTTGATTGAAATCGCCAGGGCGGATGTCAAGGCTCGCAACGGCGCGTACAAGGAATTCAATCACAACATGAAAATGTTGGAGCGAACGGAGATTCCGGAAGAAGCCCTTGAACCCCTGCTCAATGGCCACGAAATCATGGACTTCGCCGAAATCAACCCCGGCCCGGCCGTGGGCCTGATCCGCGAAGCCCTGCTCCAGGCCCAGATCGCCGGAGAGGTTACGTCGGTTCCGGAAGCCGTGGAGTTCGTGCGCAATTACCGGCAAAAGGAAAAGTTGCAGTGATCGACATGCTGGAGACGCGGTTCATCCAATATTTTCTTTACACGCGAAGCCGTCCTGATTGTTCCAAGCAGCAAACCAATGTGAACGAGTTTTCCTTTCAGCTGGCTCCTGTCCATTGAAACCCAATCTTCTCGACTTCACGTACCCTGAACTTGAACGGTTTTGTTCCGAGTTGGGGGAGGCTCCGTTTCGGGCGCGGCAGGTATGGCAGTGGCTGTGGCAGAAGCGGGAGCGGGATTTTGGTCGGATGACAAATATCTCCAAGGAATTGCGTGAGCGGCTTGGTCGGGAGGTGGACGTTGTTTGGCCGGAGGCGGTTCAGGTTCAAACCAGCCGGGACGGGACGACCAAGTTTTTGTTGGCCTTGGGGGATGGGCAGCGTATTGAAACCGTCCTGATCCCGGAGAAGGATCACTTCACGCTGTGTCTCTCCACCCAGGTCGGTTGCGCATTGGGCTGTACCTTTTGCGCCACTGGTCGGATGGGATTGGTCCGCAATCTGACCATGGCGGAGATCCTGGGCCAGATTCTCGTGGCCCGGGAGCATGTCGCCGGGCTGGCTGCGGGACAGGCCCAGGGACAGACCCAGGATTTGGCACTGCGTAATCTGGTGTTCATGGGCATGGGCGAGCCGTTGCTGAACTGGGAGAATCTGCGTCGCGCCCTGGTTGCATTGCATCATCCCCTGGGACTAGCTTTTTCCAAGCGGCGGGTCACCGTGTCCACGGTGGGGGTGCCGGGCAGGCTCGCGGAACTTGGAGCCTTGGATGTGGCCTCCCTGGCCGTGTCCCTGCATGCTCCGACCCAGGAGCTGCGGGCCAGGATTATGCCCAAGGCAGCCCGGTTCCCCCTGGACGACCTGATTGCCGAGCTTGCGGCTTATCCGCTGCAGCCCCGGCAAAAAATCACCATCGAGTACGTTCTGCTGGGAGGATTGAACGACGACCTGAGTCATGCCCGGGAACTGGTCCGGCTGCTGAACAAGGTCAAGGCCAAGGTCAACCTGATTTCTTTTCACCCCTCCCCGGAACTGCCTTACGCCGCCCCGGACATGAACCGTGTCCTGGCCTTCGAAAACCTCCTCAAATCCAAAGGTCTGCCCGCAACCTTGCGTAAAAGCAAGGGGCAAGATATTTCTGCCGCGTGTGGCCAGTTGCGGGCGGAGATGGCCGCTTTGGAATGACGGTTGAAAGAGGTTTTTTCCCCCGGTTTTGCCGCGAAAGAGTGCGGTTTCTGCTGATCCCGTGTCTCTCTTTCTTTATTATTATTCGGATAATTGCGGAGGAGTTGCCCCGTGAAACCTGATTTTGCGAAGTGCGACGGGCTTGTGCCGACCATCGTCCAGGACGTCGCGAGTCTGGAAGTTCTGATGTTGGCGTACATGAACGAGGAGGCCTGGGACCAAACCCTGGCCACCGGCGAGGCCCATTTTTACAGTCGGTCCCGAAAGAAGTTGTGGCACAAGGGCGGGACGTCCGGGCACGTGCAGAAGGTCCGTTCCGTTCGGATCGACTGCGACGCGGACACGGTCCTGCTTGTGGTGGAGCAGGTGGGAGGGGCGGCCTGTCACGAGGGCTATCGGACCTGCTTTTACCGGGCCAAGGAAGAAGGCGCGTGGGCAACCTGCGCGCCGCTGATTTTCGATCCCAAGGAGGTTTATAAATAAATGACGACACCCAACGACCAACTCAAGCTGGGCATTCCCAAAGGCTCCCTGCAGGACGCCACCATCAGTCTGTTCGCCCGATCCGGGTGGAAAATTCATCTGCATTCTCGGAACTACTTTCCGGAGATCAATGATCCGGCCATCAATTGCAGCATCTGCCGGGCTCAAGAAATGGCCCGCTACGTGGAGGCCGGAACCCTGGACGCCGGTTTGACCGGCAAGGACTGGGTCATGGAATACGAGTCCGACGTGCATGTGGTTTCGGACCTGGTTTACTCCAAGGTCAGCTCCCGTCCCGCGCGCTGGATCCTGGCCGTGGCCGGAGATTCGCCCTATCGCCGACCCGAGGACCTGGCCGGGAAGAAGATTTCCACGGAACTGGTGAATTTCACCAAGCGCTACTTTCAGGCCGCCGGCATCCCGGTGGAAGTGGAATTCTCCTGGGGAGCCACCGAGGCCAAGGTCGTCGAGGGCTTGGCGGATGCCATCGTGGAGGTCACCGAGACCGGCTCGACCATCAAGGCCCACGGGCTGCGAATCATCGCAGAAATGATGCAGACCAACACCCAGCTCATCGCCAACAAGGCCGCCTGGGCCAATCCGGTCAAACGGGCCAAGATCGAACAGATCGACATGCTGCTCAAGGGCGCGCTCCGGGCCGAGAAGCTGGTGGGCCTGAAGATGAACGTGCCCCAGGCCCGGGTGGACGACATCATGTCCGTGCTGCCCAGTTTGACCTCGCCCACGGTGGCCCATTTGCTGAACAGCGACTGGCTGTCCGTGGAAATCGTGGTCGAGGAGAACGTGGTTCGCGACCTGATCCCGGACTTGGTCCAGCGGGGCGCGGAAGGGATTGTCGAGTATTCCTTGAACAAGGTGATTTAGGACCGTTTCTCCGCCGACGGCGGAACCCCGGAGTGAATCATCGTGAAGAAACGGCGTACGTCCTTTCGGAGTCCATCGCCGCGACGGAGAGAGGCGCCGTCGTGGACCTGGACGTACGCTGCTTGTGCGTTTTGCTTGAGCTTGTTGCTCCTGGGCTGCGCGGGAAAGATGGCTTCAGGGCCTTCCGGGAATGAAGAGCTTGGCGGGCTCAGTTCCCGCGAAGTCCAGGTTCGCTTGGACCTGGCCGACGCCTATCTGCGCAACGACGAACCGCGAATGAGCCTGAGGGAGTTGCTGCGGATTCAGCGGGCTGCCTCGGGTTCTCCCCGATTCCAGTTCACCCTGGGCTATACCCAGTTCGTGCTGGAGAACTGGCCAGCTGCGGTGGAGGCCCTGGAGCGGACCGTAGCCCTGGACCCCGGCCATGCCGAGGGCTGGAACAACCTGGGCTTGGCGCATCTTGCCCAGGATGACTTCTCCGCGGCGGAGTTAGCCTTTCATCGCGCGCTGGAAATACCCACCTACCAGACTCCGGAAATCGCGGCCCTGAATTTGGCCTTGTTGCACTTGGAACAAGGTGATCCGGTCGCGGCTAGGCGGTACGCGGATAGAGCCATGGAACTGAACTGGCGCTTTGGTCGAGCCTATCTTTTGGCTGCGGAGGTCGAGGTGGGGCGCGGAAATCTGGACGCAGCCGTCGATCTTCTACGGCGGGGTGTTGAAGCGGATACGGCCAATGTCCGGATGGTCCTGACCCTGGCCGAATATTTGCTGCTTGCCGGTCGCGATCAGGACGCCGAAAAATGGCTGCTACTGGTTATCGAGGCCGCCCCGGACGGTCCGGATGCGAAAACGGCCGAAGGCTACTTGCGGTCCCTGGGAAGGGTGGCTGATCACGGATTTGAGGAAGGCGGCGGCCAAGAAGGAGGAGGCGCGGAGAAATCCGACCCGGCGATGGAATTGACGACTTCTCGGGCGTCTCCAGCGCCCACCCCAGCCTCGCCTTCGACCATCCCACCGGAAACACTCGCGGACTCGATGTATATTGTTCAGGTTGGCGGGTTTCTCGACCCACGCAAGGCTGAAGCGTTGCGCGACGGCTATGCGGCGAAGGGATACCCGGCCGGAACCGTCGAAGTGACGCACTCGGATCGCCAATGGGTTTTGGTGTACATTGACGCATTTCCCGACCTGAAAGCGGCGCAACACCGGGCTCGGGAGTTTCTGAGCCGCGAAAGCGTCGACGCCGTAGTAACCCGCGTCGGCATGGGGCGGTATCTGCCGCTGGACTCGCCTTGAGCGGTAACGGAGCCTTCATCCTTTCTTTCCTCCCTGTTCTTCTTTCCCGTTGTCCTGTCTTCTGCTCTGAGGGTCAGTCGTAAAGCTGATTAATTTCAGCATCTTGATTTTCTTCTGGAAAACGGGGTGTTTTTTCGTTATTAATGACGGAATCTGACAGCCAGAGTCGCGGTTGATGGACGACGTCGTGATCTCCCGGTTCGTCGCGATCTGATTTCCCCACTTATCTCTTCCCCGGCATATTCGCGCGGAGGTTTTTTCCATGCCCCAAATCAAGCAGGCCAAACTAGTCGACGATCCTCTATGGTATAAGGACGCCATTATCTACGAAGTCCACATCAAGGCGTTTTTCGACAGCAACTCGGACGGAATCGGGGACTTGCCGGGATTGACCCAGAAACTGGACTATCTGGCTGATTTGGGGATCACGGCCATCTGGCTGCTGCCCTTCTACCCCTCTCCGTTGCGCGATGACGGCTACGACATCGCCGACTATTTCAGCGTTCATCCCCAGTACGGGACCATCAAGGATTTCAAGGTCTTTCTGCGCGAGGCGCACAAGCGCGGCCTGCGGGTGATCACCGAGTTGGTGCTCAACCACACTTCGGATCAGCACCCCTGGTTCCAGCGGGCACGCAATTCTCCACCCGGCTCCTCTTGGCGCAATTTCTACGTCTGGAGCGAAACGCCGGACAAGTACCAGGACGCCCGGATTATCTTCAAGGATTTCGAGACGTCCAACTGGTCCTGGGACCCGGTGGCTAAATCCTACTACTGGCACCGCTTCTACTCCCATCAGCCGGACTTGAATTTCGACAACCCTCAGGTGGGCAAGGCCCTGTTCCGGGTGATCGATTACTGGCTGAAGATGGGCGTGGACGGGATGCGACTGGACGCCGTGCCCTATCTGTTCGAGCGCGAGGGAACCAACTGCGAGAATTTGCCTGAAACGCATCAGTATTTGAAGGACCTGCGGGCGCACATCGACGCCAAGTACCCGAACCGGATGCTCCTGGCCGAGGCCAATCAGTGGCCCGAGGACGCTTGCGCCTATTTCGGTGACGGCGATTCCTGTCAGATGGCCTTTCACTTCCCTTTGATGCCCCGGCTGTTCATGGCCCTGCACATGGAGGAGTCCCATCCGATCATCGATATTTTCGAGCAGACCCCGGACATCCCGGACAATTGCCAGTGGGCTTTTTTCCTGCGCAATCACGACGAGTTGACCCTGGAAATGGTTACTGATGAGGAGCGGGACTACATGTACCGGATGTATGCCCGTGACCCCAGGGCGCGGATCAACCTGGGCATCCGCCGCAGACTGGCGCCGTTGCTGGAGAACGACCGCAAGAAGATCAATCTGCTCAACGCTATTCTTTTCGCCATGCCCGGTTCCGTCGTGCTCTATTACGGAGATGAGTTGGGCATGGGCGACAACTACTACCTGGGGGATCGGGACGGGGTGCGTACGCCCATGCAGTGGAGTTCGGACCGCAACGCCGGCTTTTCCCGGGCCAATCCCCAGCGTCTCTATCTGCCTGTGGTCATTGACCCGGAGTACCATTTCGAGGCCATCAACGTGGAGACCCAGGCCCAGAACCAAGCCTCGCTGTTGTGGTGGAACAAGCGGTTCATCTCCATGTACAAGCGGTTCCGGGCCTTCGGGCGGGGGGACATGGAGTTTCTGCGTCCGGAGAATCCCAAAATTCTGGCTTTTTTACGCCGCCATGAGGACGAACATCTCCTGGTCGTGGCCAACCTTTCCCGGCACTGTCAATCCGTGGATCTGGACCTGGGGGCCTATACGGACTGGATTCCCGAGGAGGTCTTCAGCCGCAACCGCTTTCGTCCGGTCGGAGAGGGCGGCTATACGCTGACGCTGGGATCCTACGGCTACTACTTCTTTCAGATGATCCGGGCCGAGCAGCCCGGGCTGGGCGGAGAGGTCCGGGATCTGCCCCAGCTGACTATCCGCTCCGTGGAACAGGACATCTGGAGCGGCGAGGTGGGCGAGCGACTGGAAAAGGATATCTTGCCCAGGTTTTTGCCCAAGCGCCGTTGGTTCCGAGGCAAGGCGCGCACGATCCAGCAGGTCACCATCGACGATATTCTGGAGTTCAACCATTCGGATCAGGTGTCCCTGATTCTGCTCCTGACCGTGGACTACGTGGAAGGGGCGGAAGAGCGGTACGTGCTGCCCCTGACCATGGCCTGGGGGGAAGACGCTCGGGAGGTCGCTGCCGAAGAGACGGCCCATCTGCTCAGCCGGACCATCAGGACAACCCGCCAGGGAGAGGAGCAGGGCGTGCTGTTCGAGGCTGTGTACGCCCCGGATTTCGGCAAGCGACTGATCAAGTTTCTGAGCAAACGTCAGCACCTTCGAGGCCGCCAGGGAGAGCTGCATGCCTGGCCTGGTCGGGATTTACGCCAGCGCGACGTTTTGCGTTTGGAACCGCAACTGTCTCGATCCGAACAGAGCAATTCCTCTCTGGTTTACGGTTCCGAGCTGATCCTCAAGATTTACCGTCGGCTGGAGCAAGGGCCGCAGCCGGAGTTGGAGTTGTGCCGGTTTCTCACGGAACGGACATCGTTCCGGAATATTCCACTGTATGCCGGGGCATTGACGTATCATCATAACGGGCACGAGGATTCCGTTTTGGGCGTGCTCCAGCAGTTCGTTCCCAGCCATGGGGACGCCTGGAAGTACAGTCAGGACGCTCTGGAACGGTACGTGGAGGCGGTATTGTCCCTGGGGGCCGAGTCCTCGGCCCCGGAGTGCCCGTGCGGGTACTGGGAGGCGGCCCATGGCAGCACTCCGGAGGCGGTGACCGATTTAATCGGTCCCTATCTGGAAATGACCGCCCTGCTGGGGCGGCGAAGCGCGGAGTTGCACATCGCCCTGGCCTCGCGATTCGACGATCCGGCCTTTGCCCCGGAACCGTTTTCCTATCTGTATCAACGCTCGGTGTTTCAGAGTCTGCAGAATCAGCTGAAAACGGTCTTTGGCTTGCTGCGTAAAAACTTGAAGCGGCTTGATGAAGAGCAGGGCGTTTTGGCTCGTGAGGTTCTGGAAACGGAGAAGGCCATCCTGGAGCGGTTCAGGACCATTCACCGGCATAAGATCCAAGCCTCAAAAATCCGGATTCACGGGGACTACCACCTGGCTCAAGCCCTGTACACCGGCAAGGACTTCGTGATCATCGATTTCGAGGGCGAACCGGCCCGGGCTTTGAGCGAACGTCGGCTGAAGCGTTCGTCCCTGCGGGACGTGGCCGGGATGTTACGCTCGTTCGATTATCTGGCCCAGATGGTCCTGCGCGACCAGATAGCCGTGCGCAAGACCGACGCGGCCGTGCTCGAGCCGTGGATTGACGCTTGGTCTTCGGCGGTTTCCGGGGTGTTCCTGAAGAGCTACCTGGAACTGGCCCGCGGACACATTTTCCTGCCGAACAAGGATGAGGAGATCAAAAGCCTGCTGGAAATCTTCGTCCTGGACAAGGCGGTCTACGAATTGGGCTACGAATTGAACAATCGCCTGGATTGGGTGGATCTCCCGCTCAAGGGCTTGAAAAACCTCATGGAGGTGCCAACGTGAACCACGTCATTCCCGGCGTCAGTCTGTTTACGGAAACGGATAGTTATCTCTTCAAGGAAGGCCGACATTTCCGGCTCTACGACAAGCTCGGCTCCCACCCCATGGAAGTGGACGGCCGTTGGGGAGCCTTGTTCGCGGTCTGGGCTCCCAATGCCGAGCGGGTCAGCGTGATCGGGGATTTCAACGACTGGAATCACGACGCCCACGTGCTGCACCCCCGGTGGGATGGTTCCGGGATTTGGGAAGGATTCATCCCGGACGTTCATCCCTGGCAGCTTTACAAGTACCACATTCGGTCCCGCCACCACATGTACAGCACGGACCGGGCCGACCCCTTCGCCCGGCACACCGAGATTCCCCCGAACACGTCTTCCGTGGTCTGGGATCTGAAGTACCAGTGGCATGACGACCAGTGGATGCGTGAACGCGGGCTGCGCAACGCCCTGCACGCGCCCCAATCCGTCTACGAGGTCCACCTGGGATCCTGGCAACGGGTGCCCGGGGAGTCCAACCGCTATCTGACCTACCGCGAACTGGCTACCCGGTTGACCGGGTACGTCCGGGAGATGGGCTTCACTCACGTGGAATTTCTGCCGGTCATGGAGCATCCCTTCTACGGCTCCTGGGGCTACCAGACCCTGGGGTATTTCGCGCCGACCTCCCGGTTCGGTCCGCCCCAGGACTTCATGTACCTCGTGGACCAGCTCCACCAGAATGGAATCGGCGTGATCCTGGACTGGGTGCCCTCGCATTTTCCCGGAGACGGGCATGGCTTGGCTTATTTCGACGGCACCCATCTTTTCGAGCATTCCGATCCCCGCCAGGGCTACCATCCGGACTGGAACAGCTACATTTTCAATTATGGCCGCAATGAAGTGCGCTCCTTCCTGATCAGTTCGGCTTTGTTTTGGCTGGACAAGTATCATGTGGACGGATTGCGAGTGGACGCCGTGGCCTCCATGCTTTACCTCGACTACTCCCGCGAGGACGGAGAGTGGATCCCCAACCGCTACGGCGGGCGGGAGAACATCGAAGCCATCGAGTTTCTGCGAGCCCTGAACGAGGCCGTTTACACCAACTTTCCGGATACCCAGACCGCCGCGGAGGAATCCACGGCATGGCCCATGGTCTCCCGGCCCACGGATGTCGGCGGGTTGGGGTTCGGCATGAAGTGGAACATGGGCTGGATGCACGACACCCTGGACTATCTGTCCCTGGATCCGGTGCATCGCAAGCACCATCACAACCAGCTGACCTTCAGCATCTGGTATTCCTTTGCCGAGAATTTCATCCTGCCCATGTCCCACGATGAAGTGGTCTATGGGAAAGGGTCGCTACTGAACAAAATGCCTGGGGATGATTGGCAAAAACGGGCCAACCTGCGGCTCTTGTTCGGGTACATGTTCGGTCATCCCGGCAAGAAGCTGCTGTTCATGGGCGCGGAATTCGGGCAGTGGTCCGAATGGGCCCACGAGCAGAGCTTGCAGTGGCATTTGCTGCACCAACCGGAACACGAAGGCTTGCGGCGTTGGGTGCAGGACTTGAATCATCTTTACCGGGCTGAACCGGCCTTGTATGAACTGGATTTCGACCAGAACGGGTTTTCCTGGGTGGATTGCAGCGACGCGGATCAGAGCGTGATCAGCTTCCTGCGTCGCGGCGCCTGCACCCAGGATCTGATTCTGGTGGTGGCCAACTACACCCCGGTGCCCCGGGAAAACTATCGGGTCGGAGTACCTCGGGGCGGGTTCTGGCGGGAGATCATGAACAGTGACGCTCAGGAATACGGCGGCGGCGGCATGGGCAACATGGGCGGCGTGGAAGCCTCTCCCCTGCCCAGCCATGGCCAGTACTCCTCGCTGGCTTTGACGTTGCCGCCGCTGGGCGTGGTTTTTTTCAAGAGTGACGGTCCCGACGACGGGGATGTGGTGTGCCGGAACGAACTTTACGCCGAGATTCCCGAGTCGCCCACCGTGGATTTTTTTCTCAAGAAGCTGAGCTGACCAGATGATCCGAAACCGATCCAGCGGCATCCTGCTGCACGTTACGTCTTTGCCTTCGCGTTACGGCGTGGGCGACTTGGGGCCGGAGGCCAGAAATTTCGCGGATTTTCTGGCGGCCTCCGGACAGCGCTACTGGCAGATGCTGCCCTTGAGCCCCACGTCTCCGGTGCACGGTAACTCGCCCTACAGCAGCGACTCGGCCTTTGCCGGAAACCCTCTGTTGATCAGCCCGGAGGACATGGTCCGGGACGGCTTGCTTAGCCCGGACGATCTGCGAAACATCGCCGAGATTTCCGTGGACCGGGTCAAGTACGCCACGGCCCGTGAAATTCGGGAGGCGCTGCTGGCCAAGGCGTTTGTCGATGCGGGCGCGCGACCCGAAATCCAACGGGCCGTTGCGGCATTTCGCGCCGAACAGGGTGTCTGGTTGGAGGATTTCGCTCTGTTTCGAGCCTTAAAAGCCCACTTCCAGGGCCGCCCCTGGACGGAATGGCCGGAGGATGCGCGGCGACGGGATGCCTTGGCATTGGACGGCTACCGCAACACGCTTCAAAACGAGATAGACCTGATCTGTTTCCAGCAGTTCGTTTTCTTTCAGCAGTGGCGGGCCTTGCGGGCATCATGCCGCGACAGAGGCGTGGAACTGATCGGCGACGTGCCCATCTATGTGAACGAGGACAGCGTGGATGTCTGGGCCAATCCTGAGCTATTCAAGCTTGACGACCAGCTCCGCCCCAGGGTTCGGGCCGGGGTGCCTCCGGACTACTTTAGCGAAACCGGCCAACTCTGGGGCAATCCGCTCTACGATTGGCAGCGAATGGAGCAGGATGACTTCGCCTGGTGGGTACGACGCATCCGGCGCAACGTGGAGCTGTTCGACTTGGTCCGCCTGGATCATTTTCGGGGGTTCGTGGCCTGTTGGGAGGTTCCGTCCGAGCACGAGACCGCTATGCACGGCCAGTGGTCCGAGGTTCCGGCCCGGGCGTTTTTTCGGACCCTTGCCGAAGCCTTTGATCCTTTGCCGCTGATAGCCGAGGATTTGGGAACCATCGACGACGCGGTTCGCGACGTGATGCGTGAATTCAAGCTGCCGGGGATGAAGATCCTGCTTTTCGCTTTCGGTCCGGACCTGCCTACGAACCCGTATGCTCCGCACAACCACGTCCAAAACTGCTACGTCTATACCGGCACCCACGACAACAACACGGTGCGCGGCTGGTTCGGGGAAGAGGCCGATCCCGAGACCTTGGCTCGGGTGGACGCGTATCTCGGTTCGCCCTGTACTTCGGAAACAGTGGCCGCCGCCTTCGTGCGCATGGGCATGCAGTCCGTGGCGGACGTGGCCGTTTTTCCGCTGCAAGACATTCTGGGGCTGGGGGCCAAGGCCAAGATGAACGTGCCCGGCGTGGCCAATGGCAACTGGTCCTGGCGAATGCCCCCGGATGTTCTGGGTGATCAGGGAGACGATGTCCGAAAGAGGCTTCTAGGCATGACGATCTTGTATGGAAGAGGCACTGTACCCCAATGAAGTATTTTACCTGTCTGGTTGCGTTCAGTATCCTCCTTTGGAGCGCTTCGTCCCTCTTCTCGGCACCTTCCGGTTTGGAAACGGCCCAGGATTTTCTGGCCGAAGAGCGCATCACCGACGCCTACCATGCCCTCCAGGACCATCTCCGGCTCCATCCCAAGGATACTCAAGGAATGTTTTTGAAGGGTGTCATTTTAGAGCGCTTGGGACGTTTTTCCGAGGCCATGGATGTCTATCGCGACCTGATTGAAAGTCATCCGGAGCTGCCCGAGCCCTACAATAATTTGGCCGGACTACTGGCGGCGGCGGGGCGGTTCGAGGAGGCCAAGGATACGTTGCAACGGGCCCTGGAGACGCACCCCAGCTATGCCACGGCCCACCAGAACCTGAGCCGGATCTATTCGGCCATGGCCAGCAGTGCGTACCGCCGGGTCCTGGGCAAGGACGACGAAAGTATTCTCGTACGTCTTGATCCGTTGGAAGAGCTGTCCGGCACCCCGGACATGCTGCTGTCCGCGGCGACCCTTCACGTGGCCTCCGTCATCCCTCACGGTCCCGCATCAGAAGTGGAGTCTCCACCCCTTCCCCCGTCTCCGGCGACCTCCGAGCCTTCCCCGGAGTCGATGGCGTCCGCGTCGGAAGTCGCTCCAGAAGCCACCACGGGAATCACTCCGGACGCCAGTCCACAAGCCAGCCCTGAGTCGGCGGTCGAATCCGTTGTCCAAGAGGCTCCCGAGCCAAGCCCTGAGCCCGTACCGGAGACGGTCAGCGAACCCGTTCTTGAACCCGTCATCGAGCCGGCTCCCGAACCAGTCGTACCCCGGCCGGCGGCCCCGGAGCCGGTGATGGTTCCAGCCCCTGAACCCGCCCCGACTCCGACGGTCCCCACTCCTCCGTCCGTGACGCCTCCCGCGCCGCCAGCCTCTGAAGCCCCCGCGCCGCGTCCCAGCCCCGATACCGTCAAGGCAGGCATCATCGATGTCGTGCTGAACTGGGCCAAGGCCTGGGCGAGCCAGAACGTGGAAGCATACCTGTCTTTTTACAGCGGAAATTTTCAGCCTGAACGCGGGCTCAGCCTGGCGCAATGGCGAGAACAGCGCCGGACACGGGTGGCCGCGCCGCCTTTTATCAATGTGACTCTTTCCAATATCGTCGTCTCCAATCTGGACGAAAACGCGGCCCAAGTTCGCTTTGCCCAACGTTACCGGTCCAACGTGATCAACGATGAGGTGTCCAAGGAATTGCAACTGCGCAAGGAAGGCGGCCAGTGGCGGATCGTCAGGGAGCGTCTGCTGCAGTGATCGTGACATCGTGAGGTGGCACGGAAGATATCTCACGCGAAGACGCAACGGCGCGAAGAAGAGCTTCTTCTCCCCTTTGCACTTTCGCATGAGCCATGTTCCTCAAGCCACAAGGCTGTTCATCGCAAACCATTGCTCAAGGAAAGAACTGATGTCCTTGCAAAATATCACCTCCGTCGTTCATGAGCCCCCACGCCGGGCTGTTTTCCCCGGGGTTGCGCTCCTTGTTCTGACCTGTTGCTTGCTGTTTCTCACAGGTCGACCGGTCGAGGCGAACGTGGAGGAACTTTTGGCCAAAGGACATGGTTTGAGCATTACTCGAGAGCCTGAGGTGTTTTTGCTCAACGCCTTGGAGAACGTGCAGCGTGAGCGTCTGGATCAGGCCCAGATCCTGCTGGAGGATCTGATTCGGGACAACCCGGACTTTCGCTTGGCCCAACTGGTCTATGCCGATGTTTTAGCGGCTCGGGCCGGAGCGTTGCGCGGGCTCGGGGCGGGGATGGTTCCGGACGAGGAACTGGCCGGGCTGGCGGATGAGGTCCGAAGGCGGTGGTTGTACTACCAGCAACGTCCCAACGGCGCGCTGCTCCCGTCCAGCTTGGTCGCCCTGGGTGAGAGCGAGCCGTACGCCTTGGTCGTGGATTTGGAATTGTCCCGGATGTACGTCCTGGCGAATATGGGCGGCGGGTTGCGCATCGTGGACGACTACTACGTGTCTGGAGGAAAGGAAGGCCCGGAGAAGCATCGGGAAGGCGACCGGCGCACGCCTTTGGGCGTGTACTTTATTCAGGAACATATTCCCGGCAGCCGTCTCCCCAGCTTGTACGGGTGGGGTGCCTTCACCTTGGATTATCCCAATCCGTTGGATCGCCGATTGGGCAAGACCGGGCACGGAATTTGGCTGCACGGGAATCCCACTGGGACGTTCAGTCGTCCGCCCCAGGACAGCGATGGGTGCGTAACTATGCACAACAAAGACCTGGAAGCCCTGGCTCCCTTGCTCAAACAAGGTAATGTTCCCGTGGTCATCGCCCGGCGGGTGGCCTGGGCTGATCCGGGTGAATTGAACAGGGCCCGCGACAAGATGTTGGATATGCTGGAGGCGTGGCGTTCGGATTGGGAAAGTCTGAACACCGACGCCTATTTGACGCATTACTCACGGGAATTTCGAAGCGGGTCCCAGAACCATGCCGCCTGGGCGCGACACAAGCGGAGGGTCAACGCCGGGAAAAGCGAAATCCGGGTTCATCTGACCAACGTCAACCTCTTTGAATACCCTGAAGCTCCTGGAGTCATGGTGGCTACCTTTATCCAGGATTATTGGAGCGACAACTTTCAGTCTTCTTCCCGCAAGCGTCAGTTTTGGAAGCACGAAGCCGACGGTCAGTGGCGCATCATCTACGAAGGAACCTACTGAGCAGGGATTGATTTACGCAATTCAAAGTATTCTAGGTGCTTTTAGGCCTAAAGTTTTTCAGGTATCCGCCGATAAAGGTCATGAGGAGAAATCCGCTGTGACCATTCAGCCATTCCAAGTTCAAAACATGCTTCGCGTTTACGACCAGCACCTGGATCAGGGGCGGCGAATGGCGCGATATCGCATGCTGCTCCAGCGGGCTTCGCCGGGGGACGTAGTCAATTTGTCCCAGGAGTCCCGCCGAAAGCAGTTGGTGGAGAAGATCGCCACCGAGATCATGGACAGTCTGATGGTTTCCGGGAGTAACAATCCGGTTGTCCTGGACATCAAACGGGACCTGCAACGGGAGTTCGGCTATGAAATGGAGTTCCGGTATCTTCCCCTGGAGCCCGAGATGCAGATCCTGCGCAAGGACGGAGAAGATTTGGTCGAAGTCACCGGCGAGGAGAAGGTATCCATTATTGAACGTTTTTGGCGCATTACCCTGGACAAGGTCAACGAGACGATGCTGTAGTGGGCCAAGCCCGCATGCCCGCGCCTAAAGCACAGCGGGATTTTGCCGATAGAGGGTTAGAGAGCAAGGAGGCAAAAAAATGCAAATCAAGAATCTGATTGATACCTTTCGTCCCGCGGAAAATCGGGATGTCGGGAACAAGTCGGCCCGGGGCGGGACTGCTTCGGGAGCTTCGACCCAGCAGAGTGACCGAGTCACCCTCTCCGCCGGGGCCCAGACTTTGCGCGCCGCGATGACCGCCGCCCAAGCCAGTTCCGGGGTACGCGCGGAGCGGGTCGAGCAGCTCAAACATCAGGTGGAGACCAACACCTATGAGATGAACAGCCGCAGGACCGCCGAAAAACTGGTGGAGCAGGAAAGCAGCCTCTGGGAGCGGTCGGTTTGACGCCTGTCGCTTATGACGGCTCGTGTGTTGAGCCTTCGCCTGTTTGACCTCCCCCGGCCAGATGCAGCCTCGGGGGGTGTCGCAACTGGTTCTGCGGGACCTGCATCCCTCTGCGCAGGCGAATGTTGATGACCAAAGGGCCGACCAGGTTCAGCACCGCATCCTCCGGCTTGCCCGGCGGGATGGTCACGGTGACCAGGACCACGGCCTCGCGAATGTTCTTCAACCGCAGCAGTTCCTGCTCGGGCGTGCTGATCTTGATCCGATAATCCGGCACGTACACGTAGGGGTCGGCGACCATTAGGCCCAGTTGCGGATCCGTGCTGCTCTGCAGCAGAAAGAAAGCCGAATCCTCCCGCAACCGGACCAGGGCAAAATCCCGTTGCGCTTCAAAACCCACCAATCCCTTGGGAAACAGGATCAGGCGATCCTGCTCCACATGCAGCGGCCCGACCCGGGAATGAATCACTCTTTCTTTTTTCTGGACCATAATTCCGTCGCCATGAAAAAGTCTTGCTCCGTGGCCCGCGCGGCCATCAGATTTTCTTCCTTGATCCGCAAATAGACCTCCTCCCGATGCACGGTCAGGTCCCTGGGGATGTCAAACCCCAACTTGACCTGATTGCCCTGGACCTTGAGCACGGTGACCTTGATGTCGTCGCCCAGGTACAGGCTTTCTCCCGCCTTTCGGGTCAAAATGAGCATGGTTCGTTGATCCGTGCCATCAGGCTTACATGAAATTGACCAGGCTCATGCGCATGATGGTGGTGGAGGATTTCAAAACGGCCTCGTAGGTGATCTGCTGCATGTGCATCTGGGTCATCAACTCGGCAATGTCCACGTCTTCGATGCTGCTTTTGCGCTCGGATGCGTTCAACTGCAATCCGTACAGAATGTTGTCCGTGATATCCAACCGATTCCGCCGCGCTCCGACCCCGGCAAGATAGGTGGAGATGTGACTCTGCACGTCGGTCAGATCGTCCAGGGCTTCCTGAGCACCTTGCTGGGTGTTCGTCTCCAGATATCCGACCAGTTTGCCGACGGTTTCAAAAAGATTGCTGGACAGCTTGCCGCGCAGCTCCACGGGTTGACCGTTGTACAGCCCGCCGAACACATCCATGCCGATGTTGTTGATCTGAATGGTTTCGTTCTGGGAGATTTCGACGTGCATCAAGGCGCGGTTGGGGCGGATGACAAACTGGTCGCCTCCAGCCGGATCGTCGTCAAGGTTCAGAAAACCACCGGGAACCGGGAGGGATGGGCTACCGTTCGCAGGAGCCGTATTTCCCTCCACCCAACTGCGTCCGCCGTCCGTGCTGTAGGAATAATTGACGTTGCCACCGGCAACGGAGTCAACCCGGACATTGACGTTTTTCTTGAAAACACCGGTTGCCTCCGGATCAAGGTCTGCCGTTGCCGTGGGGCCGAAGTGTTCCACCGCGATGCTGTTTTCGTCATCCCCCTGATAAACGGCTGTTGGCCGAATCCAGAGCCAAGAACCTGATGTGTCGTTGTAGTCGGCGCTATTAGTGGCAACCACAGTCGCAGTATCGTTTACCGTCACCCGAACGCCACCCATGACAAGAACCTGCGTGCCTATGGGGGGAGTTGAATCGTACTCACCGTTATTCCAGGTTTTCCCTCCATCCGTGGAATATCTGAAAGGGGGTTGCTCTGAGATGTCGTCGTCATCAAGAAATTGTACAAGTACGGTCCCCGATGTGCCTCCTTCCACGCTCAGAATATTTCCATCCAGTGTTCCGTTCCCGTTGCTCTGCGCGAACAAAGCTTCCCGAAACGCCAGCGTGTCGGTTTTATGGCCGGAATAGATGTATTTGCCTTCATATGAGGCGTTGGAAAGCGTGATCAGTTGGCTGTAAAGCTGGCGGGCCTCAAAGGAGATCTGTTCCCGGTTGTCCCCGGACAACGTGCCCGTCGCGGCTTGTTGGGCAAGCTCCTTGAGTCGGGTAATGACCACGTTGACCTGAATCAGGTTTTCATCGGCCAAGCCGTTCCAGCCCTGGGCCGTGTCGATGTTCTTCCGATACTGGGCCATGGAGGCCATGGAATCCCGGTAGGAGAGTACCCGGGACATGCCGATGGGATCATCCGAGGGACGGTTAATCTTTTTCTGGCTGGAAGCCTGCAGGTTCAGCTCGACCAGGCCCGAAAGCGACCGGTTCATGTAGCTGAGCACGTTTGCGTAGATATTTCGATGGCTGACACGCATGAGGCTTTGCTCCTTGCCGACGTTACGTCTACTTCATGGCTAAGATGGTCTGAAACATCTGGTCCGCCGTGGAGATGAGCTTGGCAGCGGCGCTATAGGAATGCTGAAATTTGATCAGGCTGCTCATTTCTTCGTCCAGGTTTACGCCGGAAATTTCTTCCTGGCGGTTTCGCAGATCGTCGGACAGGGCCTTGTTGAAGCTATAGTTGAAACTGGCGTTGCTCGTGGCCGCCCCGATGTCGCCGACCAGGGAACCGTAAAAACTTTGCAGGGTTTGCGAGGTTTTTCCCTGGAAGGTCGTTCTGAAATTGACTTTTTCGTACTGAAGGGCCGCGATGGCCTTGGCCGTTTCATTGTCTCCGGTGTTGATTTCCCCGGCACCATTGACGTGCCCGACATTGATCAGCGAAAGATTGTTGAAAACATCCTGGTTTATACTGAGGCCGCGCGCGTCCGTGCCGTCAAAGAACGTGTTGATGCCCAGGGCCGCCAGGAGGCCGGTGGAGTCGGAGCCGAAGGCGAAAGTATTGCCGGATGTTGAAATCAGTTGCAGTCGATTGTCGACAACGGATGCGGTTATATCAGTTCCTGCTAAACTAGCGTTGAGGGCCAAAACAACATCATCAAGGCTATGATCGAGAGCACTAAAATTCGCTTGGCTTGGATCGGCGGCTGTAAAGTCAATTGTATGGGGAGTGCCTGAGTTTCCGGAACCAAATACCCAAATCGTCAAGCTTCCGTCTTGCAACTTATCCCCATAGAACAAACCGGAAGACAAGCTGCCCAAAGGTATTGATTGATCCGAAACCCCATACGTCCCCAGCACCTGCCCGAATTTTTCCAGCCCAGCCCCTTGGCTGTGTATCCGGTTCACTTCCCAGGCCATGGTTGAAGCGAGCGAGTCCAGTTTTTCCCGGAAGTTGCCGATATAGTCGTCTCGGAAGTTGAAATAGCCGGTCAGAGAGCCGCCGGTGATCCTTCGGCGGTTGTCCTCCCCGTTAAAATGGATCTGGGGAGTGATGTTCATTTTTGAAGACGTATTTTCGTACCAATACAGTCCGCTTTTGGGCACGATTGTAAACTTGTCTCCCGCTGTTAACACTCCGTCATCAAACCAGATATCAAGGCCTTCGATCGTCACCTTGCTATCTTGCAACTGGGTAGTGAACTCGCGTTGAACTCCATTGTCATCCTTGAGCCAAGTGACACCACCATCTAGCGAGACCCTATAAGTGGCCACATCATCAGCATCACCGCCAGCCAGTACTTCAACAAGGTATTCACGTTCTGAAGTACCAGAAAAATTAATATTACTCGTTGAGGTTGGGGCAAGAGATTTGAATGCTTGCGCCCCCTCAAACTTCAACTCAAAGAAATGCTGCCCGTCCACCAACGTATGGCCCGCCGTGGTCATGACGAAGAATTCGCCGTTGCCCTTGTCCTGGGTCTGGATGTCCAGGAGGCCGGCGAGTTCGCGGACCATGGAGTCGCGTTTGTCCAGGAGGGCGTTGGCGTTGTTCTGGCCAGGGATGTCGTGGACCGTGATCCTGCTGTTGATTTCGGCGATTTCCCGGAGCAATTCATTGGCCCGGTTCACGTCCTGCCGGATGAAGTCATCCATCTGGCGCTGGAATAGCCCCAGGTCGCGTTCCAACTGGTTGATTATCTGAGTCATGTTTTGGGCCGTGCTGGTGAGCTGGCCGCGAGAGGCCATGTCGTCCGGGCGCAGGGAGACGTTCTGCCAGTCCGCCCAGAACTTGGCCATCACGTCGTTAAGGCCGTCGCCGATGGACTCGTTGAACAACAACTCCACCTGACGCAGGTTCGCGTGCAGGGAATCCCAGCGGTGCATGGTGGAGGACTTGTCCAGGTACTGGCGCTCAATGAAATAGTCGTAATGGCGGATGACTTCCTTGGCGGTCACGCCCGTTCCGATTTGCCCTGGGCGATAATCGATGCTCGGGTTTTCCTCCAGACGGACGGTACGCCGACTGTAACCCGGAGTATTCACGTTGGCGATGTTCTCGCCGGTGACGTGAATGGCGGCCTGGAAGGCCAGGAGTGCGCCCTTGCCGGTGTTCAGGAGTGAGTTGACGCCGACGGTCATGAAAATATCCTACAGTCTGCCCTTGAGCAGGGCGCCCGTGTCGCCGGGATGCAGCCATCTGCCGCGTTGGGAGTAGGTATGCCCGTTTTTGGGCCGGATTTCGTTGGTCAGGTAATCCAGGAGGGCTTGGTTCTGGTCCATCAGGCCGCGGGTGATCACGGCGTTTTGGGCGGCTTTTCTGGCGCAGTCCTGTTCCTGAACGTCGATTTGGCGGAGGGTATCACGAACCTGATCTCGGATGGACTCATCCAGAATCAGCGGCAGGTCGCGAATGCCCGGAAGGGCGGGGTCGATTTTGCGGATGGTGTCCTTGAGGTCCCGACGTTCCTCGCTGATCTGGCGCAACAATTCCTGAATGGAAAATTCCACTGAAGCCACGGACTGGGGGTCGCTCTTGCTCAGGTGCTGAAACTCCTCGTCCAGGAGGTGGGACAGGAGAAAGAGCGCCTGTTTTTGACGATGCAGATTTTGCAGTATGGCTCGGGACATGATCGACCTCGCGGGGTTGAGTGCAAATTTTTCCGGGTCGTCCGGCATATCCTCGACACATTCAAAAACTAGGCCGACTCTTGTTTACCGATGTGCAATCCGGCTTCCAGACGATCCCGAATCTGTTTCGGGTTCCAAGCCGTGGCGCCCTGACGGACCTCGAAGTGCAGGTGGGGGCCGGTGGAGCGACCGGTGGAGCCCACCGTGGCGATCTGTTGCCCAGCCTGGATTTTGTCTCCGACCTTGACCGTGTTTCCGTCGTTGTGAGCGTAGTAGGAACGCCATCCTCCAGCATGCTCCAGAACCACCATGTTCCCGTATCCGCCGCGTTGGCCCACGAAGACCACCCGCCCGTCCCAGGCCGCCCCGATGGGCGTCCCCTTGGGGGCAACCATGTCCACGCCGGAGTGCCAGGCCTGCTCCCCGGTGAACGGGTCCCGACGCCAGCCGAACCCGGAGCTGACCCGGCCTTCAAGAGGCCAGTGCATGGGGGGCAGAATCGGAGAGGGCGAATCGATGTTTCCGGTTGGGCTCAGGCCGTCGACCGACCCCGGGTGTTCCGGGACTACCCCGCCGCGTTCCTCAATGGACCGGGCAAGGGAGCGCACCATGCTCATGGTGCTGGTGGTTCCGGGAATGGTGACGGAGTCGAAGGAAGACGCTCCGGCGCGCCCCGGAGCATCGGGCACGGCGTAAGGCCCTTGGGACGAGGCCACTTGTGGATAGTTCTCAACTTGAGAGGACTTCTGGTCCTCTTCCGAGGCGACGGAGGCCGTGGGTGGGGTCGTGGTTGGAGCAAGGATGGTCAGGGGCATGGGCTTGCCCATCGGATCGCTGTCCTTGGTGGCCTGGACCTGGGTTTGCCGGAGCTGCTCGAAGATCATGTCGCCCAGGCCGATACCGCCGCTTCGAGCCAGGACCGAGGCCATTTCCATGTCAAAATGAGACTGCCAGAATTCTTCACCCTTGCCCCGCAGCGGGTCGTGGTGCGGAACCGTGGCCCGCATCTGCTTGATGAGCTGGTGCAGGAACATGGCCTCGAAATCCTGACTGGCTTCGCGCAGCTTGCTCTCGTGCTTGGCGGTCGCCGCGTCTTGCGGATCGCCTTTAACGGAGGCTCTCTGGGAATCCTCGGACGATTCACCGGAACGCAGTCCCCGGAGCGCATCGAAGCGCCGGTGAACATCGCTCTGCCCATGACCGAGCAGCAGGGTGTTCGTATCCGGCAGGCTGATCATCTAGATCACCTCCACATCCGCATGCAGCGCTCCGGCCGACTTCAGGGTGCGCAGGATGGAGATCAGGTCGCGGGGCGTCGCGCCGATGGCGTTGAGGCCGTTGACCAGGTCTTGCAGCGTGGCGCCTTCCAGCAGGGTCAGGCGGCGATCTTCCTCGCGAATGCCCAGTTCGGTGCGGGGAACCACGGCTGTTTGGCCCAAAGAGAAAGGTTGAGGCTGGACCACCTCCGGACGCTCGGACACGACGATGTGCAGATTGCCGTGGGCCACGGCGACCTTGGACAGACGGACGTTCTGGCCCACGACCACGGTGCCGGTCTTCTCATCCACCACGACCCGGGCACGTGAGTCCGGCGTGATGGGCAGGCCCTCCAGGGCCGCGATGAAGGGAACCAGATTGCCCTGGTACATTTCCGGGATGTCCACTTCGATGGTGGAGACGTCCATGGCCCGGGCCAGGGGGGTGCCGAAGTTGGCGTTGATCCGGTCCACAACCTGGACCGCTGTGGAAAAGTCCTTGGTCTGGAGATGCAGAACCACGTTATGCTGCTCATTGAACTGGAAGGGGACGGAGCGTTCCACCGTGGCTCCGTTGGGGATCAGGCCCACGGTGGTGATGTTTTTCTGAGCCTGGGCCGCATCGCCGCCGGCGCTGAACCCACCCAGAAGCAAGGGGCCCTGGGCCAGGGCGTAGGTCTGGCCGTCCACGCCGCGTAGCGGGGTCATCAGCAGGACGCCACCCAGGAGGCTGGTGGCGTCGCCCACTGAGGACACGGACACGTCCAGGTTGGAACCCGCTCGGGACGAAACGGGCATTTGGGTGGTGACCATCACCGCGGCCACGTTGCGAACCCGCAACCTGGAGCGATCCACCCGCACCCCCATCCGCTCCAGCATGTTGGTCATGGACTGGATGGTGAACTCCGCTCCCCGACGGTCGCCGGTGCCCGACAGACCAACCACCAGGCCGTAACCCACCAATTGGTTGTTGCGGTCGCCGGCCACCGTGGCGATGTCCTTGATCCGGACGCTGGCCTGGGCCGGATTCGTTCCCATCAGCGCGAATAAGAAGCCCATGGCGAGAACCAGCACGGCTGAAGTCTTGAAATATCTCTTCCACATACAATTTTCCTCCAGATTGCCGCCAGGGCAAAGGTGTCTCATGCTCGCATCGGAATCAGGTCGTAATCGAAATCGAAATCGAAATCGGGATCGAAATCGAAAAGAGCTTGATCAAAGAGCACTGAAACAACCCTGGCAATATCGATTTCGATTGCGATTTCGATTTCGATACCGATTAGAAATGGGTTCGTTTATGTAACCCTAAAACGGCCAGACATTGTCCAGTATCCGGGTCAGCCATCCGGGCCGTTGTTTGTCCGCCAGAACACCCATGCCGTAGAATTCGATGGTTGCGTCGGCCATGTGGGTGGAGAGGATGGTGTTGTCCGGGTCGATGTCCGTGGATCGGACCAGTCCCCGAACCACGACGATCTGGGTTTCGTTGTTCACACGGGTTTCCCGTGCGCCCTCCACCTGCATCAGGCCGTTGGGAAGCGTCTTGACAACCCGCGCGCCGACGGTGGCCGTGATGGTGGACTCCCGCTTGGTTTCCCCGTCGCCCTTGAAGGAGTTGGAGGTCTTGGCGCTGATCAACGGGGTATCTCCGAATTGGCCCCGTTCAATGCCCAAGACCGGCAGGCCCGCGTTGATCAGCCGTTGGTCCAAAAGATGCTCGATGCCCATGCCGATGTTGGACTCCCTGGACGTGTCCGTGGTGGCCTTGTTCGTGGCCTTGCTTTCCTCCACGACCTTGATCCGGACGATGTCCCCCACCCGCCTGGCCCGGTTGTCCGCGAAGAGCAGCTCCGCGCTGGCCGGGTTGAACAGCGAGCCGGGATTGAGTTCGGCCGGTTGGGGGTAGTCCACGGTTTGGGTCAGTATCGGGCTCGGCATGCTTTGGGTCCTGGCCGGGGCGCAGGCGAACCCGCTCAGCCCGAGGACCATTACCAGGGTCATGAGTACGGATGTTTGTATGGAGAGTGTTTTGTCGGTCATCGCATTATCCTCGTGTTTTCTTGAATTGGTCGGATCTCCAACTCGAAAGCGCAACGCGATAACGAATCGGCTCACCTGACCACCACGGTTTCATAATCCCGGATACGGGCCAGGACTTCACTATTGTTTTGCAAGTTTCGTACCGTGATGGTTTCCCCAATGGCACCGTCCTGGAGAGCCTGGACCTGGACCTGCAACCGGACCAGCTCGCCTTCATAGAGCAGCGTGATAACTTCTCCACGGCGAACGGCGGGCAGGGGTTCCAGGGCGGACAGGTAGACGACCTGGTTCATGCCCACCGGAGAGCGAATCTGCCACGGTCCGCCGGTCCCGTCCCAGACCTGTTCCCGCAAATAGGCCAAGTTCTTGCGCTGGAAGGTGACGTCGTCCAGGTCCAGCGGATTCCCCCGGTTTAGCGGTCGTCCCGCCGTGGGTACGGTTTGCCAGACGTCAAGAAAAACCGTGCCGGTGAGGCGGCGCGTGATGCGTTCGTCCACGGAGCGAACCAAAAAGCGCAAGCTGTTGCGTCCGGGTTGCGGATCCGCGGCCAGCTCCAGTTCCAGGGTGTCCTGAATGTGAGGCAGAAAAATATGGCTCGGAAGGCGAAAGTCGCGAACGGTAATTTCTTCTCCCAGCGAGCGGACCTTCGGGGTCAAAAAAGTGACGACGCGGGATCGCAGCTCTTCCTCCAGCACCACCTGCCCTCCGCCCTGGATCACGACTTGGCTCGGGATGCGCGTGGAGGCGGCGGCGTGGCCGACGTACTGCCGAAGCATGCCTGCCAAGCGGTCTTGGGAAAAAGTCAGGGTCTTGCCGCTGTCCGGAGCGGGCCACATGGGACGATCGGCGAGGCTCGTCCACTGGGCGCGGCCATGATCCGTCAACGGCACGGCGATGTCTCCAAACCGGACCACCTCGTCCTGGACCGCTGCCACGGGCTGAATCATATAATGCCAGTAACCCCGCTGGGCCTCGATCGGCTCTGCACGGACGGTCAGGCCGACCGCCGTCAAAAGCGCGAGAACCAGAATGAAACGAGTTGGAGAAGTTTGCATGGTCTGCCTTCTCATCCGTTTACCTTCCCCTCCTTACATTACCGCTTGAGCTGCGTGGCGGTCTGAAGCATCTGGTCGGAGGTCTGGATGGCCTTGGAGTTGATTTCGTAGGCCCGCTGGCCGGTGATCAGCCGGACCATCTCCTCGACCATGTCCACGTTGGAGCCTTCCAGGAAGCCTTGGGCAATGGTGCCGACGTTTTCCTCGCCGGGGACCCCTTCAATGGGATCCCCTGATGCCTCGGTGGGCAGGAACATATTCCGTCCGATGCTGTTCAGACCGGGCGGGTTAACAAAGGTAAACAGCGGGATGTCCGCGCCGGCCAACTCCTCGCCGAATCTGTCCATGGCCACGATGCGTCCGTTTTCCGTGACCACGATATTCTGGGTTTCCTGAGGCACGATGAATTCTGGCTGCAGGGCGTAGCCGTTGGCCGTGACCACCTGTCCTTCGTTGGTCAGCTTGAAGGCTCCGGCGCGGGTGTAGGCGAAGTCGCCGTTCACATCCACCTGGAAAAAACCGTCGCCTTCAATGGCCAGGTCCAAGGGGTTCCCGGTGTTTTGGAAAGACCCGGTGGAGAATTCCTTGTGCACGGTCACGGGGCGAACTCCCATGCCCACCTGAAGCCCGGTGGGAATCCGGTCTCCGGCGGCATTGGCAGCACCGGCGATTTTCATGGTTTGGTACATCAAATCTTCGAATTCAGCCCGGCTTTTCTTGAAACCCGTGGTGCTGACGTTGGCCAGGTTGTTGGACGTGACGTCGATGTTCATCTGCATGGCTTGCATGCCCGAGGCCGCCGTCCATAAGGAGCGCATCATTGAGGTTTTCCTCCGTCTATTTCAGTGCATTATTGCTATCGGGGTGAAGCCACTTCCCGGATGACCTTCTGGTCCGCTTCCTGGGCCGTGTGCATCACCTTCTGGTAGGCTTCGAAACTGCGATGGGCCTCGATCATGCTGACCATCTCGCTGACCACTTCCACGTTGGCTTGTTCCAGATAGCCCTGCACGACCGTGGCGTTGTCCGCGGGCAGCTCGGCGGCCTCGACTCCGGCTCGAAGCCGGAACATGTTCTGGCCCAGTTTTTCCAATACCTGTGGGTTGTCGAAGGTCACCAGGTCAAAATTGCCCACGGGCTCGCCATTGGCTTGGATGGCGCCGTCGGGGCCGATGACGATCCGGGCGTTGGGCTCCAGGTTCACGGGACCGCCGTCCACGAGCACGGGAAAGCCTTGATTCGTAACCAGTTCGCCGTCCGGGGTGAGACGGAAATTGCCGTTACGAGTGTAAAAGTCTCCTTCCAAGGTGCGGACCTTGAAGAAGCCATCGCCTTCAATGGCCGCGTCCAGGGGATTGCCGGTCTCCTTAGCCGATCCTTGGGCGAAGTCGATGTGGGTCAGGGCGATCCGGTTCTGGGCCAGCTCGTCCGGGACGGGGAGCAGCGATTTTTCGTTGATGGCGGAAATAGGGTCCAGCATGCCGTGGCCGAAGCGGATGAAGACGTCCCGAAAGGCCATGGTTTCACGCTTGTATCCCGTGGTGTTTACGTTCGCCAAATTGTTGGCGGTGTTTGCCAAGCGGTGTTCCTGGGTCAGGGCGCCGAACAGGGCGTTATACATACTGGTCTGCATCGCGATTCCTCCTGGTTTTGGATTCAAGCAAATTCCAAGCCATTTTTCCTGAGCTGGGTGCTTGACAAGTTCCAGGGCCTTGAGCATATGAACGACTGCGTTTCGCTGGCGGGCGTAGCTCAGCTGGTAGAGTACAAGCTTCCCAAGCTTGGTGTCGCGGGTTCGACTCCCGTCGCCCGCTCCATCTTTATTCGCAGCATCCTGATCGGTAGCGGCCCGGCCGCACAACAAAGACGACGAACGGGGTGGGCCATGTGGTCCACTTTTTTTTTGGATTTTCAGACAGCCATGCAGACTTCTCCCCCTTCTTCCCGCGCCCGGTCGGAAGAAATCCTTCGCCATCTGGAGTTATTGGTTTTGCCCGTTGTTCACGGCCTCGGTCTGGAACTTTGGGGGGTGGAGTATCTGCCCCTGGGTCGCAAGGCGTTGATCCGCATCTATATCGACGCCGAGAGCGGACCGACCATCGAGCAGTGCGCCATGGTCAGCCGCCAGCTTGGCCCTGCTCTGGAAATCGACGAACGACTTCCCGGTGCCTTTAATCTGGAGGTCTCCTCGCCCGGCCTGGAGCGTCGGTTCTTCAAGCCGGAGCAACTCCAAGGCTACCTTGGGCGGACCGTCCAGGCCCAGCTCCATGAGCCGCTGGAAGGACGCAAATCCTATCGCGGCGAGCTGTCCGCGGTGGACGACCCGACGGTCACGCTTGTGGAAAACGGTGCACCGCTGGCGTTGAATTGGAACCAAATAAAGAAGATTCATTTGATCCATGCGTTTTGACTCGAAACCGCCGAACGATTCCGGAACGGAAAGGGCTTTGGGAATCGGCGCATGGTTTCGACACATATGAAGAATTGCCGAAAACAATGATGATTGTTGCCGGCCGGAGGCGCGAAACGGCCCCGGCCCTGATATTATCCTGGAGGACGAGATGAGCGCCGAACTGCGCAAGGCCATTGAGCAAATCAGTAAAGACAGAGGAATCCACAAGGATCTTCTCATTGACACCTTGGAACGGGCCGTGCGGTCCTCGGTGACCAAAAAGCTGGGCGAGGATGTGGATATCGAGGTCACCTTCAACGAGGACAAGGGCGGCTTCGACGTCTATCAGTTCAAACGGGTGGTGGAGGAGATCGTCGATCCGGTCAGCGAGATTCTGCTTGAGGACGCCAAGCATCACGACCCCAATGTTCAGTTGGAGGACGAACTCGGTTTCGAACTGAAAGTGGAAGACTTGGGCCGGATTGCCGCCCAGTCCGCCAAGCAGGTCATCATCCAGCGGATGCGCGAAGCGGAGCAGGAAATCATTTACGAGGAGTACAAGGACCGCAAGCGGGAGATCGTCAGCGGGTCCATCCAGCGCCGGGATCGTTCCGGCTGGATCATCAACCTCGGTCGAACCGAAGCCTTGTTGCCCAAGGAAGAGCAGATTCCCAAGGAGCGGTTCCGGCGCGGCGATCAAATTCAGGCCCTGCTTTTCGACGTGCGCAAGGAAGGGCGCGGCCCGCAGATCATCGTCTCCCGGTCGCATCCGGATTACCTGACCGTGCTGTTTCATCGTGAAGTGCCGGAAGTGGGAGATGGATTCGTGCGGATCATGGGCGTGGCCAGGGACCCGGGCAGCCGGGCCAAGGTGGCGGTGATGTCCACTGATCGCGACGTGGATCCGGTGGGCGCCTGTGTTGGAGTCCGCGGCTCTCGGATTCAGAACATCGTCCAGGAACTGCGCGGCGAGCGGATCGATATTATTGTCTGGAGCCCGGAGATCACCACCTACGCGGTGAACGCTCTGTCTCCGGCGAGGATTTCCCGAATCACCGTGGACGAGGAAGACGGCGTCCTGGAAGTCGTGGTTCCGGATGATCAGCTTACATTGGCCATCGGGCGCAAGGGGCAGAACGTCAAGCTGGCGGCCAAGCTGTTGGGTTGGAAGATCGATATTTTCACGGAGAGCCGCTTCGGGACCATGTACAAGGATCGGCAGGGGCTGGAGCAGTTGGTCAGCGTGGCCGAAGTGCCTCTGGAAGCCTTTTTGGCCGCCGGCTTCAACAGCCCCATGGCCGTGGCCGAGGCCGACGACGAGCAACTGTTGACCATTCAGGGGCTGGACGAGGCCAAGGTCGCCGATGTTCGTTCAGCCATCAATTTTCTTGGCCTGATCGAACGTCCTGAGGAAGATGATGCCGAAGGCGACGAAGAGGCCGTGGACTCAGGTGCTGAGCTGAATGAAGCCGTGGATTACGATCTCGGAGAGTCTGAGAACGGGCCCGGAAGCGAGCTCGAGGAAGCAACGGAGGAAGCCGTTGAGGCGAGTGAAGAGACGGAAGCAGGTTTGGCCGAGAAGGTTGAAGGCGCTTTGGCCGGAGAAACGGGCATAAGCGCGGACCCCGAGGCGGAGCGTGTCCGAGAATGAGTCCCAAAGGGCGGGCAACGGTCTTCCCGAAGATGTTTCGAGGGAACCATTGAAATCCCAGCCGAGACGACACGCCGGGCACGTGCCTGAACGGACGTGCGTCGTCTGCCGCCGGAAGGCTCCCAAGATTGAGTTGCGGCGATTCGTGCGCGACTCTGAACGAGGACCTCTTGTTGACCTCCGTCAGCAACTGCCCGGGCGGGGACTTTACGTATGCAATCAATCATCATGTTTGGATAAATTGACGTCGACAGGGAAACGTCGGAAGCGGTGCAAGGGAGAAATGCATGGCCAATAAGATACGCATTATGGAATTGTCTTCTGAACTTGGGGTCAGCAATAAGGAATTGCTGCAAGTCTTGCGCGAGCTGGACATCCCGGTGAAAAGCCATGTCAGCAGCATCTCCGAAGAGGAGGCCGCCCAGGTTCGTGAGAGAATGCAACGCAAGGACGCCCCCGTCGATGTTCAGCAGCGTGAGGTTCAACCCGGGGTGATTTTGCGGCGGCGACGGAAGGTCGCCAAGCCGGACGTCCAGGAAGCTTCGGACGCCCCCGAGGATCAGCCTGGGGATTCCCCGGCTCCCGAAGGAACGGATGGTTCAGTGCAGGATGCGGGCAAGGAAGCGGCGGAGAAAGCTGAGGATGCGTCCGAGGCCGCTGCTCCGGCTCAACGTCGGGCTGGGAAAAAGACAGTGGACGCTCCCCGTGCACGGATTATCGGCACATCCGAAGAGCCGGTTGCCCCAGGCGTGAAAGAACCGGGCGCGGAAAAAGTTGGCGAGGATGCCCCCACCACGGATGCCTCCGAAGAGATGCAGGTTCGTGTTGAGCCGGATGCCCCAGCCGCGCAGGAAGGCCCTGGCACACGGGATGTGCCAAGTGACGCGCTGGGCACGCCGGATGTTTCCGGCACGATGGATACGCCCGCAGATGGCGTCGTGATGACCACACCCGCGGAGGAATCGGCGGTCAGTGCAAAGGCTGAGGACCCGGACGCCGTGGCTCCCGCCGACGCGGCCACTGGCGAAGAGTCCGATGCGGCTGCCTCGGAAGCCGCCGGTGAAAAGGCGAAGAAGCGTAAGCCACGGAAGCGCGAGCCGTTGATCCAGACCGGACCGCAGGTGCGGATCATTTCCAAGCCGGAAGCCAAGCCCGACTTTTCCTATAAGCCCGAAAGCAAGCCTTACACCCCCACTCCGGTACGGACGCCCGGCGCTACGGAAGCGCCTGCTCGGGCCGGGGCGGACGCCGGTACGCAGGGCGATGGCACCTCGGATCGGAAGAAGAAGAAAAAAGGCAAACGCACCGTGGAGATCACCCAGCCTACGGTGCTCGGAGAACAGGACCGCGGTGATCCGTCCTGGAAAAAGAAGAAAACCTCCCCGGTTCAGGATCGGACCGGCGGCAAGTTCCGGGCCAAGCGGTCACGTCCCAAGTTCCGTCACGAAGCCGAGGGTCAGGCCGGTCAGGCCGGAACCCAGCCGATCAAGGCCGCCAAGCGCAAGATCCGTATGGAAGAGGCCATCCGGGTTTCGGAGATGGCCAAGCAAATGGGGCTCAAGGCTCAGGAGATCATCAAAATGCTGTTTTCCATGGGCGTGATGACCACCATCAACCAGTCCATCGACATGGATACGGCGACTCTGGTGGCCGCGGAGTTCGGCTACGAAGTGGAGCAGGTCGGGTTCATGGAAGAAGGGTTCACCCACACCCGTGAAGAGGATAAACCGGAAGATCTCGCGCCGCGTTCTCCGGTTGTGACCATCATGGGCCATGTGGACCACGGCAAGACCTCTCTGTTGGACGCCATTCGCGAGTCCAACGTGACCAAGGGCGAGGCGGGGGGAATCACCCAGCATATCGGCGCCTACCATGTGGAGACCAATCGCGGCGCGGTGACCTTTCTGGACACGCCCGGACACGAAGCCTTCACGGCCATGCGTGCCCGTGGAGCCCAGGTCACGGACCTGGTTATCCTGGTGGTGGCCGCGGACGACGGCGTGATGGAACAGACCAAGGAAGCCGTGAACCATGCCAAGGCCGCCGGGGTGCCCATCGTCGTGGCCGTGAACAAGATTGACAAGGAAGACGCCAATCCCGAGCGGGTGATCCGCGAGCTGAGCGAGATGGGTCTTCTGGCCGAAGCCTGGGGCGGAGACACGATCTTCGCCAACGTCTCGGCCAAACAGCGCATCGGTCTGGACGAACTGCTGGAAATGGTCCTGCTCCAGGCCGAGGTCCTGGATCTTAAATCCAATCCGACCAAGCGGGCCCGAGGGCGGATCGTGGAAGCCCGACTGGACAAGGGCCGCGGCCCGGTGGCCACCGTGCTGATCCAGGAAGGAACCCTGCGCGACGGCGACGTCTTTGTCTGCGGCCTTTACCAGGGCAAGGTCCGGGCCATGTTCGACGACAAGGGCAAGAAGATCAAGGAAGCCGGTCCGGCTTTCCCGGTGGAAGTGCAAGGCTTTGACGGCCTGTCGGAATCCGGGGACGAATTCGTGGTGGTGGCGGATGAAAAGATCGCCCGCCGGATCGCCCAGTCCCGCATGACCAAGGAGCGGGAGAAGACCCTGGCCAAGGCCACCAAGGTCACCCTGGACAGCTTCCTGGCCTCCAAGGCGGCCGGCGAGGCCAAGTATCTGAATCTGGTCATCAAGACCGATGTGCAGGGGTCCGCCGAGGCGGTCTCCGAGTCCCTGCTCAAGCTGTCCACGGACGAGGTCCGGGTGCGGATCGTCCACTCCGGCGCCGGGGCCATCACCGAATCCGACGTCATGCTGGCCGCGGCGTCTTCGGCCATCGTGATCGGCTTCAACGTCCGGCCCGTGGCCAAGGTCAAGGAAGTGGCCGAAACCGAAAGTGTGGAAATCCGCTTTTACGACATCATCTACAACCTGGTGAACGACATCCGCGACGCCATGACCGGAATGCTCTCGCCGATCATCCGGGAGTCCTACTTGGGTCAGGCCGAAGTCCGCCAGACCTTCAGCGTGCCCAAGATCGGCATGGTGGCCGGGTGCGCGGTGATGGACGGCAAGCTGTTGCGTAATGCCAAGATTCGCCTGTTGCGCGAGGGCGTGGTGATTTACACCGGCAAGCTCAGCTCGCTGAGGCGCTTCAAGGAAGACGCCAAGGAAGTGCTCAAAGGCTTTGAATGCGGGGTGGGGCTGGCCAACTTCAACGACATCAAGGTCGGCGACGTGGTCGAGGCCTTCGAGGAAGTTTCGGAAGCGGCGACCCTGTAACCATGTTCGTCCCATGATCATCGGCGTATTGCGGCTGGAATTCCGGCTGCACGGGAACGACTCCCTCAAGGGCAAACGCAAGGTGGCCCAGAGCCTGAAACAAAAGCTGCGCAACAAGTTCAACCTTGCCGTGTCCGAAGTGGAGGCCATGGACGAGCATGAGCGGCTGATTCTGGGGGCTGTTACGGTTTCCAACGACGCGGCCCGGGTAGAAAGTCGGCTGCACAAGGCCATGGCTCTGGCCGAGGCCGCCGCGCCGGTGGAATTCGTCCAGGGCAACACGGAAATATTTCGATCAACGCAGGACCCCGGAGATCTCCGCGCGGACCTGCTGGAAGGAGGCTCATGGTAATGCGTGGTCCGTCCCGGCGATCGATTCGCCTCGCGGACATGATCCAGCGGGAACTGGCTCAGTTGCTCCAAGAGGAGATCCAGGACCCCCGGCTGGAACTGGTCACCATCAGCGGGGTGCGGCTGAATTCCGACCTGAGCATCGCCAAGGTGTTCTATACGTGCACCGACGACCCGCTCCGGCTGGAAGAAATCGCCGTCTCCCTGGGCAAGGCCAAGGGATATCTGCGTACCTTGCTGGGTAAGCGCCTGAATCTGCGCTCAACCCCGGAACTGCGCTTCGAGCGGGACATTTTTCTGGAGGACATGGTTTATGACGGCCGCCATGAAAGGTAGTACCGCGGACAGTTGGGCCAGGGTGTTGCGCCTGTTGCGCGAAGGCGACAATTTCCTGGTGGCCGGGCACAATAATCCTGACGGCGACGCCCTTGGCTCCACTGTGGCCCTGGGATGGCTACTGGAGGCTCTGGGCAAGAACTATTGCCTGTACAACGAATCACCGTTGCCGGATCGATTTTCCTGGTTGCGCTTCCCCCGTCCCTTGCAGCAGAGCCATCCGGACTGGGAACCCCGGTGGTATGTTCTGCTGGATTGCGGCGATGCGAAGCGGGTGGGCAAGGACTTGGCTGGTCGCCTGCCTCTGGAGCGGACGATCAACATCGATCACCACGTCAGCAATCGGGATTTCGGCACAGTGAACCTGGTGGAGCCGGATCGGTCTTCCGTGGGAGAGATGATCGGCTATCTGGCGCAGGAACTGAACATTCCCTTGAGCGGTCCCCTGGGTGAAGCCGTTTACCTTGCCTTGACCACGGACACGGGATCCTTCAGCTACGAAAACACCGGACCCAAGGTGCTGGAGCTGGCTGCGACCATCATTCGGCAAGGGCTGAATCCAGGACGGTTCAACTCCCTGCTGCAAAACCAGTGGCGAATGAACCGATTGAAGCTGATGGGCGACGTGCTGAGCCGGGCCAGATTGTTCGATGACGGTCGAATCGGAATGCTTTCCATTCCGAGGAGCTTTCGCGAAGAGCGTCAGGCCACCATTGAGGATTGCGACGACATGGTGGACTACATCAGGCGGGTCAAGGGGGTACAAATCGCGGTCAGTCTGCGTGAGGACGAGCCCCGCAAGATCAAATTCAGTCTGCGCTCCTCCGGTGACACGGATGTGGAGGCAATCGCTTCCTCCGTGGGCGGCGGCGGACATAAGAACGCCTCCGGGGGGGAGCTGCATCACAGCCTGGAAGACGCGGAAGCTCTTCTGGTGCGGATGACCCGCGAGTATCTTGCCCTGGCGGATAAAAACCCTTCTTCCTTGTCGTGACTTTCCCGCCCCGTATGGAACCTGTCCAACGAATGGATTCCGAGACCCCGACGCGAAAACCAGCCCAAGCCCACGGTGTGCTGGTCCTGGACAAGCCCTCTGGCCCTTCTTCCACCCAGTGCCTAGAACGGATCAAGCGCACCCTGGGGCAGCGCAAGATCGGCCATGCCGGGACTCTGGATCCGTTGGCCCAGGGCGTCTTGCTGGTTCTTCTGGGCCAGGCCACGAAAATCGCTTCCTATCTGACGGAGGGCCGTAAGCAGTACCAGGGCGTGTTGCGTTTGGGCGTTGAAACCGATACCTACGATGTTTTGGGAAAGGTTTTGAGCACGACTGATCTCATAGAGGCGGACGCCCAGAGTGTCCGCACCGCCGTTCTGGAGTGGGGGCAGCTCACCGAGCAGGAAGTGCCGCCCTATTCCGCGGCGAAGCATCAGGGCAAGCCCTTGTATGCTTTGAGTCGATCCGGGCGAGACGTCCCGGTGAAACGAAAACCGATCCAAATTTTTCAGGCGGAGGTCCTTTTCATGGAGCTCCCCCTGGTGCGCTTCCGGGTGGAATGTTCCGCCGGCACCTATATACGTTCCCTGGTCCACAGCCTGGGGAAACGCCTGCATTGCGGGGCCGTGCTGGAAGAGTTGATCCGGGAGCGCAGCCATCCCTTCGCCCTTGACCAAGCCCACGGCCTTGCTGCCGTGCTGGAGGAATCCGAGGCGTTTTCGGGGAAAGTGATCGCGTTGCGGGATGCCTTGCCGCATTTCCCACAACACATTCTTTCTCCGGAACAGTCCCGGATTGTCCGCCATGGCGGGAGATTGCCCTGGAATTTTTCCGGCAATGGCCCGCGGGACGATGCGCCTCCGGCTCCGGGTGCGCGGGCCCTGTTTCTGGATGACCGGGAACAACCCCTGGCCTTGGTCGAGTCGCGCGAAGCGGAAGGCGTGTTGCAATGGACCATCCTGCGCGGCTTGTTTTAGCCCCAGGACCCGGAGTCGAACGCTTGTCGCTTTCCGGGACCCGAATCATTCCCCGAAGGGAACAAACAAGGAGGAATCCGCTGTGGTCATGAGTATCGAAGATAAAGCCAAAGTGATCGAGGAGTACCGGTTGAAAGAGGGCGACACTGGTTCGCCCGAGGTGCAGGTGGCTCTGTTGACCCACCGCATCAACGAATTGACCGGACATTTCAAGACCCACAAGAAGGACTTTCATTCCCGGACCGGGCTGCTGAAGCTGGTCGGGAAGCGCCGGGGGCTGCTGAACTATCTTAAGAAGAAAGACGTTCAGCGCTACCGCGATCTGATCGAACGACTCAAACTGCGCAAGTAGTTTTCGCGCATGCCTTTGGAGCCCCGGCGGCCATCGCCTAGCCGGGGCTCCGTTCACTTATTTTCAGCTAAGGATATGTCTACGCATTATGAATGATCTCATGAACTGCACACGCCTGTCGACGAACCTGAACGGCAAGGAATTCATCATTGAAACCGGGAGAATGGCCAATCAGGCCGACGGCGCCGTCTGGGTGCAGTGCGGCGACACCGTCGTGCTGGTCACGGCCGTGGCCCAGGCCCTGGACCGGGAAGTTTCGTTCCTGCCCCTGACCGTGAACTATCAGGAAATGTCGTATGCCGCGGGCCAGATTCCCGGAAACTTTTTCCGGCGGGAGATCGGCCGTCCCAGCGACCGGGAGACCTTGGTTTCCCGTGTCATCGACCGGCCCATCCGGCCCATGTTCCCGAAAAAATTTCCCATGGAAATCCAGGTCATCGCCACGGTTTTGTCGGCGGACCCGGACAACGACCCGGACGTCCTGGCGCTCACCGGCGCTTCCGCGGCCCTGCACATTTCCCGGATTCCCTTCCTGGGACCCATTGCCGGAATCAGGGTCGGCTGCATCAACGGCGAGTTCGTGCTGAATCCCAGCTTCAAGGATTTGACGGAAAGCACCTTGAACCTGGTCATGGCCGCCTCACGCGACGCCGTGGTCATGGTGGAGGCCGGAGCGAGCTTTGTTCCGGAATCCCTTATCGCCAAGGCCCTGGAGTGGGGCCAGCAGCAGGCCATTCCCCTGCTGGATCTGCAGGACGAGATGCGGGAAAAGGTGGGCAAGCCCAAGATCGCACCCAAACTGACCATCATTGATCCGGACCTGTCAGCCACGGTTCGCGATTTGGCTCAGGGCAAACTGGAAGTCGCGTTGCAGATTCCGGTGAAGGCCGAACGCAAGGAGGCCCAGAAGGCCGTGCACCGGGAAGTGGTTCAGGCCCTGGTGGAAAAAGGCGTGGACATCCAGGCCGTGGGCTCCCAGGTGGACGAGATCATGGAAGCCCTGGAGAAAGAGGTGATGCGCGCCCGGATTCATCGCGAGCACGTACGCCTGGACGGTCGGGACCTGACCACGGTGCGGCCCATTGACATCCAGGTCGGTCTGCTGCCCAGAACCCACGGCTCGGCTCTGTTCACCCGCGGCGAGACCAAGGCCCTGGCCGTGGCCACCATGGGCAGCACCCGTGACGAGCAGCGCCTGGACACACTGGCCGGGGGGAGCACCAAGCGGTTCATGCTGCATTACAATTTCCCGCCCTATTGCGTTGGCGAGGCCCGGATGCTGCGCGGCCCCAGCCGCCGGGAGATCGGCCACGGCCAACTGGCTGAGCGCGCCCTGACCCCGGTCCTTCCCCAGCCAGAGGATTACCCGTTCACCCTGCGCATCGTTTCCGAGGTCATGGAGAGCAACGGCTCGTCGTCCATGGCCACGGTCTGCGGCGCGTCCTTGGCCTTGATGGACGCCGGCGTGCCCATTTCGGAACCCGTGGCCGGGATCGCCATGGGGCTGATCAAGGAAGGCGATGATTACCTGGTTCTGACGGATATCCTCGGAGCCGAGGACCATCTCGGAGACATGGACTTCAAGGTTGCCGGGACCGTCGAGGGCATCACGGCGATCCAGATGGACATCAAGATCGCCGGTATCCCCACGGACGTGCTCAGCAGGGCCTTGGATCAGGCCCGTGACGCCCGGCTGCACATTCTCAAGGAAATGAACGCCGTGCTGGATAAGCCCCGGACGGAGCTTTCACCCTACGCCCCGCAGCTCAGCGTGGTGCACATCAACCCTGAGAAAATCCGCGAAGTCATCGGGCCCGGCGGCAAGACCGTGAAGGCCATCACCGCGGCCACGGGCGCTTCCGTGGATATTGACGATTCCGGAAAGATATCCATCTTCGCCCCGACCAAGGATGCCCTGGACATGGCCGTGGAAATGGTCACGTTCTACAATCAGGTCCCGGAAATCGGCAAGGACTACATCGGTCGGGTCAAGAAGATCATCGAGTTCGGCGCGGTGGTGGAAATCCTGCCCGGAGTGGAAGGCCTGGTCCACGTTTCCCAATTGGATACGGCCCGGGTGGAACAGGTGGCGGACGTGGTTCAGCTTGGTCAGGAACTGAAGGTCAAGGTGATCGAGGTGGAGCCGTCTGGTCGGGTCCGTATGTCCCGCAAAGCCGTGATCATGGAAGAGCGCGGTGAAGTCTTCGACATGGCCTCCGCGGCCCGGCCCTCAGGCGGTCCGCGCCGGGACAGCGGCCGTGGCCGGGATGACCGGGGGCGCGGTGATCGCGACCGCGGTCGTCGATAGGCACCTTGATTGAATGCTAACCTGACGGTGTAAACACTGGTCAGGATCGAGAAAAGGCGCTGTATGCGCCTTTTTTCGTTGGGGGACGATTGCTCTTGCCGGAGATGCCCCGTATGGGGCAGTATGCCGAGGCGTTCGAGAGTAGCCGCCATCTACGCCGTGTCTCCCCGTCTCCCTTAACCGTATCGCTTCCGGAGGTTCCCATGTTCGCTTTTCGCTTCTCCGTATCCGTCTCCGTACTCCTGTGCATCCTGCTTGCGGGGCTTTTGGCCTGCGCCCCCGGAACAAAACCCGAATCACAGCCCGGATCGCAATCCGGACCGCGACACGTTTCCCTGGCCGCTGCCCCTGAACATGCGGACCCTGGTCCGTTCCCAATGGCGTTTCGTGACATTGTCATCGAACATATCGCGGACACCTATTCCGGAGATCGGGTTCTTCGCAATATCGTGGTCCAGCCTCCTTCAGAAGGCGTGGCCTCGGTCCAGGAAGTAAATATGGCGGGATTCGTCGGTCTGGTGCGGATGAGCCTCAAGGATGAGGAGCGACAGGCTTACGTGCCGGTGGAATACTGCTATTTTCTACGTGAAGAGCAGGTGCTGGCTTTCGCGGACGCGCGGGAAGTCGAATGGTGCAAGCCGTAGTAGTCGTGGCATGATCGGCGAGGAAGGTTCACGGTCTGGGACGGACAATCAGTTGGATGCCGTCCCGGCCCACCACGTCGACCTGTGTTCCAGGAAGAACATTCGCGGCTTCGTCCTCGGCCCTGGCCTTCCAGAGCACGCCGCGGATGCGGATGTAGCCATCGGGCCGCAGCGGACGACGAACTTCGCCCCGCAGTCCGATCAGGGAATACCAGCCGTCGCCTTCACTCCCCTGGTAGGCCGGCCAGACGAAAAAGAACATCAGGGCGTCCTTGGCCAGCCAGAGCAGCAGGAGCGCCCAGGCAATCCTTGCGGAGACGCCCAGGAACGCGTGCAGCACCCACAAAACGATCCCGACCAGGATGATGCCCGGAACCTGGAACAAGGAGTATCGGAGCAGCGTTTTTCTGCTCCAGGAGGGATTTGTTCTGCAGTGTTCCATGGTGGCGCGATGTTTGGCTGTGTTTGGCAAGGCCGAAGCATTTTCGGTCAGCGAATGGGAAGATAGGAGACGAACACGGCAAACTCAAGTCGGCTCTCGCGGGTTTGCCTTGAATTGGGAAATGTCGTAGAGAACGCCCCAACTTATGAGGAATCCCGCCATTTCCAAGAACGCTTCCGTGACGTCGGGCTTTTTTGCTCTCTTGGTCCGCCTGAATATCAGGACGAGTATTTCCAAAATTGCCGTCTTGTTGTTGCCGTTCGTCTTCCTGGCCATTCTGGCTGGTTGCGGAGCCAGGCATCCTCCGCCGCGACCCGCTATTCCCGGCAGTGCGGCGGAATCCATCGTTCAGACCGCTTTGAGCAAAACTGGTCGGCCTTACTCCCGGGGTGGGACTTCTCCCCGTGTCGGATTTGATTGTTCCGGGCTTGTGGTCTGGGTCTACGGCAAGCATGGAGTGAAGCTTCCTCGCACGGCGCGGGACCAGTCCCGGGCGGGGAGCGTGGTCCCTTATAATCAGCTTCAGGGCGGAGATTTGATCTTTTTCCGGATCGGCGGTCGGGGGGCATACCACGTGGGCATTGCCACCGGACGGGGAACCTTTATCCACAGTCCGAGGCCGGGCCAGCGGGTCCGCGAGGAAAGCCTGTTCGACAGATACTGGCAACAACGCCTGATCGCCGTACGCCGGGTTCTCTGACGCTGCTCCGCGAGTTCTCTCTCTCCCTCCGTCTTTACTCATCTCTCTTTTTGTTTCCCAAGGCCCACTGCATCTGGCGGCAGATTCCCATCAGCAAAGCGTACTCGCTCCGTCGCATTCCCAGACGATGCCAGAGTCGGCGCAGCCTGAGCATCCCATAATCCGGGTTCGTCTTGGGGAGGAAGTCGATCGTCGTCAGCAGATGCCCTAGGGCCGCGAATAATGCTTCCTGTTCGGCGTGGTCCACGAAGTCGGCTTGGAGGGGTTTGGGGGTCGGCGACGGTGCGCCTCGGGCGGCTTGGAGGCATTCGTAAAGGATCAGCAGAACGGCCTGGGCCAAGTTCAAGGAAACGCTGGGCGTGGCCGTGGGAATGGAGATCAGGTGGGTGCAGCGGTCGATCTCGGCGTTGGTCAGGCCGCGGTCTTCCGGTCCGAAGAGCAGGGCCACGTCATGACCTGCCAGCATTTGGTCGACGATCTGGCGGGCGGCCTGGGCAGGAGAGAGCAGGGTCGCGCGCCGGCCGCCCAGGCGAGCCGTGGTGCCGTAGACCTGGGTGAACGGTGCCAAGGCCGAAGGAAGGTCCGCGAATGTCTGGTTTTGATCCAGGAGCGGCTCAGCGTGGACCGTGGCCAGCGGCTTGGCCCGCTCCGGCACGTAGTCCCGAGGGGCCACCAAAAGAATCCGCTTACAGCCCATGTTCAGGCAGGCCCGGGCCGTGGAGCCCACGTTTTCGGCGAACTTGGGGCGAAACAGGACCACGGCCAGCCGCTGCCGAAGCAGGGCAACCGCGGGATCGTGGGAGGGAGGCACGGAAGGCGATTCCTGGTGCATTTGATCCCGGCAATCGGCTTAGACCATTTCTAATTCAGAGCTTCTCGTTCGGTATCGGGATCGATACTGTTTTTTCGCCAGTTATCCCAATTCGACCCCGATTCCGACGCCGACCCCGATAACTGCATAAACTCAAACGAATAACGCATTACCGAAGTAGAATTGGTATTACACGTTAAACCGGAATTCGATGATGTCCCCATCCCGGACGACGTATTCCTTGCCCTCCAGGCGCAACAGGCCGCGTTCCTTGGCGGTCTTGAAGGTCT
Source organism: Desulfonatronum thiodismutans (assembly GCF_000717475.1). Taxonomy (NCBI): domain Bacteria; kingdom Pseudomonadati; phylum Thermodesulfobacteriota; class Desulfovibrionia; order Desulfovibrionales; family Desulfonatronaceae; genus Desulfonatronum; species Desulfonatronum thiodismutans. Next base: position 256,839 of record NZ_JPIK01000005.1, read on the forward strand.
TGCAGGCCAGGAAGTCCTCCCAGCCCAGCACTTCGGCCCGGATAAAACCGCGTTGGATGTCCGAGTGGATCACCCCGGCGGCTTCCTGGGCCGGCTGACCGGCCCGCAAGGGCCAGGCCCGGACTTCCTTCTCTCCGGCGGTCAGAAAGGTGATCAAGCCGAGCAGGTTGTATACTCCCCCTACCACCAGGTCCAGGGCCGAGCGTTTCATGCCCAGGTCTTGCATGAAGGCGTTGCGTTCCTCGTCGTCCTGCAGTTCGGCCAGTTCCCGCTCCAGGCGGGCGGAAACGGCGATATGCACCGCGCCGGGACCTGCTTCGGGCACCGTGACGTCGGCCAGCTTGTCTTCACCGACGTTCCAGGCCCAGAGCACGGGTTTGGCCGACAAAAAGCGGAAGCCGCGCAGTTTGGGCAGGGCCAGCAATGTCTCGTTTTCCCGCAAGGGGCGTTCTCGGTCCAGGTGTTCCTTGGCCTGCAGCAGGGCCGCTTCCTCTTCCGGATCGTGGAGAAGCTTGGTTTTTTTCTTGTCCTGGGCGATGCGTTCCAGGCGCTTTTCCACCACGGCCAGATCGGCGATCAAAAAGTCCGCCTCCATGGCCTGAAGCTGGTCCATAGGCTCGGCCGCTCCGGAAAATCCATCCAGGAGCGCGAGCAGACAGTCGTAGGGTCGGACTTCGTTGAGCACCCGGTCCCCCAGGCCCCCACCCTTGGCCCCGGCCGCTCCGGGCAGGTCCAGCAGTTCGATTTCCGTGAAGGTGATCTTGGGCGGTTTATACAGTTCGGCCAGGGGCGTCAGGCGCGGTTCAGGAACCTTGACCATGGCCCGCCCGGAGGGCACGGCCGCCGCTCCGGCCAGGGCCGCGAACAGTTCGCTCTTGCCCGCCCCGGCAAATCCTATCAATGCAGTTTTCATGAATGACTCCCAAATGGTTGCGATGCAGATGCGGATTAGGGCCATATGGGGGGATTGTCAAAGATCGCTCCGTCGGCGCGGCCACAGGGCGGGATTGCCTCATGGATGTGGATCGGCTCGGCACCTCATGGCGATCGAAATCGAAATTGTGATCGGAATCGGTCTTGAGCTGGCTAAATCCAATGAATGGAGGTGACAGTTGTATTTTTCGATTTCGATTTGTCATGCATGGTCTTTGAGATAATCAGGGTACAGCGTGGTGGCGGCTTCCGGCCCCCAGCTTCCGGCGGGATAGAAGTTGAGGTGCTTGGCCCGATCTCCGCAGGATTCGCACAGTTCCAGGATCGGGGTGAGGTAGGCCCAGCAGAGCCGGACCGCGTCCTGACGCCAGAACAGCATCTGGTCGCCCAAAAGGCAGTCCATGAGCACTTTTTCATAGGCGTCCTTGATGGCCGTCTTGCTTTCCTGGTTGTAATCGAAGTTCATGGTCACGGTGCGCAAGACGTTGTTCATTCCTGGAATTTTGGCCTGGAAGGTGAGGTTGATCACCTCGTCCGGCTGGATGCCCAGGATCAGGCGGTTGGAGGAGATCCGTTCGCCGAGAACGTGCCGGAACATGGCGTGGGGAACGTCCTTGAACTGGATGATGATCCGGCTCAATTTTTTGGCCAGGCGCTTGCCGGAGCAGATGTAGAACGGCACGCCCTGCCAGCGCCAGTTGTCGATGTAGGAGCGCAGCAAGGCGTATGTGGGGGTGAGGGAGTCCGGGGCGACCTTCTCTTCGCTTCGGTAACCGGGTACGTCCTTGCCGTTGATTCGGCCCGCCGCGTACTGCCCCAGAACCAGATCGCTGAACTTGCCCTGGAGTTCAAAAGGCCGCAGCGAGCGAAAGACCTTGGTCTTGTCGTCGCGCACCGGCTCGTCCTGGAACCGGGCCGGCGGTTCCATGGCCACCATGGAAAGTAGTTGCATCATGTGGTTCTGAAACATGTCCCGGAGCACCCCGGCCTGCTCGTAGTATCCGGCCCGTTTCTCCACGCCCAGGGTTTCCGCCGCGGTGATGCCAACGTATTCGATGTAATTGCGGTTCCAGAGCGGCTCGAAGATGGTGTTGGCAAAGCGGAACATCAGCACGTTTTGCACGGTTTCCTTGGCCAGGTAATGATCGATGCGAAAGATCTGGTGTTCGTCGAAGTGTCGGTGCAGCACGTCGTTGAGCGTTTTTGCCGATTCCAGGTCGTGACCAAAGGGTTTTTCCAGGACGACCCTGGACCATTCATGGGTCCTGTCCTTTTCCTGGGCCAAGCCGCACTGGCCGAGCCGGGTGGTTATCTCCGGGTAGAGCTGTGGAGGAACGGCCAGGTAGAAAAGCGTATTGCCCTGGGTGCCGAAGAACGCACTAACTGATTCGAGACGGCGACTCAGGGCCATGTAGTCGTCCGGATTGTCGTATTGCAGTTGCTGATAGCAGACGGATCGCAAAAAGGCGTCGCGGTGGTCCTGGTCGCCGTTGTCCGGAGACGGCAAGGATTCTCGGACCTGCTCTCGAAATCCTGGATCGTCGAACTCGGTCCGGCTGCACCCAATAATGGCGAAATGATCCGGAAGATGGCCTCCGCCGTGGAGGTGGTACAAGGCGGGAAAAAGTTTGCGCATGGCCAGGTCGCCGGATGCGCCGAACACGACGATAATACACGGGGGCAGGTGGCGACCGGTGCCGCGGGTTAGGTCGGGCATGGCGAGGGTTGTCGGGGAATCCGGCTGGACGGAGGGTTGGACGAACAGGTCCCGAAGGTCTTGCGTGGTCATCGGAGTGCTCCTGTTAGGAATTGGGGCGAGGACGCGGCGTGGAGCCGGGGATCGGTCAGTGACGAAACAGCCAAATCAGAACGGTCAGGCCCAGGCCGATCATGATGGAACTGGTCACGGGCAGGTAGAGCCGAAAATTGCCTCGCTGAATCAGAAAATCGCCGGGAAGCCTGCCCAGTCGGAGTTTTCGGAGCAGCGGCCGGAACAAGCCGGTGACGATGAGAAAGACGGTGATCAGGATAAGAAATTTGGACATGCGCTCCGTCGAGTCAGCTTTCCTTTTGACTCAGAGGTGCGGCTGCAAAGAGCTCGGTCAACGCATCCTTGATCCCGGTTTTGTCCAGACCGAGTTGCTTGCGCAGCATTCGCTGCGGACCGTGTTCCACGAAGACGTCCGGGATGCCCAGCAGGCGAATGCTTTGGCCGCAGAGCACGCCTTGGGCCGCGAACAGCTCCAGCACGGCGGATCCGAATCCTCCGGCCACGACGTTTTCCTCCACGACCAGTATTCGGGAATGTGTTCGGGCCAGCTCCAGCAATTGGGTTTTGGGCAGCGGCTTGATGAACCGGGCATTGAACACGGCGACCTCGCGACCCGCTTCTTTGGCCAATTCCTCGGCGGCTTCCAGGGCGGGATGCACCCGGCTGCCCAGGGCCACGACCACCGCATCCCCTCCGTCTCGCAGGGTTTCGCCCAGGGCCAGGGGCAGCGGTGACGGGTCGTCCTGAGACGGCGCGCCCACGCCCACGCCCCGTGGGTAGCGAATGGCCGCCGGACCGGGGTGTTTCAAGGCTGTGATCAGCATGCGTTGCAGTTCCGCTTCATCCTTGGGGGCCATGAACAGCAGGTTGGGGATGTGGCGCAGAAAGGAAATATCAAACGTGCCGTGGTGAGTCGCTCCGTCCTCACCCACCAGTCCGGCCCGGTCCAGGCAGAGGGTTACCGGGAGGTTCTGGAGGCAGACGTCGTGAACCACCTGGTCGTAGGAGCGTTGGAGAAAAGTGGAATAGACCGCCACCACCGGCCTGTATCCCTGGGAGGCCAGTCCGGCGGCCATGGTCACGGCGTGCTGTTCGCAGATGCCCACATCGAAGAAGCGGTCCGGGTAGGCGTCCGCGAAATAGTTCAACCCAGTGCCTTCGGGCATGGCCGCGGTGATGGCCACGATCTTGTCGTTTTTCGCGGCCAGGTCCACCAGGGTCCGCCCAAAGATTTCCGTGTAGGGCGGCAGGCAGGCGGAAATCTTCTTGGCTTCGCCGGTTTCCGGAACAAAGCAGCCCACGCCGTGAAAATAGGTGGGATTGTTTTCCGCCGGGGCGTAGCCCTTGCCCTTGGTGGTCAGCACGTGGACCAGGACCGGGCCTTCCAGCTCCCGGACTTGTTGGAAAATGTCCACCATGTCCGGCATGCTGTGCCCGTTGATCGGGCCGATGTAGTTGAATTTGAAGGCTTCAAATATCATTCCCGGCGTGAAGAACCCCTTGAAGGAGGATTCGCTGAGCCGGGCGTAGTTGGCCAGGTCGTCTCCGAATCGGGGGACTTGGCGCATCCAGGTTTCCATCTGCTGTTTGAAGCGCTGCACCCAGCGCTTGGAGAGCTTGCGGCTGAGGAAGGAGGACAAGGCCCCGACGTTGCGGGAGATGGACATCTCGTTGTCGTTGAGCACTACGGTCAGGTTCACTCCCAGGTCTCCGGCCTGGTTCAGGCCCTCATAGGCCAAACCGGCGGTCATGGAACCGTCGCCGATGATGGCGGCCACGGTATGGTCCTCGCCGGCCAGGTCGCGGGCAATGGCCATGCCCAGGGCCGCGGAGATGGAGGTGCTGGAGTGCCCAACGCCGAAATGGTCGAAGGGACTTTCGGCCATGCGTGGGAAACCGCTGATCCCGCCCATGGTGCGCAGGGTATGAAAATTTTCACGGCGGCCGGTCAAGATTTTGTAGGCATAGGCTTGGTGGCCCACATCCCAGACCAGCCGGTCATGTTCCGGGTTGAACACCTTGAGCAGGGCCAGGGTCAGGTCGGTCACGCCCAGGGACGGAGCCAGATGCCCGCCGTTGGCGGAAACCGTGGAGATGATCGTCCGGCGGACCTCCCGGGCCACGGCTTCCAACTGGGCGATGTTCAGTTCGTTAATGTCTTTGGGGTGATTGATGGCGGAAAACAGGGCATGCCCGTCAGGACTCTCGGTTCGTTTGCGGGCCTGGATCGGCGCTTGCGGAGTCACGTCGCGCGGGCCTGCGCTGGTTTCATCGACGGGCTGTTGCAATGGAGCTGCCTCCCTGGGCATGAACGTGGCGTTGGAATGGCTGGACATGGGGTGGTTTGTCGTAAGATGGTCTGTGGTGGAACGAAAAAGATACGCGGTCAAGAGCGAATCGGCAAACGGCAATGCGACTGGTCAGGTCTTTCGGGTCAGGTCCTTCGGGTCAGGTCGCCCGGGTCAGGATATACTCGGCCAGTTCCCGTAGGAACCAGGCGTGGCGGCGCGTGAGGTCAGAGATGTCCGGCGCGTCCGAAAACACGTCCAGAGCGGCGAGGGCTTGGTCCGTATGCGAGCGGGCCAGATCACGGCTGGCTTCCAGTCCGATCAGGGCGGGGTAGGTGACCTTGCCCAGGTCCTGGTCGCTGCCCACGGGCTTGCCCAGGACGGCTTGATCGCCGATGACGTCCAGAATGTCGTCCGTGATCTGAAAGGCTCGGCCGATGTGCGTCCCATAGTCCGCGGCCCGGGCCAAATCCACCTCCGTGGCTCCGCCCAGAAGCGCCCCGCAGACGCAGGAAGCGCGGATCATGGCTCCGGTCTTGAGTTCCTGCATGCGGGAGAGGTCCTTCTCCGTCGCCGTGCCCCCGGTCCATTGCATGTCCAGCACCTGCCCCCCGACCATCCCGGCGGCTCCGGCGGCCCGGGCCAGCTCCCGTCCGGCGGCGAGCATCCGCTCGGCCGGGACGGCGCAGGAGAAGAGCAGGCCGAAAGCCTCGGTGAGCAAGGCGTCTCCGGCCAGAATGGCCAGGGCTTCCCCGAAGCGCTTGTGGTTGGAAGGCTTGCCCCGGCGCAGATCGTCGTCATCCATGGCCGGAAGATCGTCATGGATCAACGAATAAGTATGGATGCACTCCAGGGCCGCGGCCGCGGGTAGGACATGAGCCCGGGGTTCGCCGACCATTTCCGCCCAAACCAGACACAAAACCGGGCGCAGTCGCTTGCCTCCGGCCAGCAGGCTGTATTCCATGGCCTGAAGAAGCGGATCCGGGACGCCGGGGCGCTTGAGGCACGTGGCTAGATAGCGATCGACCTCGCGTCCCAGTTCAGAAAGGTATGCTTTCATCATCGTTCTCCGATACGGCGGATTGCGGGTCGGCGGCGGAATCTTCCTGTTCAAAAGGCTCCAAAAGACCTTGGGACAGGACCATGACTTCATTTCTGGCCGACTCCAACTGCTTGCGGCAGTTCCTGGCCAGCACGACGCCTTCCTTGAACAGGGCGACCCCGGCTTCCAGCGGCAGGTCCTCGTTTTCCAGGCGAGCCACGATGCCTTGAAGCTCGGCCAGCTTGGCGTCAAAGCCCGGTTCCTTTTTTTTCGCGCGCATGTGTTTTCCTTGGGTGGTTCCGTCGGGCCGTCGCCGCCGCCCGTGGTCGTCGTTGGCAATACCAGCGGGTGGCCGAACACTCAAGGGGAAAGAAGCGCGATACCGGGAAAGCTTGAAGGGCAAGCTCAAGAGGCAAGCTTAATTTCGCTATGGGGATTGCTTTTGCCGGGGAGGTGTGATTTTTGTTCGTTTTCTTCAATACTGCTTTTCTAAGGCGCGACGACCTGATACAGGTCGCCGTCGAAGACGAGACCCCGGAGTCTGTTTTTCACCATGAAGAAAGGAGCTGAGAGCATGCTGCATGCCGTTCGATCCGTGGAAGGATTTCGTCTGGCCGGGATCGGGAGTGCTTTGGCCGTTCCCGTTATTGCCGTGGGCCTGCATCTGGCCCAAGCTTCAACCTGGACGATCCTGAGCGTGGTGATCGCGGGATGCATGGTGCTCGCGCTACTGATGTGGGGATTTCTTTCCGGGTTGGCCGCCGTGCTGCAAAGCAACCGGACCTGCGCCGAGGCCATCGTCGCGGGGGATTATCATCGACTGTTCGAGCAGGCTCCGGACTCTGGTCTGCTTGGGCAAAGCCAGGAAGGCCTGCGGGACACGCTGACCCACCTGAAGCACGAACTGAGCCTGTCCAAAGGCGTGATGCGCAGCATGGTCACGCCCTTCGTGGTCACGGATACCAACGAGGTCTTTATTTACGGCAACCAGGGACTGATCAGGATGCTGGAGCACGAAGGCAAGCCCGAGGATTACTACGGGCAGGACGTGTCCATGTTTTTTTACGGGGAGAAGCGGCAGACCGTGTTGGGCATAGCCATGAAGGAGAACCGCACGATCAGCAAGGAAGTGGAGTTTATCGGACGCAAAGGCGGTAAGCGGAACATCCATATCGACGCCGCGCCGCTGTTTGATATCGAAGGTCAGCTGATGGGCGCTCTCTGCATTTATACTGACTTGTCCGACATCCGAGCCTCCGAAGCCAAACTCTGCGAACAGAACGAGATCATTTCCTCCGCGGCCGGCAAGGCCACCGGGGTGTCCAAGTCTTTGGCCGCGGCGGCCGCGGAGCTGGCCGCTCAAGTGGAGGAGGCCCGCGGAGGCGCGGAGGAGCAACGCTCCCGGACCGCGGAAACAGCCACGGCCATGGAGGAAATGAACGCCACGGTCCTGGAGGTGGCCAGAAATGCCTCCAGCGCCGCCGAGGCGTCGGATCAGGCCAGGGTTAAGGCCATGGAGGGGGCGAAGATTGTAGACGAGTCCGTGGCGGCCATTACCAAGGTGCAGTCCCAGTCCTCGGAAGTGCGGTCCAGTTTGGGCCAACTCGGCCAGCAGGCCGAACAGATCGGGCGGATCATGAACGTGATCGAGGATATTGCGGACCAGACCAATTTGTTGGCCTTGAACGCGGCCATCGAGGCGGCCCGGGCTGGGGACGCGGGACGCGGGTTCGCCGTGGTGGCCGACGAGGTGCGCAAGCTGGCCGAGAAGACCATGAACGCCACCAAGGAAGTGGGCGACGCCATTTCCGCCATTCAGCTGGGTACACGGGACAGCATCACGAGCATGGATCAGGCCGTGGGAGCCATCGAGCATGCCACCTCCAAGGCCAACCTCTCCGGGCGGTCTCTCCAGGAGATCCTGGGCTTGGCCGAACAGGCCGCGGACCAGGTCCGGTCCATTGCCACGGCGGCGGAACAGCAGTCCGCCACCAGCGAGGAGATAAATCGCGGGGTGGACGAGATTAACAGGATCGCCTCGGAAACCAGTGAGGTGATGAACCAATCCGCCCAGAGCGTTTCCCAGATGGCGGGCATGGCCGTGGAACTGAATACGATCATCGCCGATATGCGCGCCCAGGCTCCGGAAGAATGTACTCCGACGTAGCCCTGTGTATGTGAGTGACGAGAAAGCGGTCCGTATGGCTGAAAGCCTCGGGCGGACCGCTTGTTTTTGGCGGAATGAAAAGAAAAAGCCCTCCGAAGATTACTTCGGAGGGCTTTGCTGTTTCCCTTTGTATTCTCAGTGGTGGGCGGTCGGGGATTTGAACCCCGGACTTCCACCGTGTGAAGATGGCACTCTAACCACTGAGTTAACCGCCCACGTTTTTCTTTATGTGAAACCCTCTTCGTTGGCAAGATTTTTTTTCAGACCTGTTTGCTTTCGGCATTTTTCTCGTCCAGCGTTTCGATTGCCGGGGCAACTGGACTTGGGTGGGGGATGGGCATACGATGTTTGGCGGTTGTCACCTACTTGCAGGAGAGGAAAAGCTTATGTTGTTGATTGAGGATCTTCGGGTTTCCATTGACGGCCAGGAAGTGCTCAAGGGCGTCAGCCTGGAAATCAAGGAAGGTGAGACGTTCATCCTGTTCGGACCTAACGGTTCGGGCAAGACCTCGTTGCTGATGACGTTGATGGGCTTCGCGAACTATACGGTCACGGGCGGGAAAATCACCTTCCGGGGGCACGACATCACCCATGCCCCGATTTATGAACGGGCCAGGCTGGGCCTCGGCATGTCCTTTCAGCGTCCGCCGACGATTCACGGCCTGAAGACGCGCCACCTCGTGAGCATGTGCGCCCATCACCGCGACCGGGAGGTGGACGTGGAAGCCTTGGCCCGCAGGGTCAATTTCGACCAGTTTCTGGAGCGGGATATCAATGCCGGGTTTTCCGGAGGTGAGATCAAGCGTTCCGAGTTGCTGCAACTGATGGCCCAGAAGCCCTCCCTGCTGCTTTTCGACGAGCCGGAATCCGGGGTGGACCTGGAAAACATGGCCTTGATCGGGAACACGGTGCGGGAACTGCTGAACGGCTCCCAGGAACCCAAGCCGGACCAGAGCATGAAGGACCTGCGAGCCAAACGGGAGACCTCGGGGCTGATCATCACCCATACCGGATACATTTTGGACTACATTCACGCGGACCGGGGTCAGGTGCTTCATAAAGGCGTTTTGTGTTGCCAGGCCAACCCGCGCGTGATTTTGGAACATATCGGGAAATTCGGCTACAAGGAGTGCGTACGATGTCTGAATTAGCCGGCAAGCCCCAGGGCACCGCTCAAAATACTCCCCTGGCCGACGTCTCCAGGTTCGCGTTTTCCGGCAAGGGCGCGGGAATCGCGGACATCCGCTCACTGACTCCGGAGGATAAGGAGCGTCTGCTCATGTCCGGCGTGGACCTGGATATGGCTGGCCGAGGCGGTTCGTATCTCCAGGTGGATGATAAAAGCATACACTGCGACACCTGCGATCCCAACGTGGAAATTCTGGACATCACCGAGGCGCTGCGACGATACGACGGTTTGCCGGAGTATTTCTGGAATGCCGTGAAACCGGAGCAGGACGAATTCACGCGGATGGCCGCCCGTGAGCAGTTGCAAGGCGGCTACTTCATGCGGGCCAAGGCCGGGATGAAGATCGCGGAACCGGTTCAGTCCTGTCTGTTCATCAAGGGCGAAGCCGTGGCCCAGAACGTCCACAACATCATCGTCGTGGAAGAGGGAGCGGAGCTGCACGTGATCACCGGCTGCGCCACGGCCCACGACCGACAGTCGGCGCTGCATCTGGGTATCTCCGAGTTTTACGTGAAAAAAGGCGGCAAGCTGACCTTTACCATGATTCACAACTGGGGCGAGAAGGTCATGGTCCGACCGCGCACCGTGGGCGTGGTGGAGGAAGATGGGGAGTTTCAAAGCAATTACGTCCTGCTCAAGCCCGTGGAATCCGTGCAGTCCTATCCGTCCATCTATCTGAACGGCCCCAGGGCCGTGGCCCGGTTCAACTCGGTGATCGTCGCCCCCACCGGCTCGCTGGTGGACACGGGCAATCGGATATACCTTAACGCCCCGGAAACCCGTGGGGAAATCATTTCCCGGACCATCACCACCGGAGGCAAGATCATAGCCCGGGGGCACATCATCGGCAGCCACGTTCCGGCCAAGGGACATCTGGAATGCAAGGGATTGATCCTGGGCAACGGGATCATCCACGCGATTCCGGAACTGGAAGGCACGGTTTCCGGAGTGGAGCTGTCCCACGAAGCGGCGGTGGGCAAGATCGCCCAGGAAGAAATCGAATATCTGATGGCTCGGGGCCTGGACGAGGACGAAGCCACATCCACCATTGTCCGCGGCTTTCTGAACGTGGAGATCATGGGCCTGCCTGAAAAGCTGCGTCGGACCATCGACAAGACGATTCAGGAGTCGGAAAAAGATATGTTTTAAGCGGGAGCAAGAAAATGCCCGGTTTCAAGGCGCACCTGTTCGGAGGTGCGCTTTTTTTTGGTTTGGTGCTGATAATGGTGCTCTGGCTGGGCGTGTACCAGCCGGATCAGCAAACCCTGCTTTTTTTGGCCTTGATTGCGTTGCTCAGCGCCCTGTTCCCGGATGTGGACACGGACTCCAAGGGCCGGGTGCTGTTCTACGGGGCCTTGTTGTTGGTCTATCTCGTGCTGATGATCCAGGGGCGGTTTCGGCTGGCCGCGGTGCTGGGGTTCTGCGCCCTGCTCCCGGCAGTGGGGCATCATCGAGGCTGGACCCACAGTTGGTGGGCCATGCTCCTGGTTCCCCTGCCGATCATTATCCTGCCCATGGTCTTCTACGAGCGCTCTTTCGCCTCGGTCCTGCCTTTCTACCTCGCTTCGGTCACCGGGTACTGTTCACATCTGGTCTTGGACAGAACATTCTGAATCGTAACTACTCAGCTCATCCGTGCGAAAGCGGACTGGATACCCGCCTTCGCGGGTATGACTGATTGGGAGGCGGCATGGAAAAACACGTCATTCCCGCGAAGGCGGGAATCCAGCGTCGGAAATGGGCTCAACTCAGGATGTGCTGAGTAGTTACGCTTCTGCAAAGTTTCGCTGTAGTGTTACGCTTTTTCCTGCAATCGAGACTCGATCAAGTCCCGGGCCCGGCGGGCGAGTTGCGTGACTTCGGGCTTGGAGATTTGGTCGTCCGCCCCCACGGCTTCGCCCTTGTGCCGCAGCTTGTCCGTGATCAGCGATGAGAACAGAATGACCGGCAATCGCCCCAGGTCCGGGTCGTCCTTGATTTTTCTACACAGTGTCAGGCCGTCCATGGTGGGCATTTCGATGTCCGTGATCACGATCTGAACATGATCGGTCAGCTGTTGCCCCTGTTCCTTGGCGGCATGGTTCAGCTTCTGGAGGCGGTCCCAGAGTTCCTGGCCGTGAAAGGCCGTTTCCACGGTGAAGCCGGCTTTTTCCAGCAGATCCCGGAGCATGTTCCGGATCAGTGACGAGTCGTCGGCGATCATGGCTTTCAAGGCTTTTCCCTGGTGGGCCTCAAAGTCCAGGTCCAGGCGCAAGGCCATGGAGGGATTCAGGTCGGCCACGATTTTTTCCAGGTCCAGCACAAAGACAATCCGGCCTTCCAGGTTGATCACGCCGGTGATGCAGTCTGAACTGAAGCTGGCCAAGTACGCCCCCGGCGACATGACCTCTTCCCAGTTGATCCGATGGATGCGGTTGACCCCGGAAACCAGGAACGCCGTGACCACGCCGTTAAACTCGGTGACGATGACCTTTCCTTCCTCTTCGCCCTCAGCTGGGGGGGCCTTGGTCTTGCCGAGCCAGACGCTGAGATCCACCAGCGGAATGATGGAGGAGCGAAGATTGAACGCGCCCAGCACCGAAGGGTCGGACAACTGCGGCATTTCGGTGACCTTGGGCATGCGAATGATTTCCAACACTTTGGCCACGTTCACCGCGTAGTGCCCATGGTAGGCCTCTGTCTGGCCGGGGGGCTGCTCCAACAGGGTGAACTCCACGACTTCGAGTTCGTTGGTTCCGGCTTCCAAGAGAATATTGGTCTGGCTCACGGTGTTCTCCCTCTAAAGGTTGGATCAATCATGGAGGATTTAAGCGTTACATGGTTTCCACGCGTTGGACAACCGCCTGGATTACGTTTTTGGGCGTGGAGGCGCCGGCGGTGATACCGATGGAGTTCAGACCCCGAAGCTGGTCAAGGGGCAGCTCGTCCGCGATTTCCACGTGATGACAAGGGATGCCGGCCTGTTCGACCACCTGGACCAGTCGCCGGGTATTGCCGCTCTCGCGTCCGCCGACCACGACCATGGCCTGGACTTGTTCGGCGATGACACGGGCTTCTTCCTGGCGATTCATGGTTGCCGCGCAAATGGTGTCCAGGACCGGAATGTCCGGGTCGAGCCTTCGGCGCAGCAGGTCGGCCATTCGGACGTACAGTTCCTGATCCTGGGTGGTTTGGGCCGCGAGAAAACAAGGGCCGAGCCGGTCCTGGAGCAGTTCTTCAAGTCCTTCCTCCGAGTCCACGACACAGGCTCCGCTGGCGGCATAGCTGAGCAGGCCGCGCACTTCCGGGTGGTCCGCCTCGCCCAGAAGAATCAGCAGCCGACCTTGGGCCGCTTGTTTGGCGATGAGCACCTGGGCCTTCTTGACTTTGGGGCATGTGGCGTCGATCAGGCGTACGCCTCTGGCTTGCAGCGCGGCCTCGATGTTTCGGGGAATGCCATGGGCTCGGACGACCACGGTCTGACCCGTGTTCAGGGCTTGTGGGTCGTTGATTTGAGCCACGCCCCGTGCCGCGTATTCCTGGAGAACCTGGGGATTGTGGATGATGGGCCCGAGGGTGCAGACCTCGGATTTTTGGTCCGGGCCGTGAAGCAGGGAGTCCAGTTTGCGCAGGGCCATGTCCACGCCCATGCAAAAGCCGGCGGTTTGGGCCAGGATAATGTTCATGACGCATCCTCGTGGGGAATATCGGTTTTGCTGAGCACGACGGTGAGTTCGTCGAGCAAGGCTTCAAGCTGGGTCCAGGATTCGATTTGGGTCAGTTGGGTGCGAAGGGACTTGGCCCCGGAGAACTGGCGCAGATAGCGCGGGGCGATGGTGCGCATGGCCAGCAGGGCGCGGCGGTCGTCCAGGTGCGCCCTGGCCAGCTCCATGTGTCGGCGGACGATGCCCAGGCTGTAGACAGGGGGGGCGTGAAAGGGCCGCCCGTCAGGCCATAAGGACAGAAATTTGCGGAAGATCGCCGGATCCCACAATGCCCCGCGGGCGAACATCACCCCGTTGACCCCGGTTTGCTCCAGACAGCGGTATGCGTCCTCAGCCGTGAACAGGTCGCCGCTGGCAATGATCGGCACGGTGATGTGTTTCCGCAGCCGGGCCAACCGTTCCCAATCCGCGTGCCCGGAAAAGCCCTGAGTGGCCCAGCGTGGATGCAGGGTCAGCCAACCCACGCCGAGATCTTCCAGTCTCTTGGCCAGGTCCGGCAGAACGTCCTCTCCTGGTCGCCATCCCAGTCGCAGTTTCACGCCCACCCGACCTTCTCCGGCCTTGGCGACCATGGTCGCGACGATGCTGGTCAAGGTCTCAGGCTCGCGAAGCAGCGCGGCTCCGCTGCCGGTCTTGGTCACCTTGGGCACGGAACAGCCGGCGTTGAGGTCGAAGTAATGGGCGCCCCGCTCCAGTAGGAGGTCCATGGCCCGGCCCAAGGTCTGGGCGTCCGGGCCGTAGACCTGGACCACCAGCGGGCTGTCTTCGGAATTGGAGGTCAGGATGCGCTGCGTGGCGGTGTTGTTGAAGATCAGGCCCTTGGCGCTGACCATTTCCGTACAGGCCGCGGCGCACCCCTGCTCCCGGCAAAGCAGGCGAAAGGGAAGGTCTGAAAAACCGGCCAGCGGGGCCAGCCAGGGTTGCTCCGGGGTTATGGGCAAGGGAGGATATGTCGGTGATGTGGCGTGGGTCATACTTTGATGTGCAGCCGGGGGCGTCCCGGAGTCGATGCGAGCAATAAGCGCGAAAGGAGTCCTGAGTGCCTGCCCGCGGGTAGAGGCTTGACGCCCAGAAAGGACAACGCCCCGGACAGGGGGCGGGGGAAGGCTCGCTGGAGCCAGTCCGAGACGGAGGCGATGGTTTGGGACGGGAGGGCTTCCAGGTCCAGGTGCAGGGTCCAACCCAAATGGGAGCCCGACAGAACGAAATGCATCTCCATTTGCCCCAAAAGCGGATGGGTGCAGGTGAATACGGCTTGAGGGCCGGGTGGCCCTGAGGTCGTTTGCCCGGCACGGCCCGGAGCTCCTCCGAGGAGCAGCCCGGCTCCGCGGACCCGGTGGGACAGCCAGGGCAGGGCGAAGAAGCGTCCGATTCCTCTGGCGGCCAGTTCCGCGTTGATCGGCTCCAGGGCCGTGTACAGACGTTGGAGATTTTGGCGCGCTTCGGTGTGTTGGTCCAGGAGTTTTCGCCACGCGGCCAAGGGACCGGCCAGGCAATGAACCCAGCCTTGTGTCGGGTCCAGCTCCAAATTTACAATCGGCCCCTGTTCGAGATTGTTGTCCGACATAACGGACGACCAGAGAGAGGCCAGCGAGGCGTCCAGACGGCTCTGCTCGGTCCAGAGGCGTTGCAGCAGGGGAAAGGTTCCAGGCAGGTCGGAGGACGACAGCTCTTGCAGGATGATATCCGGGAAGAGCTGTTTGACCAAAAAATGGAGGCGCGAGCCGACTTCGGGACGCGAGGCCATCCTGGCCAGTAGCTTGGTCCCCTGAAAGTCCACCCAGCCGATGCCGGGACCGTCCCAACCCAGAAATGTACCGGATATCCGCTCGTCGACACGATTGTCGGCGCGAAAGCGTTCTACCCGTTCAGGAGTCGCGTGGAACGGGGAGGTTGGACCGCCCCAGCGCCTCACGACGATCCGCCCTGTTCCAGAATAAGTTCGACTTCATCGGTGCTCAAGCCCGTGGATTGGGCCAGAGACTTGATGGAGCGGCCCTTGCGGTGTCCCGAGAGGATGACTTGGCGCAGAAATTGAGGGGACTGGGCGAGACTTTCGGCCTGCTGGAGCAGGTTGCGGAGCTGTTTTTCCCGTTCAGCTAGCTGCGTTTCCAGATGCAGCAGTTCGGTTTGTCGCTCGGCGAAATTGTTCAGGAACTGCTGCTCCAGATCCACGCTTTTTTCGATCTTCCCCAGAAATTCATTCTGACTTTTTTGCAGTTTGGCCAAGAGCTGTTCGGAACGACGCAGGCGAAAAAAGAACGTGATCACCCCTGCCAGAAGGGCGACTTCCAGCAGGCTCAAGACGAGTATGATCCAGTATGATGTATGCATGGTCCCTAGACCGTGAGTGAACGGCGTTTCAGACGCCGCCCGAAGTGCCCATATTCAAATTTTGAGGTTTACGATCTGGCCGGACCAGGGGTCCTTGTGGCCAAGGGGTTCATCTTCCGGCTCCGCTTGGCGCCGTTGATCCCGGCGGGGCTGACGACCACCGCGCCCCCGGTCCTGTTCGTCTTCCGGACGGACCTGAAAGGACTCCTCGGTCTTCTTTACTTCCGCGATTCGCTCCCGCTCTTTTTTCAAAGCCTCCTGCATCAGGCTTCCGGCCAAGGCCTGCTGCATGGCCGGTCGATCCTGCTCGGCCTGGATCATCTTTCCTACCTTGGGCAGCAGGGAAAGGAGCACGGGAAGCTGAACCTGTTGGACCATTTAGCGCACCAGATACTCCTTGATCAGGATATCGTTCAGTGGGCTGCTCAGGTGCTGGTTCATGACCGACATCAGGTCCGCCTTCAGCGCGTCGGCGGCGTCCTCGCGCTTGATTTCGGGAATCGGGCGGTTGTTTAAAAAGTAATAAATCGCATCCCGAAGAATGATCTCCTTGCGCTGGACTTCCACATACCTTGTCGAACCTTCCATGGTCAGGGTCAGACGCAAGGAAAGAAACGCGACCTCCTCACCCTGGGTATAGGCGACCCAGAACGGCTTGAGGTCGACGGTGTACTCCTCAGGCTTTGGTTCGGGCGCGGGTTGGGGCTGTTGGAGCGGTTCCGGTTCTGAAAGTGCCGGTTCCGGGGGAGGCGGCGGACGTGTAAGCCAGAAAGCCAGACCGGCCAGCAAAAGCGCCACGACGACCCCGCCAATGATCAGAGCCAGGCGGTACGACTTTCCGGACTTCCGCTCGTCCTCGACATTTTCAGTCTCCGGTGCTTCCGGCCGGGCCTCCTCTTCGGAGGGCGCTTCTTCTTCAATGTCGTCAAGAAACGGTGCGTCATCCAGGTCCAGGGTAACCTTCTGAGTTGCCTGGGGCGACTTTGGCTCAAGCTCGAGGATCTCCTCGTCCCGTTCCAACGGGTTGACCTCATTGGTTGGAGGCGTCGGGGGGGTGGCCATGGACGATGCCTTTCGCTGGTTCTCGTCGGATATTCGAGGTTGTTGCCGCGGGTTCGATATTCATGTTCGTAATGGAACGCGTCCGGGTTCCATCCGCCCTTTTCGGACGCGCCATATCAGCGAAGAGGAGCACGTAGCGCGGTGGGCCGTCAAGGAAATGGAAAACGGGATGTCATGCGAAAATCTTGTCAATCTTCTGACCGAGGGTCTCCGGGGTGAACGGTTTGACGATATAGTTGGAAACTTTGGCCTGGACCGCTTCTATGATGTTCTCCTGAAGACCCTCGGCGGTGACCATCAGAAAGGGGACGTCGGCGTATTCCTCGCTGGCCCGGACTTTGCGCAACAGTTCGATTCCTGTCATTTTGGGCATGTTCCAGTCGGAAATCACGAAGTCGATCCGTTCCTTGTTCAAGACCTCCCAGGCCGTGGTTCCATCGTCGGCCTCGACGATGTTCGTGAATCCCAACTGACGCAGAATGTTCTTGATGATCCGCCGCATCGTCGAGAAGTCGTCGACGACGAGAACGCGCATGCTTTTGTCGTAACTCATCAGGCTTGTCTCCTTGTTTTCTTTTGGTGATGGCTGGATGTTTGGAGCTTGGCGAACTTATCCCGGAGTTTGCCCAGGGCCTGGGAGTGCAGTTGGGACACCCGGCCCTCGGTAATGTTCATCACCAGGGCCGTCTCCCGCATGTTCAACTCGTCGGCGTAGTACAGGGAAAGGACCATCTGCTCCCTAGAGGTCAATCCATCGATAAGTTCCGCAAGTTTGTCAATCAGTTGTTGGTGCAGGGTATGGGAGAAGGGGTCGTTTTTCGTGGTACTCGTGGAACGAAGGAAATGGTCCTCCAGGCCGTCCAGGCTGATACAGACTTGATTTTGCAGAGCTTCCAGGCCTTCCTGGATTTCCTTGGCGTTCAGGCCGGTCATGGCTTGGAGTTCTTCGGCGGTGGGGACGCGACCGGAGTGTTGTTCCACCTTACGCATGCTTTCTTCCAAGAGCCGGACCCGTTGGCGCAACCCGCGGGTGAACCAGTCCATGCGCCGGAGCTCATCCAGCATGGCCCCCTTGATTCTGTTTTCAGCGTAGGTCTCGAACTTGATTCCCATGCCCACCTGGAATTTTTCCAGGGATTCTATCAGGCCGAGGCTGCCGGCGCTGAGCAGTTCTCCCAGCTCGATATGCTGAGGGAGCTTGGCCTTCATGCGCAGGGCGATAATTTTTATCTTCGGGGCATAGTGCGCGACAATGGCTCCTCGGACCGCGGGGTCGGCGGTGCTCCACGCCAACTGACCGTCTTCGAAGCATTGCCAGTGGTCAGGTGTTGAAGAGGAGTTTTTTCCAGAAGAATTTGATATTGCCATCGGTTTTGGCTGTTTGCGGCCAGGCCAGAATATTTTCGGCGATTTTTCTCACGGCCTGGGCCGCAGCCGAGGATGGAACTTCGTGGCAAAACGGCACCTGGCGGGTAACGGATTGCCTGACGACCGGGTCCTGGGGCAGCGAACCGATCAGGTCCAAGGAAACGCCGTCCAGGAATTTGTCGCAAGCCGCGGCCAGTCGCTGGAAGGTCTGCTTGGCCTGTTTCGGGTCAGCGGCCATGTTCACGACCACTCGGAATCTGTGTACGCCGTGTTTGTTGTGCAGAACCTTGATCGTCGCATAGGCATCGGTCAAGGCCGTGGGTTCCGGGGTCAGAATCAGAATCCGTTCCTGTACGGCCAGATTGAAGTACATGACATTATCCCCGATCCCGGCTCCGGTGTCCACAATCAGGATGTCCGTTTCCTGGCCCAAGGGTTCCAAAGCCTCGATCAGTTCCAGCTTTTGGCCCGTGGACAGTTTGAGCATTTCCGGCACGCCGGAGGACGCCGGGAGAATGGAAAAGCCGTACTCCGTCCGAACCAGCACCTGGTCAAGTTTCTTTTCATCGTAAACGAGGTGGAAGATGTTGTATTCCGGGGCCAGGCCCAACAGAATATCCACGTTGGCCAGCCCCAGATCCGCATCCATCAACAGGACTCGCTTGCCCATCCGTTGGAGGGAGTAGGCCAAGTTCACGGAGAGGTTGGTCTTGCCCACTCCGCCTTTGCCGGAAGTTACGGAGAGAACTAGGGGGTTGTGCTCGTTCGTGCGCGTCATGGTTTCCTCGCGAATACGTGAAGTTCGTCGTCAGTGCAAAGGTCTTTCCGGCCCGCCCCCGAGGGGCGTGGGCAGACGGTGGGTGAAGACCAGTTTCCAGAGGTTCTGGTGATCCGCCGCGGCCAAGCTGGAACTCAGCGAAGTGCCGTAGGACAAGGCTGATACGGGGAGTCGGGTGGAATAGCCGATGTTCACTAGAGAGCCGTAGCTTTCCGCCTCGTCCAGCTTGGTCCAGATCAGGCTGGACAAGGCCGGGACCTGAAATTTTTCTATGAACCGCTGGAGGATCGTGTTGGAGTAATGAGGGCTGAGGACCAAATGTACGGCGCAGTTGCCCTTCAGGGAGATTTCCTTGTCCATCAGCCAAGCGTCAAGATGGTTTCCCGCCGGCAGGCCGGGCAGGTCGATGAAGACCATGTCGTAGGTTTCGCGAAGCAGGCGTCGCCAATCTTCGGGCGAGCGCAGATCCACAAAGGGAAATTCTCCCAACTCCGCGTAATGTTGCAGCAACAAACGCCCCTTGCCATGATGCTGGTCCGCGTTGGCCAGGGCGATCCTGCGGTTGGGAAATTCCCGGCGCAGGTTCAGGGCCAAGCGTAACAGCGACGAGGTTTTGCCTGAACCGTGCGGGCCGACGAAGGCGTGCAGCTTTTCCGGCCAGTGCCGCCCGGTCCAAGGTTTGACGGCCACAATGGACCGCAGTTCCTCCAGGATGGATTTCTCCGGCGCGTTTTTCATCGTCCGCCACAGATGCATGGCCACCTCGGGCAGGACTTCCTCCCGTTCCAGATACTCCAGCGCTTGGCGCTGGCGTGGAGAGAGGAGGTTGTAGTCCGCCTGAGGCTTGAGGACGCTGAACAAGTGCTCCTTGAGGCAGGTCCACTCCTGGTGCATCTGTTTCCAGCCCGGATAGGTCCCCCCCAAAGGGGCCGCGATATCCGGATGCTCAGGATTTGCAAGCCGGTTTCCTCCGGACGGCGGCTCCAGGGCGGCCATGATTTCGCAGCAGGATCGACCATTCTCCGTTCCGTTCTGGGTGCTGAGAATGACCGCGTCCGGCCCAAGTTCGGCGCGGATTTGCTTGAGCACGGTCCGGGTGTCCGGTCCGCGAAAGGTCTTAACCTGCATTGGCCATCCTCACCGTTGCCGCGGACTGAAGGTTGATCCCCGCGGGAATTTCGGCCTGGGAAATGATGGGCAGCGTGGGAATGAAGCGGGTGATAAGCTGGGCGAGATGCGAACGCAGGCTGGGCGTGGTCAGCACTACGGGTTGGCCCTCGGCGACCATGGCCTTTTCCATGGCCGACTGGAGCCCCTGGATCAGCTTCTGGCCATTGCCGGGGTCGATGTTCAGGTAGGTTCCCTGTTCGGCCTTGCGCAGGTTTTCCTGAAGCAGGCGCTCCCAGTCCTGGTCCAGAATGATCACCGCGAGATTGTTTCCTCCGGCCAAGTAGGGCTTGACAATGGTCCGGGCCATGCGTCCGCGAACGTATTCCGTGAGCAGGTCCGGGTCCTTGATGGATGGCCCGAAGTCGGCCAGGGTTTCCACAATGGTCAGCATGTCCCGGATGGAAACCTGCTCGCGGACCAGGTTCTGCAACACCCGTTGCACGGTCCCCAGAGACATGATCCCTGGTACCAGTTCTTCCACTGCCTTGGGAGCGCGTTTGGCCAGGTTGTCCAAAAGGGACTGAATTTCCTGACGGCCCAGGAACTCGTGCAGGTTGCGGCGGAAGACCTCGGTGACGTGGGTGGCGATAACCGTGGACGGGTCCACGACGGTGTAGCCGGCGAGCATGGCCTCGTCCTTTTGTTTGTCCGGTATCCACAGGGCCGGCAGGTTGAAGGCCGGTTCCCGGGTTTCCACGCCCTGGATGCGATGCTTGGCGTCGCCGGGATCCATGGCCAGGAAGTGGTCGATGAGAATTTCCGCTGACGCCACTTGGTTGCCCTTGATCATGACCACGTACTGGCCGGGCTTGAGCTGCAAGTTGTCGCGCAGATGCAGCGAGGGAATGATCACGCCCATATCCAGGGCGAATTGGCGGCGGATGGAGCGGATGCGGGCCAACAGGTTGCCGTTCTGGTCCTCGTCCACCAGGGGGATCAAGCCGTAGCCCACTTCCAGCTCCAGAGCGTCCAGGGGCAGTAATGCCTGAACTTCTTCCGGAGTGTCCAGGCTGGGGGTTGGCTTTTTTTGCGCTTCTTCCGCGGCTTGACCGGATTCGGCTTGGATTCTTCCGGCGACAACGGAGATGCCGTAGGTCATGCCCGCGAAAAGCAGGAACATCAGCGTCGGCATGCCCGGGACCAGCCCCAGGACCAGGAGGATCGCGGCGACCAGGCGCAAGGCCTTGGAGTGCAAGGTCAACTGGCCGATGAACTCCTGGCCCATGTCCGCTTCCGCGGCGGCCCGGCTGACGATGATACCGGCGGAGGTGGAGATGATCAGTGAAGGAATCTGGGCGACCAGGCCGTCGCCGATGGTCAGGATAGTAAAGGTGGCCGCGGCGTCGCCCCAGGCCATGCCGTGCTGGAAGACGCCGATGAACAGACCACCGACGATGTTGACGGCGGTGATGATCATGCCGGCTTTGACGTCCCCGGAGACAAACTTGGCCGCGCCGTCCATGGCCCCGTAAAAATCCGCTTCCTTGCGAATTTTTTCCCGGGATCGCTTGGCCTCGTTCTCGTCGATCAGGCCGGCGTTTAAATCCGCCTCGATGGCCATCTGTTTACCGGGCATGGCGTCCAGGGTGAACCGGGCCGCGACTTCGGCGATGCGCGTGGTACCGGTGGTGATGACCATTTTGTTCAGAATAAAGATGACCAGAAAGATAATTACACCGATGACGTAGTTTCCGCCGACCACAAATTGGCCGAAGGCTTCAATGACCTTGCCGGCTGCGCCGGGGCCCTGGTCGCCGTTGAGCAGAATCAGGCGGGTGGAGGCCACGTTCAGGGCCAGTCGGAGCAACGTGGTAACCAGGAGCAGGGAGGGGAAAATCGAAAATTCCAGGGGAGAGCGCATGTACATGGCCGAAAGCAGCACCACGAATCCCAGGGAAATGCTCAGGGTGAGCATGGCATCCAGGATGATCGTGGGCATCGGGATGAGCATCACAAACAGGATGGTCACCACGCCCCCGGCCAGGAAGATGTTCCCGTATCCGGAGAAACGGGAGTAATCGATGTTGGTAAGATTTATCGCGGCTTGGGCCATGGATTTGACGCTCGTATTGGCTAGGCTGAAGAAACTATTTCAGATGATGTTTCATGGAGTTACGTTCGTTTTTCCTGTCGGCTGGCCATGGACTCGATTACCTGCGACGGAATTTTGGCAATTGGGCCAGGATGGAGGCCACGGCCTGGAACAGCTCCTCGGGAATCGCCTCGCCCACATCAACGCTTTTATACAAGGCCTGTGCCAGGGGCTTGTTCTCCCGGATCGGGATGTTGTGTTCCTGAGCGATGTCTCGGATTTTCGCGGCCATGAAGTCCGCCCCCTTGGCCAGGACCATGGGCGACGGGGCCTCCAGCGGATTGTAGCGCAGGGCGATGGCCAAATGGGTCGGGTTGGTGATGACCACGTCGGCTTTGGGCACGCTCTCCATCATCCGCTTTTGCATCACGGCCATCATTTTTTGACGCTGCTTGTTCTTGATGGCTTGATCGCCTTCGGCCTGCTTCCGTTCGTCCTTGACCTCGTCCTTGGTCATTTTCAGGTTTTCCTCGTAATCCCAGCGGGTGTAGACCAAATCCGCGATGGCGATGATCAGCATGGGCACCAGAGCGTACACAACCATTTTTGCGCCGGTGATCAGCATGTAGCTGGCTACGGTCAGCGCGTCCTGGTAGAAGAGGGGAATGAAATTCGGGGCTTCCATTCTTAGTACAAGGTAAGCCGCGAACCCCACGACAATGACCATGAACAGGCTGCGGAGCAGGCGGACCACGGTCTGGGTGCTGATGAACAATCGTTGAAGCCCGGCAACGATGTTCAGTTTTTTCCATAAGTTGGACAGCTCGAAAACTTTCAGGGTCCAAAGGTGGCCGACTTGTAGACGTACGGTCAGAAACGCGACCAGCGCGCAGGTGAACATTACCGGCAGGACCATCACCGCGATACGCCAGGAGACCGTCTGGAAGAGCAGATAGACGGTTTCCGGGGTAAATTCGGTGAGCAGGTTGTCGCTGAACGTCCAGACGAAGAGCCCGTGCATCTGGTTGACCATGACCTGGATCATGAACAGCAGGGCGAGAAAGCCACCTAACAGCACCGTGACCTTGGGCAACTCCTGGCTTTTGGGAACATTGCCCTTTTCCCGCGCTTTGTCGCGTTGTTTGGGGGTGGCTTCTTCGGTTCTACTCGGATCGCTCTGGGGCATGGTTCGGCCTCCAGCTCCTTCTATTCTTGCCCGTGCATGAGGCTAGTGTCCGTAATCGCTCAGCGTCCGCTGAGCATAATGCCCTGGAACATGGAGCCAAGCATCAGGATGAAGTCCTGCACGTAGAGCCCCATGATCGTGAACATGGTGCCAAGAAACAAGAATCCCACGGCGATTTTCAGGGGAAAGCCGACGAAGATCACGTTCATCTGGGGCGCGGCCTTGGCCACCAGGGCCAGGGCCAGGTCGATCAGGAACAGGGCCACCATCACCGGGCTGGCGATTTTGACCGCCAGGATGAATATCTGGCTGGAAAAACGGATCATCTGGTCGGATAAGTCCGGTGTGAGCAGCAGCCCGCCCGGAGGGACCAGACTGAAACTGTGGGTCAGGGCGTGGAGCAGATGCAGGTGCCCGTTGAGGCTCAGAAAAATGAGCAGGGAGGTCATGTAGAGGAAGTGGGCGGTCACGGCCATGCTGACCCCGGAACTGGGGTCCACGACACTGACCATGGCAAAGCCCATCTGAAAACCGACCAACTGCCCGCCGGTCTGGATGGCGGCGAAGAGCACCCTGACGATCAGCCCCAGAGCCAGCCCCAGGATCAGTTCGCCCAGGATCATCAAGGCGATCATGATGGGGTGGGCCGGGAAATAGTCCGCGGAAAAGGCCAAGTGCGGCCACAGCCCCAGGGCCAGGACCAGACACAAGGCCGCCTTGGCCGGCAGGGGGATGTTCTCCCCGCCGAAGAACGGCAGCATGAAGACGATCAGACTGATTCGGAACAGCGTCAGAAAAAAGCTGAGATAAATCCTGGGATCAAAAGAGAACAGGTCCATTGCCGGAGCAAAGCAAGTTTTGGACCATCGATCCGCCTTGCTCTGTACGAGCCGGTGAAACGGCGCCTCTTTAATAGGCGGGCTTGGCGAATCGGTTCAGTTTTTTTGAAGCAAGCTGAAATCAACCACGTCCTGGATGCTTCGGGAGCGCCCATCAAATAGACGAAGGTGATTACGAAACAAAAGGAGTGTCCTGAAAATGTTTCGAATTTTGAATAAGCCGTCGATAAGTTGAAGATAGTCTCGCGCGAGCTAGTAAGCGTTGGTTCGTAGGCTTGGGTTGGCAGACAAGCTTTCCCGAAGAGATTTTGTCAACACGAAAGGCCCGGCAAGTATCTGCTTGCCGGGCCTTTCGTGTTTATGGCCGCTCGTGAAGGTTTGTCTGGAACCTCGCTCAGTGCGACGATTTCAATGAACCATCACGCCTCCTCACGCCTCCGGGCGTTCCATGCACTGGTAGATGATGTCCCCCAGGAACTTGATCTCCATGCCCAGCTCGTACTTGTGCACCGTGTCGTCCAGGCCGCCGTGGCAGTTGTGGCAAGGGGCGATGATGGTCTTGACGCCGGTGGCTCGGAGCTGATCCGCCTTGGCTTTGCAGGCCGCGACCCGGGCGTTCTTGAAGGGCGGGCCGCAGTTGATCACCCCGCCGCCGGCGGAGCAACACAGGTTGTGTTCCCGGTTGGAGGCCGTCTCCACGATCTCGCCGTCCACCAGGATGCGGATCACTTCCCGAAGTTTATCGCCCAGACCGCGGCCGCGGACGATGTTGCAGGGGTCCTGGAGGGTGACCGGGCCGGGGTATTTGGAGACCAGCTTGATCTTGCCCTGGGTCAGCAGTTCCCAGAAAAACTCCACGGAGTGGACCACGGGCACGGGGTAGTGCTTCCAACCGGCCCAGCGGTTGCCCACGTCGTAGATCGAGCGAAAGGCGTGGCCACATTCGCCCATGACGATCCGCTTGACCTTCAGCTTCTGGGCGGATTCGAAGTGCTTACGCTTCAGCCGACCCATCATCTCAAAGTCGCCGGTGAACATGCACATGTCCGAGTTGTCCCAGCCCGGCTCGGCGGGCATGGTCCAGTCGATCTTAGCCGTGTGCAGGATGGCCGCGGCCTGGTAAATGAGCTGGGTTCGGAACTTCGGCTCCGGAGCGATGACCGAGTAGTAGACGTCCGCGCCTTCCTTATCCAGGGGGATCCGCAAATCCGGGAATTCGTCACGGGCTTCTTCTTCCTGCCACTGCAGGGTGTCGGTCCACTCATCGTCCTTGACCCACATCTGGTTGAAGGTGGCGGAGTGGCTGTGTGCCGTGTCCTGAATGTACTGCGGAGTAACCCCCAGCTTGTGACAGATGCGGCGCATGGTGATCATCATGTAGGCCGTGTCGATGCCCACGGGACAGAAATGGACGCAACGCCGACACAGGTTGCACTCCGAATAGGCGATCTGAGCCATGTTATAGATCTGGTCCGGGCTGACCCGCCCTCCATTGGCCAGTAGCGTGCCGATGGTCTGTTTGACCTTGGCCGCCGGAGCGTAGGTTGGGTCCTTGTCGTGGGAGAGGTAGAAGTGGCAGGCCTCGGTACACATCCCGCAGCGCAGGCAGATTTCTGCGTAGGCCTTGAGCCGCGCCCCGGTCTCTCCCTGAAAAACCGCGTTGACGGTTTTCTGGATTTTGTCCTCGGTCAGACGGGAAACCCCTTCGCGGAGTCCCACGTCCTCGATCAGTCTGTCTTGAATGCCCATATGTTTCTCCTTGTGGTCCTACCAGTCTTTGGCTTTGCGAATCCCGCCGAACTCGGAGCCGATGTAAGCGCGGGTGAATACGGCGAAGAGCATATGACTGATGCGGGTGAACGGAATCGCGGCGATCATGATGTTGCCGGCTAAAACGTGGGCAATGATCAGCACTTGGTAGTTGAAGAGCTGGTGATAGGCCAAAAAGCCGGTAATGAAGGGGAGTGCCGCGATGGTCAGAATAAGCCAGTCCTGGCCGGTGGTCAGAAAGCGGACATCCTTCTGGTAGAGGCGACGACCGGCGAAAAATGCGCAGGCGGCGATGACCAGGATGGTCATGACGTCCGCGGTGGAGTCGGAAAGACTCCACCAGCTGACGCCCCAGGATTCCTCAATCATGATGATGTGAGCCGAGAGCAGGATGGGCGTAGCCAGCAGGCAGATGTGGAACACGTACGTGACCACTGTCAGGACCGGGTTCATTTTCCAGCCCAAGGCCTTGAAGGGAATCAGCCAGTTGAAAATGGATCGAAAAGAGAATTTCCAGTCCATGTAGGCCAGGGAGACGGCGTCCTTCTTTTTGGCCAGGGTGTACATGGAAACCAGGCGATAGATGGACCCGAAGATGAAGATGGCGAAGGACGCCCAAACCAGGGGTCCGGTGACGAAGTTGTATATGCCGTACATATGGCTACCCCCTTGACGAGAAGTCCGAAAGTGTGGCGACGATGCGCACGAACGCGCCCTTGTCCACGGCCCGGATAAGCACCTTGGAGCCGTCGGGGCTGAAGACGGGGGGCCATACGCGGTCAAAATCCCGTTTGTAGGCCTTGCCGTCCACGAGCACGGCATGTCGGCCCGCCTTTTCCACCTTGGCGGCGACATGGGTCCCGTCGGCGCTGAAGACCGGCTTCCAGGCCATGTCGTAGGTTCCGTCCCAGGGGCTGCCGTCAACCACCACCCGCCAGTCGACATTGCTGCTGTTGGCCAGGACCGCGGCGCGTTTGCCGGCCGCGGAAAGGGTCAGGTCCATAAGGACCGGAAACGTGGCGGACCAGGGCTTGGCGTTCACGGCCACGGTGAACTCACCGAAGGAGGGAGCCACGATGGCGGCCAGGGTTTTGCCGTCCGCGCTGAATTGCTGGTGCCAACACTGGAAAAAGATCGGATCCCAGATGGTCTTGCCGTCCTGGGCCATGCCCCAGGCTCCGGCGATGCGCACCGGGGCGACCACCGCGCCGGTGGCCGGGTTGAAGCGAGGCTCCCAGACACAGTTGTAGGTTTGTTCCCAGACCGCGTTGTCCACGGCAATGGTGTATTCATAGAGAGTCAGGCGAATCTGGGCGGCTACTTTGTTGCCTTGGGAATCGAAGGTCGGGGTCCAGGCATTCATAAACGACTTTCCCCAGGCCTCACCGTTCACGGCCACGGTGTAGACCCCGCGGCGAAAGGCGGCCAGGTCCGCGGCAGCCATGGCCTCGGTCTGGACCACTGCCGCCGTGCTTTGCCCGTTGGCGCTGATGGCGTAGTCGTTGGCGTTGTCGAACAGGTTCGGCCAGGCCGCGCCGCCCACGCTCATGCCGTATTGGCCGTCGTTCTGGATGGCCGCGGCAATGACCGAGCCGTCCTCTGAAAAACAGGGGTGCCAGAGGTAGGCGTAGAACTCCTCCCAGGGCTCCCCATCCACGGCCAGAGTCCATTCGCCGTCCTGCTGGGCAATGGCCACAAGACGGCCATCTGGGCCGAAAACAGGTTTCCACAGCTTCTCAAAACTGGATTCCCAAATTTTTCCGTTGACGCACATGGAAAACATATCGTCTTCCAGTCGGACGACGGCGGCAAGGCTTTCGCCGTCCGGAGCGACATACGGCTCCTCCTGCCACTGGTGCGCAACCCCACAGGTGGTCGAATCCAGAATGACCCGCTCACCCGGCTGCCAATCCCAGGACGATGCAGCATCTTGCATAATCACTCCTCACTTTGTTGCTGTTGGACTGCTGAAGTTTGGGAACTGTTCCGGCGTCACCGCCATGCGGCGGAATGCCGTCGGACCGTGCCGTCATGAGCCATGTTTATGGCCTGACGTGACATTCCCCACACATGATGTACCCGGTGTTTTTTCCTTGGCGGAGATACTCCTGGTGACAGCCGATGCACTGCTCGTGAAAGGCCTGCATCAGGCCCATGCCCGTCTCGTCCTCACCACTCACCGTATGACAATCGGAGCAGTAGTTTTTTCCGGAAAACATGTCCCAGACGTTTTCCTTTTTTCCTTTGACATCGACGTAATCGTGATGGCAGTCCATACAGTCGATGATTTCATAGTGCAGCAGATGGTTGAACTCCACTCCGGTGCGCTGCCGGTTTTCAAAGGCCTTGCTTTCGATGAAATAGCGATCTTCCTGGGCGACGATGGTCCCGGCAATGAAGACGCACAGGGCAAGGCAACAGACGAAAAGAACTCTGCTTCGCATGCATTCCTCCGTTGTTACGGTTGTTTTTTGTTGTTGATGACGTTCACCTTCCTCTCCTGAACGGTGCACGTTTCCCAAGTTCGGTGAGGGCCGTGTCACGCTGTCGCCCTCTTGTTGCTCGTTTCGCGGCGTTTTCAGGCATGGTCCTCCTTGTTGCGTTCTTCGGGCTTGTCCTCTTTTTGATTTGTTTCCCGTCCATCGAAGTCCGCCCGTGAGCAGACGCACCGGTCGTCCATCCACAGACAGTTTTTCTCATCAGCCACCGGAAAGGTGATTGTGAAGCAGGCTCCACTGGTTTCCCGGTTTTCGGCGGTAATGGTTCCGTTGTAATCCTGGATAATTCCGTAAGATATGGAAAGTCCCAGGCCCGTGCCCTTGCCCACGTCCTTGGTGGTGAAAAACGGCTCGAAAATTTTTTCACTCATGTTCGACGGCACTCCGAATCCGGTGTCGCATATCCTGGTGGTCACGAAGGCACCCGAAGATTCGGTCTCGATGGTGATGGTTTTCTCGCCATTCTTGACTTCCTTTCCGTTCCAGCGTTCTTCAATGGCATCCCGGGCGTTGATCAGCAGGTTGATGATCACCTGTTCCAGGCGATTCGGTTCGGCAATGATCAGAGGAAGGTCCTCTTGGAGGCGCCACTCCACGGAAATGTTGCGGACGTTGAGTTGCTGACTGAAGAACTCAAAGCCGCGTCTGATGACGTCGTTGATCTGGACGGGCATGGTCTTGAGTTCGGACTTTCGGCCAAATTCACGCATGTGGGAGATGATTTTCCCCGCCCGGTCCACATGCGTGCTAATGCTTTGGGAGATTTCCTCCAGCATCTCAGAGTCAATGTAGTGTCCCTTGCCGACCTTTCTGGCCAGAAATCCACTGATGGATTTCAGGATCGTCAACGGCTGGTTGAGTTCATGGGCCACCCCCGTGGCCATTTCACCCAAGGTGGTCATCTTGCTGGCATGGATGAATTGTTGTTCCGCCTCCAGGCGCTTCGTGATGTCGCTGCACGAGACGATCAATACTTCGTAGGTCTCAAACGTCGACAAGGAAATGCGCATGGAGACGAAGATGCTTCGGCCGTCCTTGGTGATCTGGGACGTCTGGTTGATTTCATGGGTGGTTCGCAGATTCCGTGTCCAATATTCCCGTTCATCCTCCTTGAATAGCGATGTGAAGGGTTTGTTCAGTAATTCTTCTGGCTTGTATCCGTACATTCTAAGGACAGCGTCGTTGCAGTTCATTATGGATAGGTTCGCTGTGTTGAGGACAAACAACGCACTCGGAATAGCTTCAAAAATTGAATGATAGAACAGCTCAGAAGCAGCGAGTTTGAACTCAAGTTCCTTGCGCGCGGTGATGTCCAGCATCATTTCCATGGCCGCGACGGTGTTGCCTTCGGTGTCTTTGACAGGAGCCGTGTAAACAATCCAGTGGATGGTTTTTCCTTCCTTGGAGAGGCCGAATTCCTCACTGACATGCGGAGAGTCGTATAAAAATGTTTTTTCCACGGGACAGACCGGACAGCGCTCCGTCAACCCTTTGTTGATTTCGTAGCAGCGCCGGCCTTGGATATTGCCACCGAAGTGATCTTCATACTTGGTGTTGTGGCGGATGACATTATAATTCCGGTCCACGACGCTGAGCAGGCAGGGGACATTCTGGAACAGATTGCGATACTCCTCACGTTGGGCCACCAGGAGCGTCTCTTTTTCCGCCACCTTGCGGCACATGTCGTTGTAGGATTCCGCCAGCACGCCGATTTCGTCCGCTTGGCGGATGGAGATGTCCGAGTAGTTCCCACCGGCGCAGATGTCCTTGGTCGCCTGGATTAATCGGCGGATGGGCTTGAAGATCAAAATGTGGTAATTCAGGAATAAAACCAGAAAAGTGGCCAGAAAGACCAAAAATGAAATCAGCATGTTGGCCTGCTCGAACTCCCGCAGGACCGTGCCTTTGATTTCCGTGCTCACTTCCATGTCCAGGATGCCGAGCAATTGTTCGTCCTTGGAATGGGCGTGGCAGGACTGGTCGTAGCAGCCTTCCCTGTTGGGAATGGGCGTGACCGTGCCGACGATGATGGCGTCTTTGGACTGGAGGACGCGGCTGCGATCCTCCTGGCTCAGGGTTGTCGGCGGTGGATTTTGATCATGGCACTTTCGGCAGGATTCAGCGGAGTTGGCCATGACCGTGCCGACTTCCTCCGATTTGCTGGAGTAGGCGATCCGGCCTTTCTTGTCCAAAAGGCGGATGGCCTTGATGTTCTTGTGTGGACTGAAGGCGATGATCTGCTTGATGTCCTCCTCGAAGTCGTGAAGCGTGGCGCAATCAAGTCCGAGCAGGACGGTGTCCGAAAGGGTAATGATGTCTGATTTAATGCTGCGCAGGATGAATTCCTGGAGATAAACCACATTAAACGTGGCCCAGAGCCCGGCGCAAATGAAAAAAGTCACACCACCGGAGAGCAGCATCTTGAAGGTCAAGTTCTGAACCATGTTTTTGATTTTCATGGACTTTCCTTGATTTTTCGCAATGTGGGCCTAAACAGTGGAGTGCTCTGCCATACTGCTGGAGAAATACGGACGCTCCAGACATGGAGTCTGCTTGTTACGTGATTGTCGGCATTGCGTTGCATCCAGTGCGTAACTTGAGAAACAGGCTGTTGCTTGTCGAAGCTTATTCTCGACTGTATTAATCGTGTATTGCCTTGCTCGCCTTTCCTGTTGTTCTTTATTTCACAGACTACACTCAACCGGTGAAATATGGCAAGTGGTGGATGAAGAAAAAAAGAAACCCTGTAAGTTGATGGATAATGGCTTTTATACATGCCAGCTGCTCCTGAAATCATCCGCGATGCGCGTGATGCTGGATGCACAAGCGGACATTCTATCCTTGAAAAGGATAGAATGTCCGCTTGCAGTCTAGATATCGGGAGGCTCATTGATGAAGAGACTGGAGAGGGGAGAGGAAAGCGTTCTTGATTCTTGGGCGGGGCGGCGTGGACGTCGAGGGTCGTGGGGATACCGTTTTTTTTCGACCACTGTCGATGGTCAGGATACACCGAGGCCCGTAGCGCTGACGGCGCTCATGCCGCCTTCCAGGCTGATCACGTCCTGAAATCCATTGTGAAGCAGGGTTATCAGCGCTTCGTAGGAGCGTGCCCCGGTGCCGCAGATGACAAGGATGCTCTTGTCTCGAGGCAGTTTGTTCATGTTGTCGACCAATTCGCCTTGGGGGATGTTGATCCAGTGCTCCGGATTGGCCCCGGTTTCTTCCTTGGCGTCGCTTCGTTCGCGGCAATCCAGGAAGAAGTACGTGCCGTTCTCCCGCTGTTCCCAGAGGGCGGCGAATGCATCCACCTGAATGGTCCGGTTGCGTCCCGCGAGGATGTTCTCCGCCGCGTTGCCCAGTACGTTCAAAATGTCCAACGCCGCGGAAAAGGGCGGGGAGTAGGCGGCTTCCAGGCTGGTCAACGCCTCCACCTTCAGGCCCGAGGGCAACAGCCCGGCGATCACGTTCACCTTGCCCACCAGGGCGTCGCCACGGTCCGCGGTACCCTGCATCCCGAGAACACGACCGGTTTCGCGCTCCACGATCAGGTCCAGGCTCATCACGCCCCTGTCCGGGTGGAAGTGAGCCCGGTCCAGTTGACTGACGTGGACGCTCAGGGGGTTGAAACCGGCGGACCGAGCGGCTTGCAACGTCAGGCCGGTTCCCGCCGCGGCAAGATCGAACAGTTTAACGCACCACGAGCCCACCACGCCTAAAAACCGGCTTTCGCCGCCAGCCAGGTTGTCGCCGATCACCCGGCCTTGGCGATTGGCCAGGGAGCCCATGGGCAGGAAGGTTTTGGAGCCGGTCAGCAGGTGGTGCAGTTCCACGCAGTCTCCTCCGGCATAGATGTGGGGATCGGAAGTCCGCAGGTACTCGTCCACCGTGATTCCGCCGCGCTCAGAGACAGCCAGGCCCGCGACCCGGGCCAGTTCCGTGTTGGGCCGGACGCCCACGGCAACGATGACCAGGTCCGCGGGGATTTCGCCGTGTTTGGTGCGCACCCGGGCTACACGTCCCTGGCCGTCACCCTCCAGGCTGAGCACCTGATCGCCCAACTGGAACCGCACACCCTTGTCCCGCATGTGTCGTAGGGCGGTAAGGGAAAGATTGCCTCCGATCACGCCGGGCAGAATTTGTTCCCGAAGTTCGATGACCGTGGTTTCCACCCCCCAGAGATCTACCAGGGCCACGGCCATTTCCAGGCCGATGAATCCCGCGCCCACCACCACGGCCTGTTTCACGTTTCCGCTGGCAATGAGGGATCGGATGCTTTCGGCGGATTCCAGATTATGCACGGTATGTACGCCGGCCAGTTCTCTTCCCGGGATGGGCGGAATCACTGGTTTGCTGCCCGTGGCCAACACCAGCTGATCGTAGGCCAGAATCTCGGAGCGTCCCGAGGGCAGGTGGGTAAGGGTCACGGTCTTGGCGGCGCGGTCTATGGCCACGGCCTCGGTTTCGGTGCGCACTTCCACGCCTTTGCTTTTCCGGAAATACTCAGCGTCGCGGAGGACGTGAAAGGACGTGCTTTGCAGTTCCGGGACATCGCTGACCTCGCCGGAAACATAGAAGGGAATGCCGCAGCCGCTGTAAGCGATGCGTTTGTCTCGATCCACGAGGGTGACTCGGCTTTCCGGCTCCAGGCGCTTGAAGCGGGCGGCGGCTTTGGAGCCCAGAGCCACGGCCCCGATGATGACAATGTGTTGCGGCATGGCTTACGTCTTCCTCTCTGGCTGACGTGGTTTTTGAAAGCGACGGGCCGGTGCGTCCGGACCGACGAGCATCACCGGGCAGCGGGCCCCTGCGAGGACTTGAGATGAGACACAAGGTTCCTTTTCCGAAGGCTCCCGTGTTCCAGCATAACAGTCCGGAGTCAGGACGATCAGGTCGGCCTCGCTGTCCCGGGCGTATTTCAGGATTTCCACGGACGGATCACCTTCGCGGACGACATATGTGGCTTCGGTGGACAGACTCAGGTCGCGGCCCAGGTCGCGGCCCAGATAGCCCAAACGGCTCCTTGCTTGGCTCAGCGCTTGGTTCAGCGCGGTGCCTTCGAGGGCGGTGCCTGCCAGCGGCAGGGCATGAAACACGGCCAGGGCTCCTGCGTCCGCCTTAAGGACCCGCCCCGCCATGGTCAGGACGTCCTCCGTGCCTTCCTGGAGGTCGGTGGCAGCGACGATGCGCTGGAATGTTCCCGGAAAAGATCGGCTCAAAGCCGCTGACATTCCTGACGGAACGGTGAGAACCGGACAGGCGGCTTCCCGGGCGATGAGCAAGGCGGTATCCGTGGTCGAGGCGGAAAGCTCACGCCGACAGTGCTCGGCGTCGCCTTGGTCGCCGAGAACCACGAGGTCAGGCTCCATGAGGCGGATGGTCTTGAGCGTCTCGACGTGGACAAATCCGGAACTGAGCACCACGTCCGCCGTCAATCCTTCGGGCATGTTCGCCCGGCAGAATGCTTCGACCTCGACCCGCCGGGTCGAGAGTTCCCGTTCGTTGGAAAGTTGCAGTACGCAACTTTTCTCCCGCTCCTGGGGGGTGCTGACATGCTGGACCATAAATCCCGACTTGTGTCGAACCGCTACCGCCGCCGCCAAGCGGAAGGCGGACGTGCCGTCGCCCTTGTCCGTCAGGGCCAGGAGTACCAGCTTGAACATTCGCGCCTCCAGGGAACTGTCACATTTCGTAACTGCTCAGAAAACCGGATAAGAAGATCTGGATATCGGTAACGCGCCGACCTGCTCCAGATTGAATGAATCTGAAACGGCATGGCTCGATACGTCATTCCCGCGAAAGCGGGAATTCTGGGCGGTTGAATGGTCAGGCACAGTATGTGCTGAGTCGTTACCACCCGGCATTTCTTAAGCAGCTTTCATGCCGCACGGGAGTTGCCTGTATTTTTAGTGGGTTGACACCTCTGCGTTTTTTCATAGAACTGGCTTGGGCGTAAAATTTGCCCATATTATTTTGTTGGACGCATTCTTCTTCCGATGGGAGAGCTGTTGATTTTCGAGTGAGGTGATAATGCATTTTTTACACGACATATCCTGTGAACATATCATGGACAGCTTGGCCGACGGGGTGTTCACCGTGGACAAGGACTGGAACATCACCTTTTTCAACCGGGCGGCCTGCGCCATCACCGGCGTGTTGAAGGACGAGGCCTTGGGGCGAAAGTGCTGGGAAGTCTTTCGATCCAGCATTTGTGACGGGGCCTGTGCCTTGAAGGCCTCTCTGGAGGCCGGGGAAAGCCGCGCCAACCGGTCGCTGTATTTCGTGCGCAGCGATGGAACCAGGGTGCCCATCAGCATCAACGCCGCTCCGTTGCGGGACCGGCGGGGCAAGATTGTGGGCGGAGTGGAGACGTTTCGTGATCTTTCGGCCTTGCGTCAGATTCAAAAAAAACTGGATGGATTGTATCGGGTGGAAGACATCATCAGCAGAAGCCCGGTGTTTCAGCGGACCTTGAGCATCCTGCCCCAGATCGCGACCAGCGGTTC
This sequence comes from Desulfonatronum thiodismutans, assembly GCF_000717475.1. NCBI lineage: Bacteria > Pseudomonadati > Thermodesulfobacteriota > Desulfovibrionia > Desulfovibrionales > Desulfonatronaceae > Desulfonatronum > Desulfonatronum thiodismutans. The sequence continues at coordinate 291,473 of NZ_JPIK01000005.1, forward strand.
CACGGTGCTGCTGCTGGGCGAGTCGGGCACGGGAAAGGAACTGGTGGCCCGGGCGATCCACAATCTGAGTGGTCGCAACGGCAAGCCCTTCGTGGCCGTCAATTGCGGAGCCCTGCCGGAGCAACTGCTGGAAAGCGAGTTGTTCGGTCATAAGGCCGGGGCTTTTACGGACGCCAAGCGAGACAAGCCTGGCCGATTCCAGGCCGCGGACGGCGGGACCTTGTTTCTCGACGAAATCGGGGACATGCCCCTGGCCCTGCAGGTCAAGATTCTGCGCGTCTTGCAGGAAAAGGTGGTCGAGCCCCTGGGCGCGGTGCGCGGCGTGCCGGTGAACGTCCGGATCGTTGCGGCCACCAACAAGGATTTGGAGGATATGGTCGCCCGCCAGGAGTTCCGGGGAGATCTCTATTACCGTTTGAACGTGGTCCGTCTGGTCCTGCCGCCCTTGCGGGAGCGACCGGAGGACGTCCCGCTACTGGTCCAGCATGTGGTCAAGCGCCAGAACGTTTTGACCGGCAAGGACATTCAAGGGGTGACGGAAGAAGTAATGCGCCTGCTGGTGCGTCACCCATTCCCGGGCAACGTCCGGGAATTGGAAAACATCATTGAATACGCGTTCATCCTTTGTCCTGGAGGATTGATCAAGCTGGAACATCTGCCTGATGGCCTGTGCCCCGATACTCCGGCCACACCGTCCATGGCCTTGCGCGGCACCATGGATGAAATCAAGCGACAGGCCGCGGCCCAGGCTCTGGCCCGCAACAATGGCCGGGTCATGGCCGCTTGCCGCGAACTGGAGGTGTCCAAGGACACTCTGCGGCGGTTGTTGCGTTAGTGCCGGTTAAATTTCGTAACTGTTCAAAAAAAATGATGTAAACATGACTTGGATTCTCGTCTTCGCGGGAATCCAGGTTTTTTATGCGTCATATCCGGAGACTCGCCTCGACTTTCCCCCTCCCCATTATATCCCCCCCTCTTCGTTTTCGCGGTACCGGTCGGAAGCTTGAGCCCGGCGTCCAGCTCCTCTTTTTTTTACGCGGCGATCTGGGCTAATTTTACGTCCATCGCTTTGCGCCAGTTCGTCTTATTTCGTCTTACATGCTGAAAAGCATAGCTTTTTTAACTTGGCATGCAATATGCCATGTGAAAGGAGTAATTGGAGCGTTTTTTTTCCCCCGAAGCATTTCGGAGAACAGCGATGCGAGTGTGTTTGGCCTGCTACGGAAACCGTATCGCAACACTGCTGGATACGGCCACATCGCTTCACCTCTATCATGAACAGCCCGACGGGACGATGCGTGACACTCCGGAGCAGATGCTTCCGGGGCCGAGTCATGGGCCGGAAATACACGTGTTGCCGAGTACAGTGCGGGATCTGGGCATGTTGGGTTTTGCGCGGACCCTGGTGCAGTCGGATGTCCACTGGTTGCTCTGCGGCGGATTGGCCTGTCCGGACAGGGAAATATTGATTTACGCCGGGCTACGGGTGGAGCCCTGGATTGGCGGCAGGGCGGATGAAGTGGCGCAAGCCTGGTTTGCGGGTCGCGTTCTGTCCTACAAAATGCCCGGTCTTGGAAAACGTAACTGCGCGGTAGGGCGAGGATGGCGACGGACAACAAAAGGAGTTCGAAAAATGCAGATGAAACGTATTGCGGTTTCCAGTGAAGGCCCTCTTCTGGATGACATGGTGGATCCACGGTTCGGCAGGGCGGCGGGCTTCGTCGTCGTGGATCAAGTCGGAAACGCCTCAAGCTACATTGACAATGGCGCGTCCCAGGTCATGGCCCAAGGCGCGGGGATCCAGGCGGCGCAAAACCTTGCAAACGCCGGGGTGGAAGTGGTGATCAGCGGGTTTGTCGGGCCCAAGGCCTTTCAAGCTCTGTCCGCCGCGGGAATCCAGATCATCCAAAATGTCGAGGGCGTGACCGTGGGGCAGGCCGTGGAACGGTTCAAGCGCGGCGAACTGACCGTGGCTGATGCGCCCAACTCCCAGGCGCATGGTGGAACAGGTCGAGGACGTGGGCAAGGGAGCGGCCAAGGACGCGGGCAAGGAGCGCGGCGGTGATCTTCGCCGTTGCCAGCGGCAAGGGGGGGACGGGGAAAACCACGGTCACCGCCTCCCTGGCCGCCATTTGGGAGGAACCGTTGACTCTCGTGGACCTGGATGTGGAAGAGCCCAATCTGCATCTGTTCCTGAAGCCCGAGGTGATGCGGGAGACAGCGGCCATGCTGGAGGTTCCGGTCCACGATTCGGACAAGTGCACCCTGTGCGGGGAGTGCTCCAGGTTTTGCCAGTACAAGGCCTTGGCAATCATGGGCAAAACCATGTTGTTCTATCCGGAAATGTGCCACGGTTGCGGCGGGTGTCTGAAAATTTGTCCCGAGGGGGCTCTCAGCCCGGGCGGACGGGAGCTGGGCCGGATCGCCGAGGGCCAAACGGAGTTCGGACGTTTTTTCATGGGCCGGTTGCGGGTTGGAGAAGCCATGAGTCCGCCGCTGATGCAGCAGGTCAAGCAGCGGGTAATGGAGCAAGCGAGTCATGGTGGGATGCCGAATGACGTGCTGGGAGATGTGCTGATTGACGCCCCTCCCGGGGTGAGTTGCCCGGCGATGCATGCCGTGATGGATGCGGACGCAATCCTTCTGGTCACCGAGCCCACGCCATTTGGCCTGTATGATTTTCGTCTGGCCGTGGAGGCCTTTTACGGGTTGAACAAACCCATGGGCGCGGTGATCAACCGGGTCGGCATCGGGGACCAAGGCGTGGACGATTACTGTCGGGCCGTCGGCATTCCGATCTGGGCCCACATTCCCAATAGTATCCTCGCGGCCAAAGCTTACTCGCGGGGGGAGATCGTCGCCAGAGAGCTGCCGGAGCTGAGAGGGATTTTTCAGGAGTTGAAAGAGCGGATGCGGGCCGCCGTCACCGTGTCCCGGGAGGTGGAACGTGCGTGAGATCGTGGTGATCAGCGGCAAGGGCGGCACGGGCAAGACCAGTATCACGGCAGCTTTCGCGCATTTGGCTGACAACGCCATGGTCTGCGACCTGGACGTGGATGCGCCGGATCTGCACATGCTGTTGGCTCCGGTTGTCGAGGAAGAGCATGCATTTCGCTCCGGGCACGAAGCGGTGATCGATCAAGAGCGATGCACGAAATGCGGTGTGTGCGCGGAACTCTGCCGCTTCGGGGCCGTACGCGAAGACCAGGGGAAGTATGTCGTCGACTCCCTACGATGCGAGGGCTGCAAGGTTTGCGTCCATTTTTGTCCGGATCAGGCCGTGGATTTCGTGGAAAAGCATTGTGGGCAGTGGTTTTCCTCTGCCATGCGTTTCGGGCCGATGATCCATGCACAGTTGTTTCCAGGTGAAGAAAACTCCGGACGGCTCGTGGCCCTGCTCAAGAAGGAAGCCCGCCAACGAGCGAAGAAGCAAGGACTGTCCATGATTCTGTGCGACGGGACGCCGGGAATCGGGTGTCCGGTCATCAGCTCGCTTTCCGGGGCGAACCTGGCGGTGGTGATCACCGAGCCGACCCCGTCCGGACGTCACGACCTGGAGCGAGTGGCCGACCTGTGCCTCCATTTCCGCATCCCCGTGGCCGTGATTGTGAACAAGTTTGACCTGAACCCTGATAACAGCCGGGAGATCGGGGTGTACTGCCGTGAGCAGGGGCATGGCCTGCTGGGCATGCTGCCCTACGATGAGCAGATGACCAAGGCCATGATTCTGGGCAAGTGCATCACGGAAATGCCGGCCTCTCACTTTGGCGACGAATTGCGCGGGATATGGGAGAAGATTGTCGCCTGTCCCGTTGGTCCGTTGCGTCTCACTTAACTGTTGTAACGCAACGCGTATTGGTTTTCTTAATTGCTAACCGCTTCAATGAAATAAAGGAGATGTCACCATGGACACGTTGATTATCGCCGTCCCGTCCGAGACCCCCGGCGGTCTGGATGCCGCCGTCGGGATGCATTTCGGTCATTGCGATCTGTACACCATCGTGGAAGCCAAAAACGGGGAGATCGTGGACGTGCGAACACTGCCCAACGTTCCCCACCAGCAAGGCGGGTGCATGGCTCCGGTCAATCACCTGGCCGGCAACGGCGTCAAGGTACTCATAGCCGGGGGCATGGGGTTGCGGCCGTTGATGGGGTTTCAGCAGGCTGGAGTAAGGGTCGTGCATGGTGCGGGCTTGCCTTCCGTGGGTCACGCGGTGCAAGCCTTCCTGACGGATTCCCTGCCGACCTTCAGCACCGAGAATACCTGCGGCGGCGGAGCCCAGCATTAGCCGATCAACCGCTGTGCATTGCCGATAATCCGGCGTTTCCTTGTGTCGATCATTGTCCGGGAAGCGTCGGATCATCTTTTCCATAAGGTGCGCATGAGGTGCCTTTGAATCGCCCTGTCGCGATGTATCGGGATTACGGGAGAAAACGCATGCAGATATTGATAGCCACCAATCGTTCAGAGGATATATTCGCTCGTTTTTGCGACGCGTTACGACAAGAATTGCGAAATGTGGAATTATTGTTCACCAACAACTGGACCAATGTCCTGGCCGCGGTGAAGGTCATGCCCCCGGGGTTCCTGATCCTGGACCAGGGCCTGCCCGAAGGCGGGCCTTTGGAATTGACGCGAAAATTGCTGACCGTGAACGCGGCGGTGAACTGCATCGTGGTCACCGAGCTGGACGAGGAATCCTTTCACGAGGCTGGAGAAGGCCTGGGCATTTTCGCTCCATTGTCCGTGGACCCGAGCTTTGCGGACGGAGAGGCCTTGGCTCGAAGTATAAAAAAGTTCATGGGAGGCGGCGTGGGCGTAGCTGCCCCTTCATGACCCTGAATCCTGACCTTGCGGAGGACAACGGATTTGAGCGTGCGGCAAGGTTCAGGGAGTCGCCATCTCCGGCCTGCCGTGCGTCCGAGGGGGGGCGCACGGCGATAAAAAACCAAGACCGCCCAATGCGGCCTGGGTTCAAGCGAGGAGAGGCGAAACAATTTTTGGTTAATTTCAGGCCAGCTGGCCTGTTGATATCGCCAGGATCGGCTTGATGATGTGATGTAAAGCCTGGGCCGTAGGGCCTTCCTGGTGGATGCGCAGGAAGGCGAACCCTTCGTCTCCGGAGCGGACCACTTCGGGATCCAGGGGGATCCTGCCCAGAAAAGGAACGCCCATCTCCTCGGCAAGAGCCAGCCCTCCTCCGCTGCCGAAAATATCATCCAGATGACCGCAATGGCCGCAGACATGGCCACTCATGTTTTCCACAATGCCCAAGACAGGATTGCCCACCTCGGCGCAAAAGGTCACGGATCTTCGGACATCATCCACGGCCACGCCCTGAGGAGTGGTCACGATCAGGGCCTTGGCCGACGGTCCCAGCAGTTGGAGCACGGACAAGGGCTCGTCCCCGGTCCCGGGCGGACAATCCACGACCAGGAAATCCAGATCGCCCCAGGTCACGTCGCGCAAAAACTGCTTGATCATCCCCATCTTTACCGGACCGCGCCAGATCACGGGTTCCCGGTTGCTTGGCAATAAAAAGCCCAATGACATGACCCACAAATTCGGACCGGCATTAATGGGCTCCAGCCGTCCGGCGTCAATATGCGGATGCTTTCCGCTCAGGCTGAGCAGCCGGGGAATGCTCGGACCGTGGACATCCACGTCCAGCAGACCGGTCTTCATCCCGGCCATGGCCAGAGCCTGAGCCAGATTTACGGCTACTGTGCTCTTGCCCACGCCGCCCTTGCCGGAAAGGACGACGATCTTGTTTTTGATCCGGGCAAGATTGGCCTGGAGAGCCTTTTCTTCCTCGCTCTGCCCGGCGCAATCCTTGTCCGAACACGTCCCGCATTCATGGTCGCTCATGATGCGCATACTCCTGACTCTGATGGTTGAAGGGAGCGGTTGATCGGATATTGTTCAACATTATCAGATGTCTATGTCATGTTCCAGCAACGATGTACCCGCAGACGTCGTTGCCTGGGGCGGTTGCCGGGCATGGGTTTTGGGGTTGCCGACGCACCGGGCGTACCAGAGCCGGTCGGGGCGGATGCCGACGCCGGAGCAGTGCTTCCGTCTTGCTGGTTGCGCGAGCCACTTTGGCTCCAACCTTGACCCTTGCCTTGACCTCGTCCCATCCCCTGGCCGCCTTGACCGCGGCAACCGCCACGGCCTCGTCCCCGGCCTCGCCCTTCTTGGCCTTGTGGGCAATTTCCATTGCCCCACCCATTAATCGCGCCCTGTCCCGTGGGGCCGGTTCCATCACCTTTTGGCATGACAATCTCCTGTATGCTGTTCCTTGATTGTGGTCTGTTGACCATGCAAGGGCTTAAACACAATCTGTGCCAAAAAGAGAGGTGTAATAGTTTTAGGTGGATAGAGTGAGAGGGTGGGAAGCAGGTTAAGAAATGGGCTTGTAATACGTCTTAGGATGAGAACCAGGCTATTTTTGCGCCTTTGTTGCCGCGTTCCGAGCAAGGCTCTGACTGCGCCAAGCCTGTTTGTTCAAAGACCGATACACTGGCACATGGCCAACAAAGCCAAGCAGACGGCCCCATGGCCATTGCTCTGGACTTCTGCGCTCGACATGAAGGGGGCGTGCGAGGGGACGGAAGATGCTGAGATCGTCCCCTCGAAAAAACTATTCAGAGCCGGACTCTTTCAGCTCGGGCGATCGCCGACTTGGACAAGTCAGCGGTTGTTTGCGAGGCAGGGTGATGGTGAAGGTGCTCCCTTTGCCGGGTTCGGATTCAACGGCGATGGAGCCGCCATGTTTTTCGATGGTCTGGTTGGAGATGAAGAGGCCCAGGCCGGTGCCCTTGCTGCCTTTGGAAGAAAAGAAGAGGGTGAAAATTTTCTCTCGGGTTTCCTTGTCCATGCCTTGGCCCTGGTCCTTGACCGTAATGGCGACGCGATCCGGGGTTCCCGAGGCTGAAAACTCGACTTGGCGTTGTTCGACTTCAACTCCTTCGCAGGCATCCACCGCGTTCTCCAGGAAATTGACCAGGGCCGCGGACAGGGCTGCGGCGTCGATCTGAAAGGTGCCGAGGTTTTCTTCGGCATGAAAGGTGAAGCGGACGTCGGCCTTGTCCGCTCGTGGGCGGATCAGTGCGGCAGTGTCAGCAAGGAATTTCGCCGCGTCGAAGTCCTGAACTTCGAGATCCCGGGACTTGGCGTAGTAGAGGATGTCCAGCACCAGCTTGCGGACCTTGCCGATGATATTTTTCAAAGTGTTCATGGCGTCCGCGACCTGGTCGGGCTGGTCGTTTTTCAGGCCGGATTCCAGGCGGTACATGCCTCCGTCCAGGGCCGTGAGTAGTCCCTTGACCCCATGGGACATGGAGCCGAGCATGATGCCCAGGGAGGTCAGATGGTCCTGGAGGCGGCGAATTTCGGTGATGTCCGTGTACATTTCAATGACCTGATGAATATCACCCTGGGCATTGCGAATGGGCGAGGAAATCGCCAGTACGTTAAGCTGCTCTCCATCCTTGGTGGTGACCACGGTTTCCGTCTGGTGCGACTCACCGTCCTGAAGCGTTTGCTGCATCAGGCAGTCCGCGCAGGGCGCTTCCCTGCCCTTCTTTTCCCGGTAACACAGCAGCCCTTCGGCCTCGTTGAACTTCTCCTTGAAGCGGCGGTTAGTCTCCGCGACGGTGAAGTCCGGGTTTAGCACCGTAATATAGCAGGGGACTTCGTCGAAGAGGCGCTGGTATTTGCGTTGGGTGGCCAGCAGTTCGTCCCGAAGACGACTGAGTTCCGTCATATCCACGGCAATGCTCAGGACCAGCCCGACCTCCCCTTCCTTGTCCAGGATCGGCGAGGTATGCGCCGTGACCGGGATCGGCGTTCCGTCCTTGCCGACCAGGGTCGCTTTGAGGCGCTGACCGTTCCCGGACTGAAAGGTCGCCTGGACGGGACATTCGGAATCGGCAAAGGTCTCCTGGGCGTACATCTGGGGCGTGTTCATGCCGTTGCAATCGCCGATGCGCTCTCTGAACAGACTGTTGCAGGCCACGACCCGCAGATCCTTGTTATGTAGGGAGACGAGGCAGGGCAGCTCGTTGAAGAGCCCGGTTCGATTTTCCACCTCGGTTGTGATTCCGGATAAAAAATCACTGAATTTTTCCACCATCTGGCCGGCGGCGGTCTGGCGTTCCAGCTTGACGATGTGCTGGGTTTTTTCTTCCACGAGCCGTTCGAGGTTCTCCGTGTAGTTTCGCAACTGACGTTTCATCACGATCTTTTCCCGAACGCGGTTCAGGGAGATTTCCAGCACATCGTCGTTGATGGGTTTGGTGATGAAGTCGGCGGCTTCGTGTTTCAGAGCCTCGATGGCCAGTTCCAGGTCGCCGTGGCCGGTGATGATCACCACCTCCACGTCGGGATAGTCTTTCTTGAGCCGCCGCATCAGCTCAATTCCGTCCATGACCGGCATCTTGATGTCGGTGAGCACGATGGAAGGCTGGAAGTCTTGGAAGACTTCCAGGGCGATACTTCCGTTCTCTGCGGTTTTGACCTCGTA